>NZ_JBBOOK010000002.1:626854-940282 GCF_038003045.1 Sporosarcina sp. FSL W7-1349
AACTCAAAAAACAGTATCATATCCCCGATGATGTCGACAGCATCGTTTTGATTGAAAAGGGAAAAGCGTATACCAAATCCTCTGCGGCCCTCCATATCGCGAAAAAGCTGGATGGGCTTTGGCATTTATTGTTCCTTTTCATCCTCGTTCCGCGTCCAATCCGGGATGCTGTCTATGATTATGTAGCAAAAAATCGTTATAAGTGGTTCGGGAAAAAAGATGCCTGCATGCTTCCGCCTCCTGAGATTCGAAAACGGTTCATTTAAGAAAAGGCCGTCCGATGTCTCGGACAGCCTTTTTGTATTAAGCTTGCAGTTGCTGATTCTCCTCTGCCGTGAAGGCACGGGATCTCGTTAAAAAGCGTTTCCCTTCCACACCTTCGAGCGAGAACATGCCGCCCCGACCTTCCACGACATCGATGATGAGCTGGGTATGCTTCCAATAGTCGAACTGGTTTTTGTGCATATAGAACGGGACTTCGCCGATAGATCCAAGCAGCACGTCCTGATCGCCGATGATCAGGTCGCCCTCCGGATAACACATCGGTGAAGAGCCGTCACAGCAACCGCCTGACTGATGGAACAGAAGCGGACCGTGTTTCCGCTTCAGGAAATCGATCAGTTCCAAAGCTGCGTCCGTTGCGATGACGCGATCCGGCAAAGCTTCCACATCCCTTCGATTGATCCGATCAGAAGAACCCTTGCTTATTCGGGCTGTAGCTCACGAGCATGTTTTTCGTCTGCTGATAGTGCGAAAGCATTTGCAGATGATTTTCGCGTCCGATTCCCGATGCTTTATAGCCTCCAAACGCTGCATGGGCAGGGTAAGCATGGTAGCAGTTCGTCCAGACGCGTCCCGCCTCGATTTTCCGACCGAACCGGTACGCCGTATTGATGTCACGTGTCCAGACGCCCGAACCGAGACCGTACAATGTATCATTCGCGATTTCCAACGCTTCTTCTTTCGTCTTGAAAGTCGTCACCGACAAGACCGGACCGAAGATTTCCTCTTGGAAAATCCGCATTTTATTATTCCCTTTGAAGACTGTCGGCTGAACGTAGTAGCCGCCTTCCAACTCCCCTTCCAGTCGGTTCTGCTCCCCGCCGGTCAGGCATTCTGCGCCCTCTTGCTTGCCGATATCGAGATAGGACAAAATTTTCTCCAGTTGCTCCGTCGATGCCTGGGCACCCATCATGACAGATGGATCAAGCGGGTTTCCAATTTTAATCGCTTTGACACGTTCCAGAGCACGCTCCATGAATTCATCATAAATCGACTCCTGAATCAAGGCGCGCGAAGGGCATGTGCACACTTCCCCTTGGTTCAGCGCAAACATGACGAAGCCTTCAATCGCTTTATCCAGGAATTCATCGTCTTCCGCCATCACATCCTCAAAGAAGATGTTCGGCGATTTTCCGCCTAGTTCCAGCGTGACCGGAATAATATTTTGCGAAGCATATTGCATGATGAGTCGACCTGTCGTCGTCTCTCCTGTAAACGCAATCTTGCCGATCCGCGGATTGGAGGCAAGCGGTTTTCCGGCTTCCAATCCGAAACCGTTGACGACATTGACTACGCCTGCCGGCAATAAATCCTCGATAAGTTCAATTAAGACCATGATCGAAGAAGGAGTCTGCTCTGCCGGCTTCAATACGACACAGTTCCCTGCAGCAAGGGCGGGTGCCAGTTTCCAAACCGCCATGAGAAGTGGAAAATTCCAAGGGATGATCTGGCCGACGACTCCGATCGGCTCATGGAAATGGTACGCAACTGTATCGTCATCAATCTGGCTTACACCGCCCTCTTGCGAACGGATAGCCGACGCGAAATACCGGAAGTGATCGATGGCGAGCGGCAAATCGGCGTTCAATGTTTCACGGACCGCCTTGCCGTTTTCCCAAGTTTCTGCAACAGCCAACATTTCCAAGTTCTCTTCCATGCGATCGGCGATTTTCAAAAGAATATTCGCACGTTCCGTCACCGACGTCTTCGCCCATGAATCCTTCGCCGCATGGGCTGCATCCAGGGCAAGCTCGATATCTTCCTTCGTCGACCGGGCAACTTGGGTAAATACTTTTCCTGTCACCGGTGTGACATTATCAAAGTACTCCCCGTTTACAGGGGCTGTCCATTTACCGCCAATAAAATTGTCGTACCGTTCCTTGAAGTTCACCTTTGCTCCATCCGTGTTTGGAAACGCATAAACTTGACTTTCTGTGGCTTGTACCAAATTCCATTCCTCCCTTGATTATTTTTCGTTTGGTAACCGGCGGCTCAATTTGCACGCAAGATTACCATATGCTGCAAGCTTCCCTGATATGTCCTCTTTTTCATTTACATATTGGAGCTTGTCCTATCATTCTGTCAGACTACCTCAAATTTTTCAACTATTAAGTTTATGTAAAATTAGAAATGTCGGGTTGTAAAGGTTTGTTCAATCACCCGTAATAATTTGTTCATAATTCATTCGTAAGATTGAAGCAGATGAATTACAAAGGAGACGGATACAATGGAACATTCAAAAGGCAAACAATTCTTATCTACTCTGGCGGCAGGTGTCCTCGGCTCGATGTTGACATTGGGCGTTGTTGCAAACACCGACTTGCTCACCGCTAAGACGCAAGAGGTTTCGGGAAGTGAAACGGCAACGGCCAATTATCAAGTGCAACCTACTTCCGTAAAAAGTGCGGCTTCCCTATCGGATATGGTAGAACAAGCTTCCGGAGCGATTGTCGGCATCGTCAATTATCAAAATACGGGGAATCGGTTTGCACAGGCCAGCCAAAGTATCGAGGCCGGTTCCGGCTCAGGCGTGATTTATAAAATTGATGGAGATAATGCGCTAATCGTCACAAACAACCATGTAATCGATGGGGCGGCCAAAGTGGAAGTCGTCTTGGACAATGGTAAGAAAACGGATGCCGAAATCATCGGAAAAGATGCGTTAAGCGATCTCGCTGTCTTGAAAATTGATGCCAAATATGCCGAAACCGTGCTGGAATTCGGCGATTCAGACACCCTCCGTGCTGGCGATCAGGTCATCGCGATCGGGAATCCGCTCGGACTTGATTTTTCCGGAACGGTCACCCAAGGGATTGTCAGTGCGGTCAACCGGTCGATAGACGTCAAAACTTCGGCGGGCAACTGGGAAATGAACGTTATCCAAACAGACGCAGCCATCAATCCCGGTAACAGCGGCGGTGCTCTGCTTGATACGGACGGAAAAGTGGTCGGCATCAACAGCTTGAAAATTGCCGAGAACGGTGTGGAAGGCCTCGGCTTCGCCATTCCGAGCAATGACGTCATCCCGCTTCTTGAGGAGATGGTCGAACACGGCCAAGTGGAACGGGCCTATATCGGCATCGGTCTTGCCGATCTTGCCGAAGTACCGGCCATGTACGTTCAAGACCTTCCAAAATCCGTGACAGGCGGTGTCTTGGTTACAAGCGTCGATCCTTCTTCAGCAGCAGGAAAAGCCGGCTTGCAACAACAGGATGTCATCACGGCGATCAACGGAACAGACATCGAAAATTCCGTAGAACTCCGTAAATTTCTCTATTCCGAGTTATCGGTCGGCGACAAAGCGAAGTTCACAATCTATCGTGGCAATGAAAAACAGACCATCGAACTGACCTTGACGAGCACGTCATCTAGAGAAGGGTAAAAACAAAAGCGCAACACTTTTTATTTACAGTATTGATCGGAAATTGCCCGTACTTCTTGAAACGCCGACTTCCTTGATAATCCTCCAAGGTTGATTATTTCCCGAAATCGTTTTACCTTGAATGAAAGGACAAGGAGGGCGGCCCATGAAAATATTAGTGATTGAAGACAATGAAAGCGTGGCCTCGATGATTGAGCTCTTCTTTTCCAAGGAAGGGATCGACGGGGAATTTGTCCAGGACGGATTGGAAGGCTATCAGCGGGCAAGCGGCGAACATTGGGATTGCCTGATCATCGATTGGATGCTCCCCGGCATGGACGGTGTCACGATTTGTCGGAAACTACGGCAAGCTGATGTCGATATTCCGATTATCATGCTGACCGCCAAAGATAGTGAATCCGATCAAGTGCTCGGCTTGGAAATGGGTGCGGACGATTATGTGACGAAACCGTTCAGCCCCCTCGCCCTCATGGCGCGTATCCGGGCGGTGACCCGACGTTATGCTCAGCCGCCTGTCCCTCCCGAGGAAGAAGGGGTTCTCCGGACAATCCATTTTAAAATGGACACCAACACCCGGGAAGTGTTGCTTGACGGAAAGCCGATCCCCAACTTGACACCGAAGGAATTCGATCTGCTTCATTTCTTCCTTCAACATCCGAGACAGGTGTTTTCCCGGGAGCAGCTCCTCGACCGTGTCTGGGGTTATGATTTTTACGGGGATGATCGCACCGTCGATGTCCATATCAAACGGCTGCGCACGAAAATCTCGACGGAAGACCGCCCCTTCTTCCATACTGTTTGGGGGGTCGGCTACCGATTTGATGAAACAAGTGGTGACCCGGCATGAAAGTGAAGGTCCTCTACCAGCAGCTCGCCAGCCATATTAGCGTCATCTTAATCGCCTTTCTGCTGTTGAGCCTGCTGTTTTCCCATTATATTGAGCGATTCGTCTATGACAATAAAACTGAAGAGCTCACCTTGTACGGCAAGGAAATCTTACGCGACATCGAAAGGGATCGGCCGAATTCCAACCGGATTCTCCAATCGTACGGTCATGTGCTGAACGGGCGGGATATCCAATACAGCCTGTTCGACGAGAATTCCGCAATCATTTATTCCACCGGCTTGAAAACGCCTTTGGTGGAGTTGAATGAAAAAGAGTGGAACCTCATTACAAATGGACATTCCGTCATCGTCAAGCAGGATTATAAACGATTTGACGTCGGCGTCACGTTCGTTTTGCTTCCTTATATCCATAACAACCAGTTCATCGGTGGCATCCTGCTCACCTCCCCCATCAAAGGATCTCGGGAGATCATTTCGCAGATGAATCATTATTTGATTTACACGACATTGATCGCTTTAGGAGTAGCACTTCTCATCAGTTGGATTTTGTCGACGTTCCATGTGAAACGTGTCGAACGATTGCGGCAAGGTGCGTCACATGTAGCCCAAGGAGATTATACTGTCCGGATCCCTTCCTCGAATTTTGACGAAATCGGGGAGTTGTCCGGTGATTTCAATCGGATGGTGGAAAAGTTGGAAGCGTCGCAAGCAGAAATCGAGAACCTGGAAAATCGGCGGCGGCAATTCATGGCGGATGTCTCCCATGAGTTGCGGACTCCGCTGACGACAATCCGCGGCATCATGGAAGGGTTGCGCAATGATATGATTTCTGAATCGGAAAAGGAAAAAGGCTTGAACCTAGCGAGCAGTGAAACAATGCGGCTCATCCGTCTGGTGAATGAAAACCTCGATTACGAAAAGATTCGGGCCAATCAAGTGAAACTCGATAAGCAGAGCATCCAGCTCATCGATTTATTCGAGATTACGAAGGAACAATTGGAAGGACAGGCACAGAACAGAGGGAATAGCATTCAGATCGAGGTCGAGCCGACAATCCATGTTCTGGCCGACTATGACAGGCTTCTGCAAGTGCTGATCAATATTACAAAAAACAGCATCCAGTTCACAGAGAATGGATTGATTCGACTACGGGGCTTCGACGAAGAAGAATACACCATCATTGAAATCGAGGACACCGGAATCGGCATGGACCCGGAAGAAATTGAAAAGATTTGGAGCCGCTTCTACAAGGCGATCGTCTCCCGGACAACGAATCCATACGGGGAATTCGGCCTCGGCCTGTCCATCGTCAAACAACTGATCACCCTCCACGGCGGAACGATCGAAGTCGCCAGTGCGAAGGGACAAGGAACCGTGTTCACCATTGCCTTGCCGAAAACTGCGGGAGATTCTTGAACGTCCGGATGTTTTCCCGAGCGAAAGTGCCGACTTGCAAGCGAACCGGACTAAAGTACAAGCAACCGGCTACGGAATGCAAGCAAGCTGGTCGGCAATGCAATCAAACCTCGAACCAATTCAATTAACCTCCGTCTGGCATCCGTTGCAACTTAAAAAGGCTGTCCCCTTGTACATCTTGGAGACAGCCTTTCATTCTGCTTGGGCCAAATAAATAATCCCTTCTCTTTGAATGACATCAAACTTACGACAAACAAAAATTTCTTCACTGCTGACAGATGGAATCGATGTGGTAGCGGATCGTGGCAATCACTTGTTCACTCTTCAAACGCTTCGGCTCGAAGAAAGCATGGATGGCAATTCCATCAATGAGGGAATAAAGCCGCTCAACCTCCAACTCAAAATCAAGCCCTTCTTTCAACACCCCGCTTGCCGCTAAATGGCCCACCAGTTTTTGTACACCTTCCAAAATCATATCCTCTGGTATCGCTAATGTATCTTTCCGATGCCGGACATGAGCCATGAACGCAAACCACACTTCCATTTCAGCACGTGTCTCGGCATTCACCGGCACAATTTCCAACAAAACGGCGATGACCATTTCTTTCGGCTGCAAATCCCTTGTTACGACAGATCCGATTCGCGCGGTCGCCCGCTCTTGCACGAGAGTCATTGCATAGACTAGCAAATCATCTTGGTTCGAAAAATAATGACGGAGCGCTCCGAGCGAGAGCCCCGCCTCCTCCGCAATATTCCGCACTGTTGCCCCTTCCATCCCTTTATCCAAAATGACCCGCCACATTGCCTCGGCAATCTGCTCGCGTCTTTTCTCGTGATCGACAATTTTCGGCATACTTTTATTTTAGCAAATTAATTTTTCTGCGCAATATATAGTACACTTGTATTAAATAAAACAAATAATGTATAATAACTTTAAATTAATACAATTGTATTAAAAAGGAGTGTGCGCTTATGAATTTGATCGCCTGGACGATTATTGCATGTGAGATTGGTTTTTGGATCGTCATCCTGCTTGGGTTACTGACCCGTTATGTGTTCAACCGGAAACAGCTCGGCTTGTTTTTCTTGGCCCTGACTCCCGTTATCGATCTTCTATTATTGACCGTCACCGCAATAGATTTATACAACGGCGCAGCGGCAACACAGATCCATGCCTTGGCCGCTGTGTACCTGGGCGTATCGATTGCGTTCGGTAAAAGCATGATTCGTTGGGCTGATGAACGGTTTCGCTACTATGTCAAAAAACAAGGCGAGAAGCCAAAGCGAAAAACCGGTTGGGCATACGCACGCCACTCCATGAAAGGGTCATTCCAGCATCTTGTTGCTTTCTTAATCGGTGGTGCTCTGTTACTGCTGATGATTTATCTCATCGGTGATTCGGAAAAAACGACCGCCCTATCCGGCGTGCTGAAAACATGGGCACTTATCCTTGGCATCGACTTCGCAATTTCTGTTTCGTATTTCATTTGGCCACGGCCGGAAAAAAAGAAACATAATGTTTCCTAATGGTACGGGCGCACCTAAAAAAGAACAACCGGCCCCCGCAGGCCGGTTGTTCTTATGCGTTCAGATGTTGCAATGCTTCTGCCACTTGTACAGTGCGTTTAGCTTGGTGTTTGACAGCAGCTTGCACGTCCTCAATCATTTTGCCATCCTGTCCCACCGTGACGCTTGTTCCATATGGGTTACCACCCGCCCCGAATGTGACGGCATCCGTGTAGCCCGGTGCTGCGACAATCGCTCCCCAGTGATACATGGTCGTGTACAAAGAGAGGATAGTCGCTTCTTGGCCGCCATGTGGATTTTGTGCAGAGGACATGGCGCTCACGGCTTTATTCGCAAGCTTGCCTTGCGCCCAAAGACCGCCTGTCGTATCCAGGAAGTTCTTCATCTGCCCGGGCATATTGCCGAACCGGGTCGGTACGCTGAAAATGATGGCATCCGCCCATTCCAAATCCGCTGGAGCAACATCCGGCACGTCTTTTGTCGCGTCCACATGCGCCCGCCATGCCTCATTAGAATCAATAGCTGCTTGAGGTGCAGTCTCAGGAGCTTTCAACACCTTGACTTCCGAGCCGGCTTCCTTCGCCGCCTCCGCCGCCCATTGAGCGAGCTGGTAATTGGTCCCCGTCGAGCTATAATACACAATGGCTGTTTTCACCATATTCCTCTTCTCCTCTCTTGATTTCCAAAATAGCATGTCTATCCGATCTTCTTTTTATTCACTGGACGATGTTCTTTCCATACCAATCCGCCGCGGCTTCCACTTCCGATCGGGTGAGTGAATGACCGTTCATTTCCCAATGAATCGCCGTTTTCGCACCTGCCCCATTCAATAAATTCGCCAATTCCTCCGCTTCTTCCGGCGGACACATCGGATCGTTCTTCCCTGCAGCTATGAACACCCGGACCCCTGCCAAATCGGGCAACTCCACCCCGCGTCGAGGAACCATCGGATGATGCAGGATGGCCCCCTTCAAACTGTTTGCATGATGGAATAGCAAACTCCCCGCAATATTGGCACCGTTTGAATACCCGATCGCCACCACATTGGAACGCTCGAAGTTATATTTTTCGGCAGCCTCGTCAAGGAATTGGTGCAATTCTGCCGTCCGGGCAATCAAATCCTCCTCGTCAAACACTCCTTCCGCCAAGCGCCGGAAGAAACGGGGCATGCCGTGTTCCGACACATTCCCACGCACACTCAACACCGATGCTTGCGGATCGACCCACTCCGCCAATTGCAATAAATCCTGTTCCGTTCCGCCCGTGCCGTGCAGCAGAAGCAAGGTTGGCCTTTTCGGATTCTGTCCTTCTTTGAATATATGGATCATTTCTTCACCTCGTAATTTATCTTTAATTCAAGATAAATATATCAGTGCTTCTCCCGGCTGTCAAAAAGTCTGTTTCACTGCAGGTTCGAAATGCGCCAATATTGCCAAGCGACAATCCGCGACATCCAGGCAAGTCCTTTGCTTGCCGCGAGGTGGATGTCTTCCCAATCTCCATCGCCTCTAGCCAAATAGACTTCATGATGTGGGGCTTGATCATGATAGCCCCAAATAT
This sequence comes from Sporosarcina sp. FSL W7-1349, assembly GCF_038003045.1. NCBI lineage: Bacteria > Bacillati > Bacillota > Bacilli > Caryophanales > Caryophanaceae > Sporosarcina > Sporosarcina sp. FSL W7-1349. Next base: position 635,868 of record NZ_JBBOOK010000002.1, read on the forward strand.
CGAACAAACCGTCCCGCCGCATGACCGCCGTTACTTCGTAGTCGATTTGCGGTGCTGTAGTCAGCGGATTGCCGACTGCATGCTGAAGGAGAAAGCCGGTCTCATCTTCCCCGTGATCCAATCGTTCCAGCGTGATACCGTCGGGTGAAGCGGTCGCCCGTTCCCGAAAACGCTTCAAATAATTATAGGCGACCGACTCCCCGACCTGCTTCGTAAAGGTCAATGGAGAACGAGCTAAATCATAGGTAAGTTCGATATCGACCCGCGTCCGGAAACCTTTGCCGTCCGAAGCAAAACCTCGGCCATCTCCTTTGAAATAATGGTTCGGCGACAGGACATTGGGGTTCGTAATCCATTGCTCTTGCAAGAAAGTCGTATAGCGGAATTTCCAGTGGTCCACCCGTTTCCGAGCTTTCTTCTCCTTGACAGGCAACAGCAACTGACTCGGGGATGCAATTTCCTTTGTCATTAAAAATTGCTCTACTTCCGCCTCTTCTTTCGTAGCAAACGGATTGACGGCGCCAAACACTTGTGACACAACGGATTTGCTGACGTTCAACCGTTCCTCGGACTGGGCCAAGGGGCGTTCTGCGTGGATGGAGTAGATGGAAGGTTCGTCTACTAGGATGTCCCGGTCAATATAACGATTCCCTCTCACCGTTTCTACATAAACCCCGTTGCGGAAAATATGATATTCTTCGATGTCTTTGATCTTCTCCCAAGACAGCGCAATCTGTGTCTTGGCAACAATTGTTGTCATGACGATGGATTGCAGGGGATTCTCCTTATTCTTTTCCTCTGCGAACGCAGATGTTTGAAGAACGATCACATCGACCACTTCCCCATTTTCAAGCCGTTCGACCGTGTACGTATAGAATTTCGCATGGGTGAAATCCCCATCACTGAACTCCGCGACCGTCCCTTCGTACAAATGCGTTCCATCTTTATACACACGATACAGTCCGCCGACATCATTCCATGTGAATGAAATGAGATCCGCCTTGTGCAAGACTGTCTGAATCTCAAATAATGACTGCATGGACGCGAAGCCTCCTTCTACTCTTCATAATTGCTTGTTTTGGAAGAGACTAAACCTGGTTGGGCATCTTATTCCGAATTCCCTTATTGCTATCACTTGAAACTATGTTATAGTGAAGTGGAAAATAAATTCATATTTCACCACTAGGGGAGTCCTGTAGAAGGACTGAGACGCGTATGGATATGCGGACCCTTGGAACCTGATCTGGTTGATGCCAGCGGAGGGAAGTGGAGTGGCAATTGCAATCGTTCATTTTTCCAACACGTCCGCTTCCTGATCCGATCAGGAGGCGGATTTTTTAATGTCAAAAAAGGAGTGGATTGTCATGTCAAACTCACCAAAACTTCTTCTACAACAATTACGGAAGGACCAACCTCTCGTTCACTGCATCACGAATATTGTCGTGGCCAACTTCCAGGCGAACGGCCTGCTTGCGTTGGGTGCGTCTCCGGTGATGGCGGATGCGGTCGAGGAAGCTGCTGAAATTGCGGCCGTCTCTTCTTGTACCGTCCTGAATATCGGCACCTTGAAGGCGGTCACGGTCGAGGCGATGATTCTCGCTGGCAAGAGTGCCAATGCGCATGGGAAACCGGTCGTTCTGGACCCGGTCGGAGCCGGAGCGACTGCGTTCCGCAAGCAGTCTGTGCTGCGTATTTTGGAGGAGGTCGATGTCACGCTCATTCGGTGTAACGCAGGGGAACTGGCGGCCATTGCAGGTGTTGATTGGCAGGCGAAAGGCGTCGACGCCGGAGAGGGAGAAGCGGACGTGGTGAAATTGGCAAAACAAGTCGCAACTACCCACGATTGCCTCGTTGCGGTATCTGGCGAAGTCGATATCGTCACGGACGGACAGAATCTCTTGTCCATTACTGGCGGACACCCATTAATGACGCGAGTGACTGGCGTGGGTTGCCTGTTAAGTTCCGTAGTAGGCGCTTTTTTAACCGTGGCGAATGAAAAACCATTGGAGGCGGCCGCCACGGCTTTGGCTTTCTATAAACAAGTTGGGGAACATGCGGCAGAAGCGGCCACAGGACCCGGAGATTTTGCAGTTCATTTTCTGAATGGATTGGCTTTAACGGAAGACCGATTGATTACAATAGGGGATTTTATTTCACAAGGAGGCATTTCACTATGACAGCAGTAGCGTTAACGATCGCTGGTTCAGATAGCGGGGGCGGGGCCGGCATCCAAGCCGATCTGAAAACCTTTCAGGAATTGGATGTATTCGGTACATCCGCACTGACCGCGGTCACGGCACAAAATACACTTGGCGTACATGGCGTCTATCCGATTGAAGCAGCTGGTGTCATTGCGCAGATAAAGGCAGTCTTGGAGGATTTCCATGTCGGTGCGGTGAAGACGGGGATGCTCTTTTCGGCTGACATCATTACAACGGTGGCACAGACATTACGAATGTACGGACCACCGGCATTGATCATTGACCCAGTCATGATTGCAAAAGGCGGCGCTTCCCTCTTGCAAGAAGAGGCAGTGCATGCGTTACAACAGGAACTTATTCCGATTGCGGCAGTCATCACACCGAACATCCCGGAAGCAGAAGTCCTGACAGGGGTTTCCATCGAAACGGATGACGACGTCTTGGAAGCGGCGGAGAAATTGTTGGAGCTCGGGGCCCAGGCAGTCGTTATGAAAGGCGGCCATCGCCACAACGAAAAATTTGCGGAAGACCTATTCCTCTCCGCGGATGGCGAGCGGTTCATTCTCCGCTCGGAGCGGATTAACACGAAGGATACGCATGGTACCGGCTGTACGTTCTCAGCAGCCATCACGGCATGGATGGCAAACGGAAAAACGGCTGGAGAAGCCGTGGCGGAGGCGAAACAATTCATCCAAGCGGCCATTCGGGATGGATTGGAACTGGGCGCCGGACACGGCCCGACCAATCATTGGGCCTATCGTCGCCTTGGCGAAAACGCAGGAAAGGGTGTCGTCCTTGTCGATTAAAGAGCAGTTGAAATTATATTTCATCATGGGATCGAATAATACCGGAGCAGTCGAACCGCTCAATGTGTTGGAAGCGGCACTCCAGGGAGGTGTAACCTGTTTTCAATTACGGGAAAAAGGGGAAGGAGCGTTGACCGGAGAGGCAAAACGGGAATTTGCGCAGCAATGCCAGCAGCTCTGTCAGCGCTACAACGTCCCGTTCATCGTCAATGATGACGTGGAATTGGCGATAGCCGTCGATGCAGACGGCGTCCATGTCGGACAGGACGACATGGAAGCGGGACGCGTGCGGGAACGGCTCGGGTCCAATAAAATCCTAGGCGTCTCTACCCACACATTGGAAGAGGTTCAACAAGCGTTAGCAGCCGGCGCGGATTACGTCGGCATGGGTCCCGTTTATGCGACCATTTCGAAAGCGGATGCCAAGCCGGTCGCGGGAACTGGGTTGATCCGGAAAACGACTTCACTTCATCCCGATCTGCCGATTGTCGGCATCGGAGGCATCACACTAGATAACTTCGAGCCCGTCATTCAAGCCGGTGCCAGCGGGGTGTCCTTGATTTCGGCCATTGCGTCGGCAGACGATCCTTTCGCCACGGCCCAGAAATTTGCGGCAGCGATCGGAGAAATCGTACAGAGGGAAGGGGCTTCATCATGAATACTCGCAAGATGGTCATCATGACGATGTTCGTCGCGATTGCGGTGGCAGGTTCGACGTTCGTTTCATTCCCGGCAGGTATCGCACGGGCTTATCCGATCCAGCACGCCGTCAACGTCATCTCGGCGATCCTGCTCGGACCAGTGCCCGCCGTCATCATTGCCTTTTTAACGGGATTGGTGCGGATTTTGACCGGCACCGGCTCCCTGTTGGCATTCCCCGGCGGCATGATCGGCGCGTTCTTGGCGGGTATACTATATAAACGATTTGGAAAGGCCTGGCTCGCCGGCGTAGGTGAAATGGTCGGTACTGGCATCCTCGCCTCCTTGTTCGCCGTCCCGTACGCCAAAATTCTGATGGGCACGACGTTCACAGCATTCTTCTTCGTCCCGCCCTTCCTCGTTTCGAGCGTCAGCGGCGCCCTGCTCGGCCTTGTACTAGCCGCCCGTTTGCAGGATACCCGGATTTCGTCGAAGATTGGACAGATGGAATGAACATGCAACGCCAGTAATCCCGGAAGCGGGTGCTGGCGTTATTTTATCGTCACTTATCGATGGATAATCGTCACTTTTGATGGAATATCCGTCACTGCGGCATAGGTATCCGTCACTTTGGAGCGGATATTCGTCAAGTTCACAAGTTTATTCCTAAATGAGGACTTTACTCATAGATTTATCCGAGACAATAGATATCCCAATTCGGTCCGGTTCTCTACCCCCATCTTTTGAAAGACGTTTTGCAAATGCTTTTTCACGGTATTTACACTGATGGACAACGCCTCTCCAATTTCCTTATTCAATAAACCTTGCCGAACCAGTTTCACTATTTCCTTTTCTCGACTAGTTAATCTTGCCTCCAAAATCGGTTCTCTCTGCTCCTGACTAATCATGGCCGCTGCATTAAAAGCCCCCTCAATCGACTTTATAAGGAACTGGATACAGTTTCGGTCGACCTCACTAAAATGGCCTTCTTCCTTCTTCCGGACCAATCCGATTACCCCGACCAACTTCGATTTATCATAAATGTAAATTCCCATCTCATCGATATAACCAAACCGATCGAAATAGTGTAATGCGTATTCCGTCTTTTTAAATTGGGTATACGGCATAACATCTTTTATTTTCAGGATTGGAGCTGTGGGCACTCCATTCGGTATATTCCCCGGCGCCAATACATCATGGGTGTGATACGTTTCAAAATACTCATACATCGATTTGTCTTCAATATTAGTGAAGATCGGATCCATTAGCCGCCCTTCGTCATCAAGTAGCCAAAATAAATTGGTATAGCCAAACACTTCAAACAGACAATCAACCACTTTCTGACGATACGCTGTTAAGTTGCTACTATCCGAGTTAAATGCAACCCGGTCCAAACCTTCCATGATCTTCTTGTACTCTTTTTGCGTCAATTGCAACAAGTGATCTTCCTCCTGGTTCAGAATATTTTAAATGGTCATGTAACTCTTTCGGGTAATAGTATCCGTTATCCTCTTTGATTACAATGAAAAAAAGGAGGAGAGAAGATGAAAAAATCAGAATATGTGAATTATGATGGAATCGGTCTTGCGGAACTAGTGAAGAATAAGGAAGTAAAACCCGAAGAACTGGTTCAAACATCACTCGATCTCATCGAAGATTTGAATCCTGCACTCCATGCAGTCGCCTCAACAATCGAAGACCAAGCGTTGGAGGAAATCAAACAAGGACTGCCGAAAGGCCCGTTTGAAGGAGTACCATTCCTAATAAAAGAGCTAGTCCTTCATGCCAAAGGGGTTCCCGCCAATATGGGAAGCCGCCTAGCAGAAGGTATGACATTCCCTGTAGATAGTGAATTGATGGCCCGTTTCCGCAAAGCCGGTCTCGTAACGGTCGGGACAACGCCAACGCCGGAATTCGGCTATAATGCGACGACAGAGGCAACCTTCTATGGCGAGCCGGCAAAAAATCCGTGGGATACAAACCGCAGTCCGGGCGGGTCCAGTGGAGGTTCATCATCCGCGGTCGCGGCCGGCATCGCACCTCTTGCCCATGCTAATGATGGCGGAGGGTCGATTAGGATTCCCGCCGCCTGTACCGGATTAGTCGGGTTGAAACCGACGAGAGGGCGCATTCCAGCCGGGCCTTTCAACAGTGAACCGCTCAATGGCATCGCCATCGAGTTTGCACTATCCAGGACTGTCCGTGACACAGCCACCTTGTTGGATGCGGTCGCCGGCCCGGATGTCGGTTGCTACGCCTGGGCAGAACCGCCGAAAACCCCATACGCCCAGGCAATGAAAACAACACCGAAGCCATTGAAAATTGCATGGACAGGAAAGCCGGCATCAGGAGTGCCCGTTGACGAGGAATGTCTTCGTGAGCTGCATGAAACCGTCAAACTTCTGGAGGATTTAGGCCATACAGTAGTGGAAGCCGCTCCTCAATACGATGCGGAGTCATTTAGCCAGGCAACCGTCCGTATCTGGACAGCTAACATTCACCATATGATCAATGGAGTCGCGTCTGCCTTAGGTCGTCAGCCGGGTGAAGATAATATAGAAGCGGCCATCTGGGAATGTTATAAATACGGGAAAGCGATGCCAGCGTCTGATCTTTTGGAAGCCATTGACACCAATGCAGCCGTCTCCCGCCAAGTCGGACAATTTTTCACGGACTATGATGTTTTACTCTCGCCAACCATTGCTACGCTGCCAACGCCATTAGGATTGCTGAATTCCAACAATCCTTCAATAGATGCGGTCGAATGGACAGAACAAATCTTCACCTATGCGCCATTCACCAACCTGTTCAATGCAACGGGACAACCATCCATCTCCCTTCCGATTGGATGGAGTAACGAAGGTTTACCGATTGGCATGCAGTTCACTGGCCGATTTGCGGATGAAACCACGCTTCTGCAATTAGCGGCGCAATTGGAAGAAGCGAAACCGTGGAAGGAGAAGAAGCCTCCCATTCGTAAATTGATGACCATTTCGTGATGAAAAGCCCGTTGTCTGATGTGGAGACGACGGGCTTTTCAATTGTAAGATGGATTGGCTTCTGCCGCCTCTCCTCTTCCCCTACCCACACTTCCTACCGTTCCTCACCAATTCCTATTTCGTTTCTTATTCAATTTCTATACTGCCAAATGTTCTCTCGGGATAGGTTTACATGCCGATGTGCTATACTTTATGAAAACGTGCGGGGGTGTTTTTATGGCTCAGTCAAGTTCGGATCATCGGATGACCGTCGCGGAAATCAGTGAGCGGGATGGATATTGGGAATTGATTGACGGGACACCGTATAATATGACGCCTGCTCCATCGCCTCTTCATCAAAGGGTTGTGGGCGAGCTGTTTTTTTCATTGCGATCCCACTATGGAAAAGGGGACTGCTCTGTGTATATGGCACCTTTTGATGTGCAATTGGACGAAACGGACCCCTATACCTTGGTCCAGCCAGACATTTCCGTTTTTTGCAATCAGGATCGGATTGGGGACAAACGGGCTATCGGAGCTCCCGAGCTCGTTGTCGAAGTGCCTTCTCCAGCAACCGCTTTACGGGATCGGAACCACAAGTTTAATTTATACGAGCGAACAGCCATTTCTGAATACTGGCTTGTCGATCCAGTTAATAAAACCATTGAAGTCTACGGGCTGGCGGAAGGTCGATATCGAAAACGGGCCGTGTTTGGGAAAGAGGATTCTCTTACCTCTTTCCACTTTAGAAATTTGGCCATCGATTTAGACGCCGTCTTCTCTGATTGACAGGATAAGCCTCCTCCTCTTTGGATACACTATCGCGTATAGCAAAAAAGGAGGGTTCGCGATGCCATCAAATCGGACATCAGTGGCGAATTTGGATGCCAAGCAATTGGAGGAACTGACGGCACTGGAGCAAAAATTAGGAGTCATCTTGATCGCTTACGATGCCTCCTCAGGGAAATAACCTCATACAAAAAGGCAGCTTTCCGAGGAGAGCTGCCTTTTTCAATTACCGGACGGCCGACTGCAAATTCACCAATTGATTCAATGCCGTCTGGTAGTCCGTCATTATTTCCTCGATAATTTCTGCAACGGATTTGATTTCATCAATGAGCCCAATTGTTTGGCCGAGCGAGAGGACGCCCACATCCGTGTTGCCCGTTTTTAGCATTTCCTCGTAGGCCTCCCCGCTTATATACGGGAAGATTTCTTCAAACGTCGCGCCTTGTTCTTCGAGTCGGGCCAATTCCATCGCATGTTCCGTCTTGAATACCCTCGCCGTCCGACCAATCGATTTCTTTACAAGGATTGTGTCCGTTTCGCTCGCCTCCCGCAATAAACCCTTGAGCCGCTGTGGGAGTTGGACTTCCTTCGATAATAAAAACCGGGATCCCATCTGCACGCCTTGCGCTCCAAGAGCGAGCGCCGCCAATACGGAGCGGCCCGTAGAAAATCCGCCAGCCGCTATCACAGGAACCGAAAGCTCTTTCACCGCTTTTTGAACAAGCGTCAAACTAGTCGTGTCTTCCATGCCGGGATGTCCACCGCACTCAAATCCGTTGACAACAACCGCATCACAACCGAGCGACTCCGCCTTCTTCGCGAAGCGGACAGAGGGTGCCACGTGAACGACCTTCATGCCCGCCGACTTCAAATCAGCCATGTATGGAGTCGGATTATTCCCCGATGTGAAGACGACCGGCACTCGCACTTCAATCGCTCCTTCGACGAATTCGTCCATCGACTTGCGCGTCCCGATGGCGATATTGACGCCAAACGGTTGATCTGTAAGACTTCGCGTCTCCTCGATATCCCGCACCATCTCCTCCTTCGTCCCGTAACTCCCCGCGGTGATCAACCCGAGACCTCCCGCATTGGAAACCGCGGAAACCAATGACGACGTACCGAGCCCTTGCAGCCCTCCTTGGATTATGGGGTAGCGGATGTTGAACAGCTTCGTAATTTGAGTCTCGACCATATGTACATACCTCCCATTTGAAATGAATCAGCACTCGCTTGAAGTTATCGGCGCTTCCGACAAGTTATCAGTGTTCCCGCCGGGTTATCAGCACTATCGCGAAGTTATCAGCAGTCCCGGCCAGTTATCAGCGCTCCCGACAAATTATCAGCACTCCCCAACTACGCCACCACCACATGCAAATAAACATGAAGAATGCAGAACAGCACGACGGCGTAGCGCCAGTTCCACCTGAACGAGATGGTGAACAGATCGATGCGCAATTCTTTGGACAATAGATTGTTCACTGCTGTGCTCGGTGAAATTGTATTGGCTACTGCGGTGCTTCCTAATAAGAGGAAAGCGAATTGCATCGAGGAAAATCCGATGACCGCCGGATCAATTGTCATGACAAAAACCGTCAGCAAGACGACTGGGTGCAGTCCGGCCACCGCCGCCCCGATCATCGTGATAGAGAGAAAGATACCGAGTAATAGTGTAGAAGAGCCGAATGCCCAATTTAAAAGACCGATGAATTGGTCACTTAGCGGCGAACGGACGAATACGTAACTGAATATCCCCGCAACCAGAAATAGCGTAAACTCCCCCTGTAAACTTGGTATAGCGCTCGTCGTATGCCGTTTCACCTCTTCTACATATTTTCCGGATTGCCCTTTGAGCAGGCACCAGACTAAAGGAAATAGGATAGATACCGCCGCAATGGACATGACCATCCCGATGTCGGTCATCTGCATCACCGATAAGACTAACCCGGTGGATAAAAATAGGACGGCCACCAACTCAGCCAGTTTCAGGACGGTCTTCTTCGGCGAATCGTCTTCCTTCATTTGCTGGACATCTGCCCGAATCAAAGCCTTTTCGCTACGGAACGCTTTGCTTTCCAACACAACAGCGACCGCTAGGGAAATAAGTACAAAGCCGAATGAATGCAGAGCCACTGAACTCCATGCAAGGTCCAACTGGCCGATCACCAAAATCATGATCGCCAAGTACGGGGACCATGTCGTAATGGTCGTGTAACCTCGCACTAGAATACTGGCGATCAATCGTTTCGACTTCAAGTTGGAACTCGAAAGTAAATGCAGGTTGATGACGATGGAGCCGACATTCAAGACAACCGACAGCAGATGCGTCAGCAATAGGAATATGACATAAGAGATGCCTGTCCGGTTTCCTAACTTGGACAATACCCTTTGTAAACTCTCAATATAATCTCCCGTCCTAACCGGAATGCCGAGCAAGGGGGCTAACACTAAAATGCAAACGATAGATAGGTTCGTGATGGCTCCTTCTAACAATATCGGCACAAAATTAGGTTGCGCGACTAATAAGGCGACTGTCGAGATGAGCAGGACATACGTCATTCGCCCGACCATCCCTCTCAAAGTGGGCAGTGAGACCAAAATATAAAAGCAAGTGTACACACTGGCAAAATTTCGGATAATCTGGTTATCCAGCAGCTGGATCAATATATAATTGACGACTAATAGAATAGCTAAAATCCCGCGATATTCCATTTTAGTCATCCGCAATTGATTGCGAAGAACGATTGTCTGGCCCATGGTATGATTACTTCTTTCTATGTATAATCTGAATCTTCTATAATAAATTCTATCATACCCGTAACTTTCAAAAGAAGAAAGGTTTTGATTTCTCGGCAAGTTACGTTCGTTTGTACTTCCGCATATGGTGAAAGGTCGTAGACAGAGTTTCATCTCTCCTTTTTAAGGGAATAACGAAAGTCATAGCTGGAATTGGGGGTGTCGATTTGATTACAAAATATGGGGCTTTATTAACAAAAGAGGATTTTTTCAATCGTACAGATTTGCCGGATTGGTTATTGCGAGAGTATGAGACCTTCCACAGAACAGTGACAGATAAAACATTTCCCTGTTATTTCGGAATGAGCGGTGAACTGAAGGGGGAGCTGCGCTATGCGTATGTGACGCAGGATGACTGGTCCAATTTACCGGAAGCACTCCAGTCTTTCTTGCAGCTGTTCGAGGATCCCAAACATAAACGGCATGGGTTATTCGTGTTTGTCGAGCCGTTTGAGAAGGAAGGTACTTTGGAAGAGTATCGAAAGCAGTTCTGGGAAATCCTGCAATACTTACATGATGAGGATGAAGTCGAATGGCCGGCGGATAGCCCGCGAGATCCAGACCATTATTTATGGGACTTCCATTTTCACGGAGAACCGATTTTTGCGTTCGGCAACACACCTGCCTATAAGCAGCGAAAAACTCGTGATCTCGGAAATGCCATGGTCATCGGTTTTCAACCGCGCAAGATTTTTAAAGGGTTGAAAGGGACGGAAAAGGGTGGCATCATGTCGCGTGAAAAAGTCCGCGAACGTGTCGAAGTGTGGGATCAGTTGCCGAAGCACCCCGACATCAGCCATTACGGCGACCCCGAGCATAATGAATGGAAACAGTTTTTCATCGGGGACGATAGTGAGCCGATTGTCGGGAAATGCCCGTTCTCCCATAAGGAAATGCAATGAAAGCCGTCCACGATGGACGGCTTTCCTCTTGGTTATTATTCATTTTTCAAATTTTCCATCGTTGGCCCAAAATTGTCCAATGGTTCATTATAGACTTCGAAGAACTCTTGTGTCAATGATTCAGGAGATCCGGATGAGCCGATTCTTTTGATCACCAATTCATCCTTTCTCATCTCCACTTGGACCTCTTCCCAGCCGACGACTCCCAGATGGCTAAGCATTTCTTCGGTAAGAGTGACACCAAAAGAATCCCCGATCGGTACAATTTGTTGCAGCGATATCTTTGAATTCATGCCGTCTTGATTCACAGTCATCCCTCCACCGCTCAATTTCATTCCTAGTATAGGCAATAAGCTTCCGATTATTTCCCGTTTGCTGTCGATTTCCCGGGAAATAAAACGAATTATTTCCCCGCCATTTCATAATAGCGTTTAATTTCTTCTTCAGGCACCATGCCACCACCTGTTGCCCACACCATATGGGTCGCTTCGACAGCATCCGCCTTTTCCGCTTCCGCCTGGATACTATTCACCGGACCCGGCATACCCGCAAGCGCGGATGGCTCCAGATAGATCCCTTCTTTGTCCGCCAGCAACTTCAATAAGGAGAACAAATTATTGTCGGATACGGTGTAACAGCCATCTATGAATGGCTGCATTGTTTTCCCGACAAATCCTGATGCGGTTCCGACTGCCAGACCGTCCGCTGCGGTTTTATTGTCGAGCCCAAAATCATGTACGGAAATCGCATCATGCAACCCGGTCATCATCCCGAGTGTCATGCAAGGGGAATGGGTCGGTTCGGCGAATAAGCAATGGACGTGATCGCCAAAAACGAGCTTCAGCCCGAATGCCACGCCGCCCGGGCCACCCCCGACTCCACAAGGCAAATAGACGAATAAAGGATGTCCCGCATCCACGACCGTTCCCCGCTCTTTCAATTGCTGCGCGACCCGTTCGCCCGCAACTGCATAGCCTAAGAAAAGATCCCTCGAATTCTCATCGTCAATGAAATGGCAATACGGATCAGATTCCGCCTGACGCCGCCCTTCTTCGACAGCCTTGCTGTAATCATCCGCGTATTCGACAACGGTAACCCCTTTTTCACGTAACATGTCCTTTTTCCACTGCTTTGCATCGGCCGACATATGGACCGTGACATGGAATCCGAGCTTCGCGCTCATGATCCCGATGCTCAATCCCAAATTCCCCGTTGATCCGACCGCAATTTTATGTTTCGCAAACAGTTCCTGGAACACCGGCTCTGCAAATTGGCTATAGTCCTCCCCTTCGGATATCAAATCATGTTGGAAGGCAAGCGTTTCCGCATGTTTCAGCACTTCGTAAATGCCACCTCTTGCCTTGATGGAACCGGAAATCGGCAAACGATTATCCTGCTTCAAAAGCAATTCACCTGGTATCGAAACCCCGTATTGGACAGCCAATGCCTCTTTCATCTCGGGGATGGCTGTAAGCGGTGACTCGATCAAACCTTTTGAATCTTCAGTTTCCGGAAAAACCCGCTCTATATAAGGAGCAAATCGGCGTAGGCGGTCTGATGCATCCCGGACGTCCGCAGCCGTCAATTCTGTTTTTGCCAAGCCGCTTTCGGTCGATTCCAGAAGAGGATTTATCCAGACAATCTCCTCTCCCTCCATCATCTGCCCGATTTGCGGGATTTTCTCTTTCCACACTTTCACATCCATGTGTTAGCCACTCCTTTTTGGAAAAGTAGTAGCCATAGTATAGCATGTGACTCGATCGAGTTGTTAATCCAACACGAAGCGGTCCATCAATTCCCGCGTCAGTTCGAACCGGGGATGAATCGTATCCTGTTCCACAGCTTCCACTCCGATGACGACTGAAATGATACGCCTTCCGTCAAATACGCCGGTACTTGCAAAACAAGAGCCAGCTGCTTCCGTATAACCTGTTTTCAACCCGTCGATTCCGGGCAACGCCTGCGACATCCCTTCTAACATCAAATTAGTGCTCCACATTTTAACCCCCTGGCGTGTTGTGAAATCCTGAACCTTCGTAAACTCCAGCACTTCCGGATGTCGTGCAATCAATTCCTTCGCAATAACCCCGACATCCCGAGCAGAAGAATGATTCGTTTCCTCCGCACTTCTGCCGATATAATCGCCATCCAAGCCTGTTGCATTATAAAAGATGGTTTCACGTAAGCCGATAGCTTTGGCTTGTGCATTCATCATCTCGACAAAGGATTCTTCCGTCCCCGCCACCATTTCAGCGAGAGCGACTGCGGCATCATTTGCCGAAATGACCGTCATCGCGGTAAAAAGCTCGCGGACGCTATAATCGACTCCTGCCTCCACTCCAAGCTTGACCGCCCCGGGTGTCCCGGCAATTTGCAATACATACTCACTGGGCGCGTAAAGGCTGTCCCAAGACAGCGCCCCGCTATTCACCGCATTCAATACAAGATATTGGGTCATCAACTTGGTCATACTTGCGATTGGCAACGAATCCGAGCCGTTTTCCTCATAAAGGATATTCCCCGAATCCGCCTCCATCACGAGGACAGCTTTGGCGGGAATACTCAGTGAAACGACTTCCTTTGTAAAGGTGACCTCCTTCTTCACAACTACTACCACACTGCTTACTAGAATAAGAAGAATCAATCCCCACTTCTTTAACAATGTCATCACGCCTTTGTAAGATTCTCTATTTTTAGCATGCGACATAATCTTGAAGAATTGGCTATTGCAATTCTGAAGAATTCCTTAACTTTTCCTCTAGTCCTTACGCACACACCACCTGCTCCCACGCGAATATGCTAAAGTAATCAATCGTAGTGGTGGTGTCGTTTGAATGGAAAATCTCATTGTGCTGGCAGGTCCAATTTTACGACGGGTCGAAAAGAACTCGGTTTCCATATGGATTGCTACAAGCCGCTCTTTTCAAATAAAAGCAGCGCTTTTCAACTTGGTCGATGGATCCCTCTTGCCGACTTGGTCTGTAACCGAATCCGTCCGTGCCGGAGAAAAATTATTTATTCACCTCGTGCAAGTGTACGGGGATTTTCCCATGGATACCCTTCTTGGCTACGACTTGACTTTCGCCGGTTATGGAGAATTCCATGACTTGGCCAGCCTCGGATACCTATCCGAACAGGATGCCCAGTCTATTGTCTATCCCGGCATTCCGTATCCTTCCTTTTATCTCCCCGAATCGTCCTCTCCGAACTTCCTCTATGCATCTTGCCGTAAATTTCATGGGAAAGGAGAAGATTCGCTCACGGCAGGCGATGAACTCCTGCATACAGCCGCAAGCCGCTTGCAGGAGCGTCCGAGTGCGCTCTTCCTCGTAGGCGATCAGATTTATGCAGATGATGTGGCTAGCCCCCTGTTTCCAGTCATTCGCACTGTCGCTTCAAGTTTCATCGGCGAGGAGGAGCTATCCCGCTTGGATCATCGGTTGGGGCAACCCCCTTTTCACCGCTCGCTATACAAAGTGAACGGGCGGCAATTCATCATGGAACAGTTTTGCCGCTTCACATCGTCCAATCCTCTTAATCATTTAATGACCTTCGGCGAGTATGCGGCTATGTATTTGTTGTCTTGGAGCCCTGTATTATGGGAAGCTGTCGCGCTGCCTTCTTTCGATGAACTTGTGAAGAAGGATGAATTTCATTTCATTTTTCCGGACGATGAAAAGGAAAGAGATCAGCAGAGGCGCAACTATGAACGGCAAACAGAGGATCTTCTGCAGACAATCGGGGATGTACGACGGATTCGTAGATTATTGGCAAATATGCCGACGTATATGATTTTTGATGATCACGATGTGACGGATGATTGGAATTTGACGGCCGATTGGCGAGATCATGTTTCCCGATCGCCTCTCGGAAAGCACGTCGTGACAAATGGTTTGTGTGCGTATTGGGCATTCCAAGGTTGGGGCAATGAGCCGCAGCGGTACGAGGAGGCGTTCCTTCAGTCGATGAGAAATTACTTCGACAGGCTCATTGTCGGTACACCTGCCCACACGGATTGGATGGACTGCATTTGGTCGTTCCGCCATTGGCATTTCGTCGCACCTACCCGGCCGGCGGCATTGTTCCTCAACACGCGCACGATGCGTTTCTACGACGCGAACCCATTGCCGGTGAAGATTGGTTGGATCTATAAAGAAAATGTCCGCGGTCCCAGATTGATTGGCCCAGCCGGATGGAAAGCCATTTCGTCAACGCTGCATGCGTCCGGCTGGAAACGTGGCGATCCATTGATTATCATCTCCCCGACCCCGCTATACGGAATGGGCATCATCGAGTCCTTCCTTCATTCCTATGTCTATCCATTGCGCTCCGTTGGGATTCCAGTGCATGAAATGATGGATTTCGAAGCATGGAAATATAACGGGAAAGCGTTCAACGAGTTTCTGCGGCATATTGTGAAATGGCGTCCTTCGAGGTGCATCATTCTATCAGGAGATGTCCATTATGCGTCCGTCGTTCACTCCCGGATTCGGTGGAAGAACGGATTTAACGCAAGTATTTTGCAAGTGACGAGCAGCCCTTCCAACAATATGAGTTTTTCCGGGCTTTGGGGATTCCTCATGCGCACCGCAATCCGTTGGAATAGCAACAAACGGAAAGGAGTGACGATCCGTCGCCATTGCGATGATTCCTTCAACATTCGGAATGGCGGATCCGAGCCGCCATGTGATGCGCCTTGGCAAGAAGAGTTGTATTATGTATCGAAACGTCCAGGAAGCTCTATCGTCGAGACAGGTAATAATATAGGACAATTGATAATAGGGGAAAATGCCGTTCAGCCAGCCCTTCTTCAAATGAAAGGCGGAGAATTAAGGAAGGTATCCTTCGAGGAAATTTCGATATGACAGGAAATTGGAGATGGACGGTCTTATCTGGAGACCGTCCGTCTTTCATTTAAACCAGCCTTTTTCTTTAAATCGGGAAATCGCTTCGATGCGATTGCCTACGCCGAGCTTGTCAAGAATGGTGGAGATATAATTCCGGACTGTGCCGGGCGTTAGAAAGAGTTCACCCGCAATCTCTTTCGTCGTTTTTCCTTCAGCTACGAGACTGAGCACTTGGTTTTCACGCTCTGTCAGCGGATTCTCCGTGTCATCGTCGTCACCATACGCAATGTCTACAAGTTCCGGTGCATAAATCCGCCGACCGTCCATAATCGTCCGAATCGAGCTGACCAACTCCTCAATCGGGCTATCTTTCAATAAATAGCCGCGCACCCCCGCTTTTCGCGCACGTTCGAAATAGCCGGTCCGGGCGAAGGTCGTCAAAATGATAATCTTGCAGGCACTTCCCTGGAGAGTTTCCGCCGCATCCAGTCCGGTCTTCATCGGCATCTCGATATCCATGATGCACACATCCGGTTGAAGTTCTTGGACAAGTGCGACCGCTTCCTCTCCATTTTTCGCTTTACCGACGACTTCCATATCCTCTTCCAAATTCAAAAGGGAGCTTAAGGCACCCAGCATCATTCCTTGGTCTTCTGCTATGACAATCCGGATCATCTTAATCCTCCTCCACAATTTGTTTTAGGACCGCAGGAACACGTATATACAGCTTCGTCCCTGCCCCGCCTTCTATATGCAGGCTGCCGTTGATGAATTCGAGACGCTCCCGCATCCCTTTCAGCCCGCTTCCCGGCGATGTCTCGCCGCGCCCGGAAATGCCGATTCCATCGTCTTCGACCTTGATGAGATACTCGTTCGGCAACTGTGCAAATGTAATATGGCAAGCGGTCCCGAAGCTATGTTTTACGACATTCGTCACCGCTTCCTTCAAGCACATGCTCAAGACATTTTCCGCAATAGTAGGAATCTTGCTGAACACGGGATCTCCTTCAATAGTGCAATCCATTTCAGCGGCTTTCAGGATTTGACGAATCCGAATTAATTCATCCTCTAACTTTACCGTCCGCATATCCGCTACCAGTTCCCGCACTTCCTTCAGGGCGGTGCTGGCCGTCTGCCGGATTTCTTGCAGTTCTTTCCCCGCAGCCTCCAGATCCCGCGTCAAAAGTCTGGCTGCCAAGTCGCTCTTCAAACCGATCATCGATAATTTTTGGCCAAGTGTATCATGCAGATCACGTGCAATCCGATGCCGTTCTTCCAGGATGATAAGTTCAGAAATCTTCTCCTTCGCATCTTCCAACTGGTCCTCCAACTTCTCCCGCTTGTTCCGATTGTATAAATTGAACGGCAACAGGACAACGCCGATCACCGTAATCAAAATAAAGTGCACGTATGGAAGGAAGAGGTTGATTTCCAAAAAGAAACCTGCCACGATCGCCAGAATCGTAAAGGCAATATGCAGCCCATACACGATGAAAAAACCGACGGGATTGCGGAGATTACCAATGAAAAACGCCGTGAATAACGACAAGTACACATAGCCGAACAATAGCGTCATGGCAATATTGATGACCATTTCAAAGCTAAGCCACATATACACAAGCCCGCTCTTCGATTTGAATGAAAACATGTACGACAGGAAAAAGAGGAATAACAACGAAATGCCAACCGCAATCTCAATCGGAGAGGAGGAGCGGAAAATGAAAAAGAACGGCAATAAACAAAAGATGACCCATGCGTAAATACTGAGCCATGGATTTCTCGGGAATATACTATACCAACTGTGCATGCCTCACCTTCACCGCCCTGTCTAATTCTTTCATTGTACCAAATTTTTCAATATGTCTCGTGTTAATTGCATTTGGTTTCTCCTTCAGCTCCTCTATTGCGCACGCTTGAAAATCACAGCTTGCGGTGATAAGTTGGGGAAACGTTGGTGGATCCGAACGCTGATATCTTCTCACTACCGCCAATAACTACGGACGAATGCTGATAACTACCCACAACCGCTGATAACTCCGAACGAATGCTGATAACTTTCCACAACCGCCGATAACTACGGACGAACGCTGATATCTTCCCACAACCGCTGATAACTCCGAACGAATGCTGATAACTTTCCACAACCGCCGATAACTACGGACGACTGCCGATATCTTCCCACGACCGCTGATAACTCCGGACGAATGCCGATATCTTCCCACAACCGCTGATAACTCCGAACGAACGCCGATATCTTCCCACAACCGCTGATAACTCCGAACGAATGCCGATATCTTCCCACAACCGCCGATAACTACGGACGACTGCTGATAACTACCCACAACCGCCGATAACTACGGACGAACGCTGATATCTTCCCACAACCGCTGATATGTCTAGAGATGTCCCGCCAATAAACATATGCCATAAACAGTGACCAGTCGCTCCGCTTCACGACAAAAGGGCTGTTCGTTTTAGCGAACAGCCCCTTCGATCATTCATTTGCTCAAACTTGTTCGCTTCGGTTTCAAATCGATGGAAACCCCTTTGCTCTTCGCACGGACCAAATGTTTCACATCTTTGAACGTGACAAATGTCTTGCGAGCTGGATCGTACAATCGATATTTGAGGGATTCCAGACTCGTCTTGATAGTAATTGTCGTTGCCTGTTGAAGAGGCGGCGTCAATTCATGTGCCATTTCCAAATTGTAGTTTGGAACGCGCGGTGCCAAGTGATGCACATGGTGGAATCCGATATTGCCAGTCACCCATTGTAAAACACGTGGCAACTTGTAGTAAGAGCTTCCTTCAACTGCCGCTTTCACATAATCCCACTCCGACTCTTCCTCAAAGTATGAGTCCTCGAAGGTATGCTGGATGTAGAACAACCAGATGCCGAGCATCCCTGCCACGAACATGGTCGAGCCTTGGATTAGCAAGAACGACTGCCAGCCGATCAACAGGATCAGTCCCGTGTATAGGCCAACAAGAATCACATTCGTCAAATACGTATTTAACTGCTCTTTCCGTCGTGCATCTTTCCGATTGAATCGGCTGGAGATGAGGACGAGATACATCGGTCCCAATCCGAACATGACTAGCGGGTTCCGGTAGAAACGGTACGCCAGCCGTTGCCATTTCGATGCTTGAACGTATTCTTCAATTGTCATCACCCAAATATCCCCAACGCCTCGTTTATCCAAATTCGAACTTGTCGCATGGTGAATCGAGTGCTCCCGCTTCCATTTCTCATAGGCAAATAGCGTCAGGACACCTGTCATCGTTCCTACAATATCATTCGCTTTTTTATTTTTGAAAAATGAACCGTGTGTACAGTCATGGAAAATGATGAATGTCCGGACAACAAATCCAGCATTCACTACACAAAGAGCCAACGTCAACCAAATGGAGACATCCAAGCTCTGATACGCCAAAAACCAAAGAATGATCACCGGTGGAATCGTATTGATTAGTTGCAAAACGCTTTTTTTCTTATCCGATTTTGCAAAAGGAGCAACGTCTTGATGTAACTTCTTCGTTTTTTCTTTACTCATGCAAATCCTCCTAATCTGATACTCGTTCTATTTCATGATTCAATCATAAGAAATCCTACCCTTCCGCAACAGACATAAACGTCATGACAGGAGAGATGATAGATGTCACATTTTGTGAATCTTTTCACAAAAAAAGGCCCTCTCCTTCAGATAACGGGTTCGGTTGAGGGGGAGAAAAACGCTAAAATCAATGTAAATAACGGCCTAAGAAGCATATGTTTCGACAACGGATCAGTAATAGAAAAAACAAAAAAACGCTCAAAACTTTGAACGTTCTTGTTATAATATTTTGCGGTTAGAAAGTTCGTATTGATTGTTCCACAACCGCACCCGCTAGTTTTACATACAGATTTATACAATAATTGAACATTATATAAGTGATGCGACAATAAGTAATTATTTTTTGTTTTTCAGCTCTAAAAGTATAGGAGTTATATTTAATAAAATCGATATAATCGTCAAAACCCATAACACTGTTTCCATCGAGGGCACTACATCTAATAAAGCAGACCAATCTTCCACTTTTACCCAATCAGACACCATACTGTATTCTGCAACAAGTGTTAGTGCTGTAAATGATAATCCCATTGCCATTGCCAATTTATAATCTTTGCCAGTTCCATACATGTAAAGATTAATAAAAGTCGCTATTATTGCGACAAGTCCTAGTATTAACCACATAATTATATCTCCATTCATACTAAAAATTCTTATTAATTAAGACGGAACGAGATAGTAAATAGTTTCATAATTGCAACAAAACGGTTCGTTTGTTGAATAACAATTACTCCCAAACTCTTTTAACTTGTTTTAGCATAGAGTTCCTAAAATCCTTCGAAAATCTTTATTCCCCTTAAAACTTGCAACATAATTGGTTATACAATTCGCAATCGCTTTAGCATAGCGATTAACAACATCACATAAATTTATGTGGTGTTGTTAATGTGGATGCGAATTTGAGTGCAGTTTATCGCACTAAACCCTTCAAAACATTGGTATATCAATAAAATAGGGGACACCAATTCGTATGTGAATTGTGTCCCCGATTAGCTTGTTCCTTAATGTTTTCTCTCCGTGAACCGAACCTGTTATCCCCCAGGATAGGCCTTCTCTTCCTACTATTTCAGCATGCCGCCGTCCACTTCCAAGACGGTTCCGTTTACAAAGTCCGACTCATTCGAAGCCAGAAATAGATACGCATTTGCGATGTCTTCCGGTCTTCCCAGCCGAGGGAACGGGGTGAGCGCCCGGACTTGATTCAACACCTTTTCGGGAATGGTGTCGATCATTCCGGTTTCAATGAAACCCGGTGCGACGGCATTGACATTGAGCCCCTTCGGCCCGAACTCCTTTGCCCACGTCCGGGTCATCCCGATGATTCCCGCCTTGGAGGCGGCATAATTCGTTTGCCCGACATTCCCGCCGGTGCCCGAAATCGAGGATGTATTGATGATCTTGCCCTTTCCTTGAGCGATCATGGAAGGCAAGAATGCTTGCGTGCAATTGAAAATGCCGGTCAAATTCACATCAAGTACCTGTTTGAATGCTTCTGGAGTTAATTTCACCAACATGGCATCTTTTGTGATTCCCGCATTGTTCACGAGAATATCCACTTTCCCGAACGTCTCTAGCACCTGCTTCGCCACTTGCTTGACATTGTCGTAATCGGCAACGTCTACCTGGAAAAAAGATGCCTCGACGCCATCCTTTAGCAGTTGCTCCACTTTGCTGCGGCCGATTTCTTCATTAAAATCAAGTACCGCGACACGGGCCCCTTCTTTTCCGAATAACGTAGCGGCGGCTCCGCCAATTCCCCTGGCACCGCCTGTAATGACGGCTACTTTGTCTTGTAAGCGCAATCCGCATCCCCTTTCTCTCACTCCAAATGTGAGCTACCTCGCTCTATCATAGTACCCGACCTGTGAAGCCGGATGGGCGACGGCCTCTTTCCATTGGAATAAAATACCGGGCACCTTTGTACAAGATACCCGGTTTCACTTAACAATATTCTTGAATCGCTTGCTGGATTTTCGGTTCACTGATGTCATGATGCGATGCATTCCAAATCGCCTCACCGTCTTTCAATAGGAATAATTGAGGTGATTCATGCCGGATGCCAAGCTCATCCTCCATCTCATTGGACAAGGACCTGCTCTGCTGCACGACCAAGTATTGCTTCGGCACGTCCGTCTCCACATTTCGGAAGGCTCCGAAAGCGGAGGCGCTGATCGGGCAGGTCGAGCTATGTTTCATGACAAACTGCGGCGCTTCATTCGACTTCTCTAACGCTTCTTTCCATTCTCGGCTTGTCTGTATCTCTTTCATTTACCATCCACTCCTTTTTACTTTCATCATACATTTCCCGGCTCTGAACATGGTAAACTTCAGCTCAGCTCTTTTCTATGTGCGAAGAGCAACAGCCCTACCGAGGGGAAAGCAGCTAGCATCAATTCATCCACCTTTTTCGAATGGCAAGGGCTCGCTTGATGTCATTTCCGCGTAACGGTACAATATGGGACAGAGGAAAGGAAGGGTTTTCATTGCGTACATCTGATTCGCGCCATGTATGGGCGTTGCTTTCATGCATTCCGCTCCTTGGACTGTTTGCTTACCTGGCAATGGCCATCAGCCGAAATACGATCGGCTCTTTCGACAGCCCGATCATAGCCCTCATCCAAGGAGTGGAAGAACCGTGGCTGACGAAATGGGCCAACTTCTTGGCCACCATCGGATCTGGTTCCGTAGTCGTTTCTCTTGCCATCCTCCTCGCGATTGCCCTCTTTTTCGGGAACCGCCGGGAGCAAGCCCTTTTCGTGTTGGTCGTCGTTATTGGAAGCGGAGCTTTGAATCAAATCTTGAAAATCATCTTCCAGAGGGAGCGCCCGACTCTGCACCGCCTTGCGGAAATCGGAGGCTACAGCTTCCCGAGCGGACATGCCATGTTGGCGGTCAGCTTATACGGCGTCTTGGCATACCTGTCATGGAAAGCTATCAAAAAGTCGAGCGGACGCATCTTTGTCCTGTTCCTTGCCGGCGTCATGATGGTATCCATCGGGGCGAGCCGCATTTATCTCGGAGTCCATTATCCAAGTGATGTGGTAGCCGGAATGAGCATCAGCGCCACCTGGTTCATCATCTCGTCCGTTTTTTATGGAGCGTACGAACGAAAAAGGATAAAAGTCGGACAACAGGAGGCCGAAGATCCGTCATGAGCCCATTTACTGAACGTGTTATCCAAATCATCCGGGACATTCCAGCAGGCTATGTCATGACATACGGACAAGTGGCAGCCTCCGCCGGAAATCGCCGGGGGGCCCGTCAAGTAGCGCGCATCCTGCATTCAATGAGCGCCAAGTATGACTTGCCATGGCATCGGATCATCAATACGCAAGGTGGGATTTCATTTCCCCCGGATGCCGAGGCAAAAGGGACCCGTCAGCAGGATTTGCTGGAGACGGAAGGAATCCGCTTTACGCCGGATGGGAAAGTGGATCTGGCGGTGTACCGCTGGTTTCCACCTGACACGGAAGAATTTTAAAAGAAAGGGAAGAAAAATATGTGGAAAGAATTTAAGGAATTTGCCTTCAAAGGCAACGTCTTCGATCTGGCGATTGCTGTTGTAATCGGAGCAGCTTTCAGTAAAATCGTGACCTCCCTCGTGGAAAACATCATCACGCCTATCATCGGTGCGGTGACCGGGAAGATCGACGTTTCCAAACTTCATCAGGAAATCGGGGGAGTTAACATTACATACGGATTGTTCCTTCAATCGATCATCGATTTTCTTCTGGTCGCCTTTTCGATTTTCTTCGTCATCCGCCTCCTGCTGAAATTTAAGCGGAAAGAGGAAGTCAAAGAAGAAGAAGAAGAAGTGGTAGTGGATAAGACGGAAGTCCTCCTTGAGGAAATCCGTGATCTATTAAAAGAAGAACGGCGCGCATGACAAAGGGGCTGTACGAAAAGTCCAGGCACAGAGTTGGATACTAGCAAAAAGCAAGGGCGCCGGGAGACTCCTGCGGGAAAGCCGGCCGACGAGACCCCGCACGGCTGTAAGCCGGAGGAGGCTCGTCGGCTGGCCCGCGGAAAGCGACCAGAGCCCTTGCTTTTTGCGTGTTTAACCGGAAAATCCACTTTCTAGACAGCCCCTTTTTGTTCAATCCGCTCCTGCGCCGCCTCCTCCGCCATCTCCACCTCCGCCTCCACTGTAACTGCCGCCGCCATAGTCGGATGTACCGCCACTGGACCCGCCACCCGTCGGGATATTCATCGAGTCCCAAGTGGAACGGATGAACTGCATCGGGTCTTCTTCCAAAGCGAACAAAGTGGCCATAGGAACGGCGGGTAAGACGGACGCATTGAGCTTCGGAAGTGTCCTCTTCTCTTTATTCAATAAATACGCACGTGCCAGCCAGCGATTCTGGTCCTCTTCCGAAAGATGGGATGGTAATCCTTTGGATAGGCTCGCTTGGAATTTTCGGATGCTAATTTTTGCATGCAGGCCACTCTTTGAAACAATGAGGGAATCGGAAAGGCTGCCAATAAAAATCGCCCCTGACAAGAGAAGGAATAAGGTCGCATTTTGCAGATCGCTCGGTGCCCATTCCCGCGAGAGGAAAAACAACACACCAAAATAAAAAATCGGAACAAGACGATTTTTTCTAAATCCAGCAAGGGCCATAGCTAAGAGAATGGCCGGAAGCACAAAGTTCCAGGTGCTTGGATTGTTCACATAAAAAGCCGATGACATCAGTATTGCGGTAAGGATAAATGTAATCCAACCAAGAACAGTCGGGAGTTTATTGGACAACGTACCCGCCTCTTCAAGAAGGGTCCGGACTTCCTCGTGCCAAATACGATGATTTTTATCAAAGGTATAATAGCGACGCAAATACATCATTTTCCGCTCTTTCTCCCCTTTTGCCTGCCCTGCGATATCTTGCAAATGGAACGTCCTATTTTTCAAACCGCTTTTAAATAACCAAGCTACCAAGGTCTTCTCATGAGGCAGCAATGGTTGCGTACTCGGCACCAATTGGAAGGCAAGGGTTTTTTCCGGGGCGGAAGGATGTCTCTTAAACCGTTCTGCGGATGGTTCCGTCATGATTTTCACATGGCCTTTTTCCGCCAAAGAGAGCAGTCCCGCCAAGAAATTCCTCGATTGATAGGCACCATTCCGATCGATATATGCTAGATAGACGGGATCGGTTTGAAGAACGAAATCGATGCTGCCGAACGGCACGACCCGGCGCTGGCGCATGAATAAGAACAAAGCAGCGAGGAGGGCGAAGAAAATGGCTCCTCCTTTGACCATCATTTTAATCGTCGGGGTACGGGCCAACCTCTTCTGATAGGCCTCCCAGTTCTGCGTTTCCTCGGCAACGACCTTTTCAAAGGACTGCGATTCTGCTGACTTTTGCTGCTCCGTCATAATGCTTGAAGGAAATAGAACCCGCGTCGCCGTTAAGGTTCGGGCCTCGGACGCTGGCGTTTCAAAGATGATGCCATCCTCATACAGATGGCTCACTCCTCCGTTTCGATCGTACATAAACCCATGGATGTTGGATTCGCCTACAGCACCGGGCAGAACGTACGCAATGCTAATATTTTGAATATCTTCATCATGATTCGAGCCCTCTTCGAAAAAAGTGAGATTGAGATCACTATATGTATCGGTGGATTGCACCGCATTTCGCAAATAATAGATGTAGAGGACAGAAATCGTTTGATCCTTCGCTTGGACGGCCGTCGTCCGGGTCAAGCCCTCTTGCGTCACGGCAGCCGGCGTCAACATCTCATTCGTCACCTCGCCGACAACAGCATCGTTGCGATCAAGCAAATAAGCTTCGAACGTATCGACTTGCGAATTATGCCTCTGCGGGAAGGATCGATGCAGCTGCGTGAACTCGCCGTCGAACGTATACGTGAAGATTTCATTGACGACCATATCCCCGTTCGGCTGAAGCCATCCTTTAATCTGCACCTGATCAATCGTATAAGACTTCGCCTCCACGAGAGGAGCCGGCAGCATGAAAAACAGGATTGCCAGAAGAACCCCTACCACGTTTCTCATCCGAACACCCCCATTTCTGTTGCTACGTATACGGCTGGAGCCAGCGGACGGTTTCATGGCAAGCGGAAATAGAGCGGAAAGACAGGGGTGTGTGGTGAAATGGTCATGGGATGGCCGAAATGGTTTTGCTTGCACCCAGAAGATGGTTCATTGCACTCCCAGCAGGATTCGTTGCACTCAACCAGGGATTCCTTGCACTCGGATGGCAGTTTCGTGCACTCAGTGGAGCGTTCCTTGCAGGGCGATTTTACGCTAGGCAGACGGTTTTATTGCACTCCCAACGCCTTTGCTTGCACTCAACCAGGGATTCCTTGCACTCGGATGGCAGTTTCGTGCACTCAGTGGAGCGTTCCTTGCAGGACACTTGATTTTACGCTAGGCAGACGGTTTTATTGCACTCCCAACACCTTTGCTTGCACTCAACCAGGGATTCCTTGCATTCGGATGGCAGGTTCGTGCACTCAGTGGAGCGTTCCTTGCAGGGCGTTAGATTTTACGCTAGGCAGACGGTTTTATTGCACTCCCAACGCCTTTGCTTGCACTCAACCAGGGATTCCTTGCACTCGGATGGCAGGTTCGTGCACTCAGTGGAGCGTTCCTTGCGAATCAGGGCTTTTCTCATAATCCTCTTTCATCAGATTTAAGGGAAAACGATAAAATCTCCCCCTGCTCATCCCTTCTGGTTCAAGAGGCAACTCGCCGAGCAATCGGGCAGCAGTATAGTTCGCTGATACATGGAGAAATTCCCGACACTCCCGATTTGTCATAGTTTCACTTACCAGCATGAACCAATCCTGGATAGTCCGCTGATGCGCTCGTTTACTAACATGGTGACAACCCGGACAAATCCAGCCACGGAATATTTTATCCATGCCAAGCATCCCGCAATTCTCGCATTGAACACCACTTTTTATATCAAGTGGACTTATATTCATCGTGTTACATAGTGGAAATGGATTGAAATCCTGGTGTGCACTCGATAGTTCATGTACTATCACTGATAAGGTTTTACTATCTAAGATGGGGGGCTTTTGCTCTCGTTTTCGGAGAACATTTGGAAGCTCATATGGGAAAAGCATGGTCAAACGAGGCCGGGAATTCTCGATCAACTGCCTGGATTGAGTGAAGACGACAGCGCCTGTAATCGGAACAGAAAGATTTCTGGAATGAAACCAATCTTCCAATAGAAAACAATTCCGCTCCAGCTGGACGGAGGGGCACTCGAAAGCATCCGTTTGACCGTTATCCAGGACACGGACCATTTGATTCCACTCATTTGGAAAATGAATACGGCCCGCAATATTTTTAATTTCCAAGATGTAAACACCTTGAGGAGAAAGAAACAGCGTGTCCAGTTGAAATTTTCCGGTTGAAGTTAAATTCAAGTCGTGGAATATATAATGCTCGAAACCAAATTGATACTTCAAAAAGATTTGATCCACGATACCAGCTTGAGCAATCCGGATCCGCTCTTTAAGCTTCTCTGCAAATGGGTGGGTGGGTAAAATCCTCTCCTGCATAGCATGCATTCCGATTAAATTGTATGGAACAGACCTTTTTTTGACTATCAACTGTCCATTCACCTCCTCTGCTGAGCGTAACACAGACTTCAATTGGAAACCATATGGAAATAGAAAGTTATAATTTGATCCTATTTTTGTCATCAAATCCCCCTTATTAAGCGGCAAAATACGATTTTGGATAGCTAAACCGTTCTTTAACTCCTTCAAATTCTGATTTTGACTAGTTTTTATAAAACTTTTTCGTTTACAGATTGCGATTTCTTGTATTCAACTAATAATTCCTTGCACTCCACGCCCGGTTCCTTGCACTCACTCACAGGGTGCTTGCACTGGAGCAACGGTTCCTTGCGCTCCAATTAGATTTGCTTGCTTTCTCCATTTTGCTTGCACTCCACCCCCGATTCCTTGCACTCACTCACAGGGTGCTTGCACTGGGGCCACGGCTGCTTGCACTCCAATTAGATTTGCTTGCTTTCTCCATTTTGCTTGCACTCCACGCCCGGTTCCTTGCACTCACTCACAGGGTGCTTGCACTGGAGCCACGGTTCCTTGCGCTCCAATTAGATTTGCTTGCTTTCCCTATTTTGCTTGCACTCCACGCCCGATTCCTTGCACTCACTCACAGGGTACTTGCACTGGAGCCACGATCCTTGCGCCCCACCTGGATTTGCTTGCACTCGCCAGTTCACTCGCGACCTCCGCAACCATTCCGCCACAATTCCGCCGCTCCCCGCCCGTGCAGCATTGCCTCGCCATCGGTTAGGTGATACAATGGAAAGAGGATTCTGTATAAAAGGAGTGACGTTCAGTATGTGGTTCTTATACATCATGTATTTCTTGTTCGCATTTATTGGAATCGGCACAATTTTAGGTCTCGTTCGTACATTCAGTTCAAATAATTGAGCCAACGAAAAAAGCCCCCCACAATGGAGGGCTTTTTTCGTTGGAACGGCCTATCGGCCCAGGCGGATCAGTTGCATCCTCTCATTGAAAAGAGATGGATAGGATAAGAAGCCGAGACAGACGCTCCTCGTGGCGGCCGTCGTCAGCAGCTCAATCGCAACAAAGGTCACAGCCAACTTCCATGTAATGCCCCGGATGCCTCCCCCTTTCTTGCGGGCGTTCTGCACAGCCGCGGCAATCATCAAGGCAACCATCAGCACGATGAATAAATAACTTTCCGAGTCGAATACGAATTGCAGGACGAACCCGACTAGCAATAATTGCACGATGGAACGGATTGTCGCGATCATCGTATCCCGTTCCAGCCGCAAACCGAGCGTTTTGGATAAAGCCAATGGAATCAGGACAAATACCAAGGTGAGCGCCAATGCCAACGGAGTCATTCGGACACCCCGTTTACAAAACGGTCCACCATCGGATTGCTGGATTTCTCCAATAGCGAAATTTCACCCGTCTGCACAAGTTCTCCCCGGACCATCACCCAAACCGAATGGGCCATCCGTTTGGCCTGTTCGAAATTATGCGTAATCCAAATGACCGTGATTCCTCTTTCCGTATTCAGCTTGCGGATCAATGCCTCGATTTCACGTACCGACGATGGGTCCAAAGCCGACGTGATTTCATCCAGCAAGAGAATTTGGGGATCATTGAGCAAAGTCCGAGCAATCGACACTTTCTGCCGCTGTCCTCCCGAAAGGCCATTTGCATCGCGATGGATAAAATCGGGATCCAAGCCAACCTGCTCGAGCACATCTACCGCTTCTTCCGCCGAAAGCTCCTGGCCTTTTAATCGAAGGGGCAACGCTATATTATCCAACACGCTGCCTGTTGTCATAGGCGAGTTTTGCAGCACAATCCCGACATGGCGCCGAAGTTCCGTAGGCGAAAAATGGGTAATCTCCCGTCCCTCCACGTAAATGTTCCCGCCAGTCGGGCTCACCAACCCATTGCATAGTTTCAGCAAAGTCGTTTTTCCCGCGCCGGAAGGACCGACCAGGGTGGTAATCTCCCCGCACCGGAAAGGACCTGTCACCCCTCGTAAAATATCGATACCCTCTGTTGAATAGGAAACGTCCCGAAGCTGCAATGCCGGCTCATCGGACGGAGAGTTTTGAACAATTTCCATTTCATTCTCCTCTGTTCTTTGTAAGAATACGAGGATTATAGCATAACATTACTATTCTTCATTCAGCACCCATTCATGCCGCCACATCCCGCCGGGTAAAGGTCGAATAGCTGATGACCAGGAACAGTACGAGATACACTGCAAGCACTGCCAAAGAGAAAGGCAACGTAATCCCCTCCACGATTTGGTAACCTGTCTCATACATAGTCAGATCCATATGAGTGAACACGATATATTTCACGAATTCGTATTTGGACAGCAGGACAACGACGGTGGATCCCATAAAGTAAATAAACAGGGACAACCCGATAGCGAGAGAACTGGAACGGAACACGCTGCCGATCATGAAAGAGAAGGTGGCGATGATGAACACATTCGCGAAGGACAAAAGCAATAAATATAAGCCTTTGCCCCAAATCGAAGCTGTCACGACTTCCTGTCCATTCCAAACAAGCTCCTGGCCGCCCCCCGACGGGAATAAGATGTACGCCCCGATAATCGATATCGCAAACCCGATAAACATCAATAAAATCCCGAAGGCCACGACCGCCACATATTTTGACGTCAACACTTTCCACCGTTTGACAGGACGGGAGAGCAGCATTTTAATCGTTCCCTGTGAAAATTCCGAAGCGACAATGCCCGCTGCCACAATGACTGTAAAAAGGACCGCTATGGATCCGATGCCGGCGGAATCCATGATGATGCCCTCCCGGCTATTAGAGTCAATCGGAGCGATATCGTGGGCGAGCCGATACTCCAACACCTTCTCTTCCCCCATCAATTGCTCCTTTTCACTGGCTGTCAGGGTCGGATCCTGTGCCAATTCCTGAACTCCCGCCAATTCTTCCTGTACCGCTGACCGCCAATCCTCCGTTCCTTCCGAAGATGCAACCCATTTCGTCAAACCAAGCATCCCCGCGATGAGAACGACCAACAATCCGGCCATGACCCAGGTCCCTTTCCTTGCCCAACATTTCATCCATTCATTTTGTACGAGCTTCAGCAATCTGCCCACCTCCCGTCATTTCCAAAAATTGATCTTCCAATGTCTTGCGGAACGGCTGTACTTCGAATAACCGAAGCCCCTTCTCCATGCACTGCTGAATCAGCCCGGGAATCTGCATCTTCTCCGCGGCAAACGTCAATCCTTCCTTATAACGTTCCACCGTAAATCCTTCCTCCACCAACAAGCGTTCCGCAGAATCCACCGGAAATGCTTCTATATAGTAATGGCTTTCATTCGACTCCTCCATATTGCGGATATCAATCAATCGACCATTCTGGATGACGGCAATCCGGTCGCACATGAGCTCGATTTCCGACAGCATATGGCTCGATACGAACACGGAAATCCCATCCTTCTCCGCGATCTCCCGCAAATACGTCCGGAACTCGCGGATACCCGCAGGATCCAACCCGTTCGTCGGCTCATCCAATATTAAAAACCGCGGGCGGTGCAGCAATGCCTGGGCTAAACCTAAACGTTGGCGCATCCCGAGAGAATATGTGGACACTTTCTCGTGAATTCGGTTTTGCAGTCCAACCTGACTGACGACTTCCGTAATCCGCTCCTTCGCCACACCCTTGTGCATCCGGGCAAAATGGAGCAAATTCTTATAGCCGGACAGATATCCGTACATCTCGGGATTTTCGACGATGACCCCGACTTTCCCCATCCCTTCTTCGAATGACTCTGCCAGCGACACCCCATCGATCACCACATCTCCGCCTGAAGGTTTCATCAAACCGACCATCATCCGGATCGTCGTCGTTTTCCCCGCACCATTGGGCCCGAGAAATCCGGTGATCTGACCCGGATATAGCGCCAAGTTCAAATCATCGACCAGTTTCTTCGAGCGGATTGATTTCGATAATCCGCGCAACTCTACAATCGGTTTCGTTTCCACTTCACTTTCCCTCCCTAAACAGCGATACCATCCAAGCGGTCGCATCCATTCCATGGACATCACGGATTTCATCAACCGACTCATGCGCAAGCAGGCGGCCCCCGCGTAACACGACAATTTCATCGAGCAATGGTTCCACTTCCTTCAACTCATGTGTGGACATGACAATCGTTTGCCGTTCCGTATCTGTGAAGCGGATCAGCCCCTTGGAAATATCCTCCCGCACCATCGGGTCCAGTCCCGAAAACGGCTCATCCAGCAAATAGTAGTCAGCCTCCCGTGCAAGCGTCACCGCAATTTTCACACGACCACGATTTCCCTTGGACAAGTTCTTCATTTTCGAATCCAGCCCGATATTTAAAAACTGGGCCATCTCTTTCGCCTTGACCGGATTGAAATCGGCGAATTGCGACTCATAAAACTCAAACAACTGCCCCACCGTCAAATAGGGATAAAATAAATCCGCATCCGGCATATACGCTACGGAAGAGGCAATTCGCCGCGTAATTTTTTCACCATTGCACTCGGCACTGCCGGAATTCGGCGTCAACAGCCCTGCGATGAGTTTCAATAACGTCGTCTTGCCACTACCGTTTTCCCCGACCAATCCGACGATTTTCCCCTTCGGCAGCGCAAGCGTCAAATCGTTGAGCGCCCTGCGGCTACCATACTTTTTCGACACGTTTTTCAGCTCAATCATCGTTCCCACCCCGCTCTTGTAAATGATGGATCATTTCATCCGTCGTAAAGCCGAACGCCTCCACACTTTGGATGAAGGACGTGATCAATTGATCCTTCATCGCATCCCGGACCTTCGCAATTTTCGTTTCATCTTCCGTCACAAACGACCCTTGGCCCCTTCTCGTTTCGGTGATTTC
Organism: Sporosarcina sp. FSL W7-1349; assembly: GCF_038003045.1. Lineage (NCBI taxonomy): Bacteria > Bacillati > Bacillota > Bacilli > Caryophanales > Caryophanaceae > Sporosarcina > Sporosarcina sp. FSL W7-1349. Next base: position 667,850 of record NZ_JBBOOK010000002.1, read on the forward strand.
CATTTGCTCCAACTCCTTATACACACGCTGCATCGTATTGGCATTGACCCCGGCCTCCACTGCATAATCACGGACGGAAGGCAATTTCTCTCCTGGTTGCAAAGTGCCTCGGATAATTTCGCCGATAATGCGATCGATGAGCTGTTGATAAATCGGTTTATCAGGTAGAAATTCAATGCCCATCGTCATAACCTCACTTTCTTTTCAAATAAAACCCCGCCGGCCATGAATAGGACAACGGTCACCGCACCATAGACCAGCAACCCGCCGATGGTGAAGACAACGCCTTCCGGAACAATGCCCATGAAGAAATAACTGTCAGATTCATTGAAGAAGGCGGCATCCGTCCATTTGACCGGTCCAAACGCCTTCAACGAGTCAAGGATCCCCGAGACCCGAACCTTCTCCCATAAGATCGTACTTAGGAAGAAGATTATATAAGAAGCTGTTGCGCCTAGGAATTTACCAATCCGCGAATGCAATACTTGATAGACAGACCAGAAGAAAAAGCCGAGTCCCATGACAAAGAGGGAGCGGAGAAACAGGGCAACCATCACACTGAGCAATGGAAGGACCCCTTCCTCAAATGGAATCGTGCCGCCCCCTTCCGATAAATAAAAGGCGATTCCGAGCAACAGACCATTCCACAACAGGGAAGCGGTCGTAACAATTGAAGCGAACGCCACTTTCGCTCCAACAAGCCCGGCCATCGGGACAGGAGAATGAAGCCAAATTTCCGGCTGTTTCATTTCATTTCCCAAACTCGTAAAAAGGAGGAACAGTCCAACAAACAAATGAAGGACAATCCAAGTTCCCCCAAAAACTAGAGCATGACTGAAGTAACTCCCCGGGACACCTAACAGCTTCTGAATCGCTAGAGGCCCGCCTAGTATCACAAAAAAGGATAGGACCGCGATAAGACCTACTCCCCATCGGAGCAGCAACCACTCTTTCCATATCAACCCCCGCCAGCTTTTCATCTTCTAACCTCCTCATAACCGTATTTTCTTCTCGAACAAGACGGCTCCACCGATGAACATTGCCAACATGAGCAGGACGTCTAACACGAGTTCCCCAGTGTAGAACTCCGCTGTATAAAACAAGGAATGGCCGGATTCATATGATTCCCCGGCTGGTGTCTGAAGAGTTGCCACTTTCGATAAATCCACTTTACCGACCTGCACGATCCGCTCATACAGTTCCGTTTGTCCGACACGGGCCGCCAGCCATATAAAGAAGACGAATAGCAAGAGAGTCGCCGGCACCGCAAACCCTCTGATCACTTGTTTCAACAATCGGTACAGCACCCATAAGAAAAATCCAAAGCCCATGACGGCGACGGATGCGTAAAACAATGTGATCAAAAACCAGACGCCGAAACGGAACATATCGCCCATCACAAAAATCGGCAAGTAGACAAAATTGTATTCGATGGCCAACACCAAAGTCGGTATTAAGAAACTGATAATACCAATCAGTACAGCAAAAGCCATTTTGGATCCAATCAACTTAAAAATCGATACCGTTGAATGCAGCCATACATCAGGCCGCTTCATCTCCCGCTCCAACAAAACAAGCAACGTTCCCACCGGGACCAGAGTACCAGCAAGCGCCCAAAGAAAACTCATGACCAACGTAATTTCATAGAAATGAACATCCAAACCGAATGTCCGAATGAATAAAAACGGAAAAACCGTCAGGACGGCAATGCCTATAATGACCATTGCAAGCAACGGCCACTTCATCGAAATCCACTCTTTCTTCAACAACCCGTTCCACTGCTTCAACGTGGTAACCCCCTTCTGTATCGGTGTTCTAGTTATATAGTACACTATATGCGCAGGATGTGTAAAGGATGAATGTATATGAACATATAAACAACACAAAAAACGCATCCCGGTGAAGCTTGGATGCGCTGGACGAATTAAGGATTCGTATTGAAGAAGCTAGCTATGAAGTTTGAGTGGGACTCCCGATTGACAGGAGCTCCCGTTTTTCAAATACGGTCCAGGTAGGCGACTTCCTCGATTAAGAAACAATAATATCCTTCTCCTGCTGGTCGAGTCGGCCCAGTTCCTCTTGCGCTTCATCGCGTTTCCTGGCCAACTGGTCCTGCACTCGCCGTACATCCCGAAGTACATTCTGCACTTGATTCTGCGCATCGGTGATCCGGGAATGGATCGTCCAGTCGGAGAAGATATTGTCAAAGAAGAGATCTGTGAACGTAAAGATGTCATTTTGACTGATTGTGAAGGATTCAGCTGCAATATTTTGGACATCCATCAACTCGGTCCGATAATGGCGCAATGCCCGTTGCGCTTGATGGATCAAGTCTTCTGAGCTGTTCATTTCTGAATATTTAAGTGCGGAGACGACCAAGCCGCCGTCTAGGAACGTATCCCATATCGACATCCCTTCGGCGGAACCTAGCTTATCCATCGCTTTGTCCAATGCATGGACCGCGATTTTCCCATAATCGAAAGCTTCTTCGATTTCCCGTAGCAACGAACGGAGCCGCACCCGATCATCGGCAATCTTTTGCAACGTCTGCTGTGCCACTGAACCATGTTGCCGGATCCACGCCGCTTTCTCTTTCAGGAAATCTTCCATTCCTCCTCGATATAGGTGAAATCGGGATTGTTCATTTTTTCGCTTCCCGGTGTGATTTTAATTATTTCTTCGCCGTTTACTTAGCGATATTTTTGCCAGTACAGTAATATCAACCCTTTCAACGCATTCGATTTTTATATCCACTCAAATTATAAGTATTAGATTGATTGAATTGGGTTTATCTTTAACTCTTTAACTTTTGGCATCATTTTAGATAATTATTTTATTTTTGGCATATGTATGGTTAACAATTCTTGGGTCGTTATGCTCCTCTACGTGTTATGTATATTTTAATATTAAATTGCTAATAATGTGTATGAATATTTAAGTAAGACTAGAGGGGTGGGATGTACATGTTTTGGAAAAAAAAACGAATTGAAAGTAAGCTTGCTGCTCAATCAATAGCTGAATCAGAATTATCGATAGAAGCTCTGAAAAAAAGCCTCGTTCAAATGGATGATGCAGAATTTGTCGAAATTGACGTTTCCGATATTCGAAAAATTCATCTTGTTTACATACGAACTCTTATTGACCAAGAAAAATTAAATGAAAGCATTATAAAACCTTTAACTAATTGTTCCAAACCTGATCTTCAAGATTGCATTGTGAATTCCTCAATTATTCCCATTCCTATTTTTATAGAGGCAAAAAAACAGTTGTTTTCAGGGTCCATTTTGTTATTTGATTCTTCTCAAAACCTTTGGTTAGCTGTGCCGTTACAAAATCCTATTGGACGTGCCATTGAAACTTCCGAAACAGAAACCATCTTGTTCGGAGCGAAGGACAGCTTTAGTGAACAAATAGAACAAAATATTACGCTTATTCGAAGACGACTCCCCATACATGAACTGAAAGCAGAGAAGTTTACTGTCGGTTCTATGAGTGAGACAAGTGTTGTTTTAATGTACATAGAGGGGTTGACTAATCCAGATTTTGTTTCAACAGTCAAAGAGAAGATTTCTGAAATTAATTTTGATCTCTTCTTTGACTCTTCTCAAATTGCGGCATTCATGGAGGAAAATCAAAACAGTATTTTTCCTCAGTTACAGCAAACTGACCGGCCGGATGTAGTTGCTTATTCTCTGGGATTAGGAAAGATCACCCTTCTGGTAGACAATACACCATTTGCTCTTGTTGCACCCATTACTTTTTTCCATTTGTTCCAATCACCCGAGGACTATATTAATCGATGGGCAGTTTCCAGTTTTTTGCGAATCCTCCGATATATCAGCTTCATTCTGTCAATCACATTGATTCCTTTCTATGTGGCATTGACAACTCATCACTATCAAATGATTCCTATACAAACACTGCTGGTCTTGGTCGACTCAAGGAGCAAGCTTCCTTTCACTCCTTTTTGGGAAGCATTTATCATGTTAATTTTTATTGAAATCATAAAAGAAGCCAGTTTAAGGATGCCTACAAAAACAGGTCAAACACTTGGGGTTATTGGTGGTATTGTGATTGGTCAAGCGGCTGTTGAGGCTGGATTCGCTAGCAACGTATTAATTGTCATGGTTGGGATCTCGACGATAGCTTCCTTTCTTATTCCCAATTACCTTATGACAAAAGCAAATTCATTCATTCAATTGATGCTTCTTGTTTTTTCTTCTTTATTTGGGATAATTGGGATCGCACTTGGGATCATTGCCATTTTGGCCCATCTTAATAGCTTGTCTTCAATCAAGCAACCCTATTTTTCACCAGTTTCCCCTTTCTTTGGAAAGGATTGGATTGACTTATTCATACGAGGGCCATTAGACAAAATGTTGGAGCGTCCAAAGCATCTTAAACCTCTAAAACTGAAGAGATATAAAACTAGGAGATGACTTGATGGAAACCCACCAATTATTTAAAAAGAATGAAACTTATAATGGGCTCTATGCCATGTTGTTGGTAAATCGCCTCCAAATGCTATACTTTTTTCTGATTATGCCAAACATCTTGATCAATCCATATATGATTTGGGTGCTTATAGCTGTCGGGATATTATCCCAACTAAACCTTCTTCTTTTATCTAAGTGGCTTTTAACCCGGTTATCTAGCAATGGATATAATGGATTTGTCCAATTGTTCGGGAAAAAATTGGTGCGATTTCTCTCTTTCATCGGGTTGTTCTTTATTCTACTTAAACTTTCCGTCATAACCTTAGGATTCAGCGAAATTGTTCAAACATTTATACTTCCATCAACAGATACAAATTTTCTTGTCTTTTTTATTTTGTTGTTCTGTTTTTATGTCGCAGGTAAGGGCATTGAACATACCATTCGTTTTGTGTTGATTTCTTTTTTCTGTACATTTTGGATGGCCACATTTTTCGTTTTTTTCTTCTTTCCCCCAATAGCTCAACTTAGTGATTTGTATCCACTTATTCCAATGGAGTGGAAAGTAGAAAATTGGAAAGCTTTTTTTTTAATTTTGTCTTCCTATTCTGGGCCGGAATTTCTGGTGTTTTTGGGACCATGGCTTAAAACAAACAATAAAACCTTTCGCTATTTATCTTACGGCAACGCTCTCACCGTTGTAGAGTATGTATTCCTATTTATAGCATCCCTACTTTATTTCGGTTCCAATTATTTAAGTAAAAGTCAATATCCAATTATTAATATGTTCCGTTATTATCAAAACCCAGTGTTTGAACGAATTGATATGATCATGCTTTCCTTTGAATTATTTAACTTAGTTTTTGCGGTTTCTCTATTTCTACTATTGTTTTATGGAGCATCTAAAATAGCTTTTGGTAAAATGAGCAAGCCATCCAGTGGAAAAGGTTTATTATTCAGTGTAATCCTTATTTTTATCGGAATGGTTCTTCTGAATGAATTATTTTGGAAACCCTGGGAGAAGGAGAACTTTTTACTTAATCTTCAAATTATAGCTGGAAGCATAAGCTATTTTCTTGTTCCACTTGTTATTGTTTTAGTAATGAAAAAAGAACAGGGGGTTAAAAAACATGTGTCTATATAAAAAGATATGTAAAAGATTGATACTCCTTTTTATGACATTTTGGTTATCTGGCTGTGCCCCTTTTACCGAAAATAACCTTATTGAAGAGATTTCTCCCGTTACTTTTTTGTCAATTAGTAAGGGGGATGAAGGGAAATTAAAAGTCAGTACAATTATGCCTCCTCTAAGTAAAGAAAATAAGTTTGTTATGTCGCAGGAAGTCAGCTTATTAAAGGAGGGAGTACAGAAGTACAACTTAAACTTCTACCAGGAAATTAAATACGGACAAATGCGGATGCTGTTAATTAGTGATGAACTTGGAAAAGACGGGATTATGTCCATTATAAATGTATTATTGACTGATCCGGATATTTCTTTGAGAATCTATTTAGTTATCGTAAAAGGAAATTTTGATGAATACTTGGAAAGTCAATTGGACAAAGATGAAAACTTTGATTACTCGTTTTACCGAATGCTGAAGCATTACGAAGAAAAAAACCAAGGAGAATTAACTGTCGTTAATCTTCATCAATTTAAAAATTTGCTCTATACTCCTTATTCAGATCCTTTCTTGCCTGTATTCAAAATAGAAGAGGATGGGGTCAACTATGAAGGTACAGCCTTGTTTCAAGATGACAAGCTAGTTGAAACGATTTCATCTTTAGATGATCGTATCTTCCAGCTGATAAACAACAATCACTACTTAAGCGTTTTACCGATTCCAGAATTTGAAGTTGTACTGGGTCATGTTAGATCTAAAATAATAGTAGATATCGATAGCAGCTATTCTACAATGACCTATACCGTGAAAATAGACACTAGGATTGAAGAATACCGGGGAGAGAAGCAATTATTTGACCCAAAGCAGTTAGAAAATATGAAAAAAGATATCGAAATCCATCTTGAAAAACAAACACATGAACTAATTAAAAAGATGCAAGAATTGAAAGTGGATCCATTACAGCTTGGCATACAAACAAAAAGACCATTCTCAAAACCAATGGAAGAAAAAAAATGGATTGAAATGTTTGAGAAGATGGACATTAAAATAAAATACAAAATTAATATTGATCCTTTGACGGATGCCAATTCAAAAAGGCAAAACTTTTAATTTTTCCTATTGAATAACTTATAACGTAAACAAAATATAGCAGAAGTAGCTGTAAATAACGCATCTAGGAATGGAAGTCCTTTACCATCTCCTTCGCATTAGCCGACGGGTTAGGATGGCGAAAGAGTATATATATCATCCTTTCTGCAATGCAGAATTAACCCCAAAAGATTGGGTCCTCCGTTCTCAATTGTTGAGATTTGGCTTTGATAGTTTTCTTAATTACGAGCTTATTTTACTCCTGTTTATAACACTTGTATTCACAATACCAACTTTTCTTTAAAAATGTTATTCAACAACCTGGCCCGTTTGTTGAATGTGTTTATCAAGGATAAAAAATAACGCCATAGTTTTTCTTAAAAACAACCCTAAGATTTCCATAAAAAAATAAAGCATAAGCTTTCCATTTGGAAAACTTAGCTTTACGTCACAGATTCAATTTTAGTCATAGAAAAACAATTTTTACTACCATAACTTCTTGATATTTCATGTTCCTTCACTTGATAATAACCTATTTAGTATATTTCTTGCCAAAAATAAATTTAAGTATATCCTTGCCAGTGCGGCAAAGTTATACTTAAAATTACACCAGTGGTACATCCTCACCTATTCAGATGCCGTCTTTTTGAAAAACCCCCAATTTCGAGACTTCGGAAATGTCCTGGCCGCCGGAAGCGAGGCTCGTCAGTCATTTTCTGTGAGAGATCTTGGAATCACCCTCATGCCGGGGAGCTATCGGCTCGTCAAAACATTCCTTTCCCAAGGGGAACCCTTTCATGAAGTTTCCGTCGCCGCCCCTTTTCAAGTGGAATAAAATAAGGCGGCTCGGACGTTCCATAACGAACGCCGAGCCGCCTCTTCTAATTATCCTTAAATTCGGAACTTGCTTACTTCCATCTGTAAATCTTCGGCTAACAATGCCAAGGATTGAACGCTTTCTGTAATTTCCTCCATGGTCGCCAGCTGTTCGCGAACGGACTGGCTCGATTCATTAGCACTGGCAGCTGCCTGCTCTGCCAAATCACGTACTTGCGTTGAGCCTGTCATGACTGTCGCTGTTCTCGCTTGGATATCTTCGATTGCCGCCGATACAAGGCGTACGCTTTGTCCTGTTTCGGCAGTAGCCCCCTCGATCTGCTCGAATAATTGCAACGAGTCCGTAACGGAATTCAGGCCATCATCTGCTTTATGGCTTCCTGTTTGAATGGATTGGGATGCTTTCTCCGTATCGGTTTGAATCAACTTCACAATATGCTCGATCTCCGAAGCCGATTGCTTGGATTGCTCCGCCAATTTGCGGACCTCCTCCGCCACCACGGCGAATCCTTTTCCATGTTCACCTGCCCGTGCAGCTTCAATCGCGGCGTTCAAGGCGAGTAAATTGGTTTGTTCGGAAATGTCCGTGATCAAAGCCGTCACCGTTTGAATGCTGTTGGAGTTCTCCTCTAGCACTTTCATGGTGGAAGCGGTGTCTGTAATAGAACTTTGGATGTCTTTCATTTGATCCGCCATTTGCTGGAATGTGACCGAGCCTTGTTCGACAAGCGATCCTACCAAATTGGATGATTGCAGCATTTTGGCATTGTTCTCAGCAATTTGCTCGATTCCTGCCGACATCTCCTCTACGGATGCAGTTGTTTCCCCGACAATTTCCAATTGCCGCTCACTGCCCCGCATGTTTTCATCCGCTACATGAGCGACCATCGCGGATGAAGCGGCACTTTCCTCGGAGCTGGCCGACAACTCCTCTGACTGCGCTGCAAGACGGACCGCCGAATCATGCAAATGGACAACGACCTGACGAAGATCATCCGTCATTTTATTGAACGCCGTCGCCATCACACCGATTTCATCCTTGTTTTTAATATTTATCTTTTCCACTTGCAAATTGCCCTCTGCCACTTGCTCGAGCGCCTCCGTCATGCCTTTGACCGGACGCGCAATATTCCTACTGATGATTAAAGCGATTACACTGCTGATCAAAGCGACCAGCCCACTTAGAACTACAATGATCAGATAAGTCGTATCCGACAATTGGTCAAGCGCTTGCCGTGTTTCACTCATTTCCTCGTACTGCGACTCTTTCAATCTTTCCGCCAACGACATAAATAGAACCATGGCAGTACTCGTCCCACGTACATTGATATCCAATTGGCCTTGATCCTGTTGGATAAAACTATCTATGCTGGTCTGGACAAGGTTCATATAGTTATCATTGCGTTCTCCCATCTCTTCAATTGTTTCCATATCAGGGCTGCCCGTAAGCATCGCCTTCAGTTCTTCATAGGTTTGACTGTACTGTTCTGCTTCGTTAGTAATATTAGCTATATACCGTTGCTCTTTGAATAGAACATAGCTATATAGATTAGCCGATATGCTCTGATTATGGCTGATCAACTCATCGACCAAATCGACCTTCTTTATATTTTCGTCAAACAAATTGGAGTAATTCTTATTCAATTGCATGACAGACATAAATCCAACTGCCCCTACGATAATCGTAAGGATAATAATAGAGGTAAAGCTGACAAATAATTTTTTCGAAATGGAATTCAGTTTCATTTTTCTCCCCCGACAAGCCCTTTCTTCCCCCGGTGTCTTTCTCTCCCCACTAGGTCTATTGGCTATTATGTAATTTCCTTTACCAAGCAATTAGCTCTATTCTTACTATAGGACTTATTGAGGTAGAAGGCAATCCAATTATTAAAGTTTGAGGGAAGTTTTGCTGAAAAAGGAATGTTCAGACAGCATAAAAGACCACCCTTTGCGGATGGCCTTCTATGATCATTGATTAATGCCTCATGTTTCTCCGTTGTTTTCGGAGTTCCTTCCGGGCGGGTGCCGATTCGAATAATTTTGTTTCGGCTTCGGTTTCCGGATAGATGGCCGGCACAGGGACAGGTCGGTTGTTTTCATCCATGGCGACCATCGTAAGGAAGGATTCTGTCGTCAAATTCGATTCGCCGGTCAGCAAGTTGCTCGAACAGACGGAAACAAACACTTCCATCGATGTACGACCTGTGGAACTGACGACCGCTTCGAGTTCCAGCACTTCCCCGACCCGCGCTTTCGACAGGAAGTCGACAGAGTCGATTGAGGCGGTAACGACCGCCGTCTTTGCGTGTTTCATGGCAGTGATGGCGGCAATCTCATCGATGTAGGCCAAGACGTGTCCCCCGAAAATCGTCTGTAAATGATTGATATCCGAAGGCAGGATGATCTTCGTTTGAATCGTGCGGGATGCACTCATCGGTTTCTTTTCCAATGGTCTCCCTCCTTTTCCCTATCGTAAACCCGTTTCCCTCATTTGTCGAATCAAACACCCAACCGGCGGACCGCACAAAGCTCCCTTTCATACGGGGTCCCAGCCAGCCGGATGATTTCAATCGATTTACCGGTCGAAGGTGCATGGAAAAGCAACCCGTTTCCGTAATAAAACCCGACATGGCGTACCTTCCCGCGCCCTTCATCCGACGCGAAGAATAGTAAGTCCCCCTTTCGCCACAAAGACGGATCCCCTGTTGAAATGGCCATACCTTCACGGGCTTGATCGGCTGCATCCCGGGGAATGAAACGGCCGCATGCTTTCATCATGGAATAGGTGAAACCGGAACAATCAAAGCCGTACGAGGAGGTCCCGCCCCATAAATAGGGAAGTTCCAGAAATGCCAGCCCTTTTTCGACTGCTGTTTCTGCAGGCAACTTCGGGAATTGGTGAACCGAGGGGGCCAACTCCACATCAGCTAACCGCAAAATCCCTTCCCCACCCGGCGTGCACACATGGACCTTCCCATCCACTACATGCCGGTAAGGCAACATCCCATTGAACGGCAAGACGAGGGAAGGTGAACCATCGATATTCCATAGCTGCGCCTTGCCCGCCGTCACCTTTGCGAATCCTTCCGCGCGGATCGGTTGCGCTTCTTTCAATTGCTGAAGCGGAACCCAGCCGGGATACCCCCGATTGTCTTTGCCGGATGACTGCCAAACGGCACACACTTTTGCCCATTCCCCGTTCGTTTCCAACACGGCAACAGGCTCGCCGTATACTAATTGGGTCTGGACGCGGTCGGCCTCGCTTAACTCCAACCGATCTGCTAAACGCAAGCTACCAATCCATTCCTGCGGGCGTGCCGGATTCGCTAGACCTGCCTCGTCTTGCGGGCGTACAGCTTCAGGCGATGTCCAGACTGTTGCGACAGAAACAGCACAATACCACGTAGGAGTTGACATCTCGGCATCTCGCCTCCTTTTGGTTATCCAATGTCCTTTATTTGATGCACACCTAAACCTGGTCCGCCCGGAAGACGGATTTTGCTTTTACTGTAGAGAATGCCCCCTGACACTGGGTCGGATGCCAACATCAAGGGAGCATCGAAATCGTAGCTGGTAATATTCGGTTGGCTTGCCGCGAAATGGGCGGCGGCCGTGACACCGAGTTTGGTCTCGATCATGCTGCCGACCATGCACTGGATGCCATGCGCTTCCGCAATCGCATTGATGTTCAGCGCCTCTCGGATGCCGCCTGACTTCATCAATTTAATGTTCAATAGATCCGCCGCGCGCAGTTGGCAAATCCGTAACGCATCATTCGCGGAAAACATGCTTTCGTCAGCCATGATGGGCGTTCCCGTTTGATCCGTTACGAACTTTAATCCTTCCAGGTCATCGGCATGTACCGGCTGTTCGACCAGTTCAATATCGAATCCTGCGTCCTCCATCTTCCGGATGGCGAGGACCGCCTCTTTCGGCTGCCAGCCTTGATTGGCGTCGAGCCGGATTTTCGGCTTGTTCCCGACCCGTTCCCGGATGGCCCGGATCCGTTCAAGATCGTCCCGGATTTCTCCAATGCCGACTTTCACTTTCAATGAATGAAACCCTTCTGCAATATAACGTTCCGCATCCTCCGCCATGGTTTGCGGATTGTCGACGCTGACGGTGTAATCGGTTTCCACCTCCTGCCGGTAACCGCCCAACAGTTGGTACAGCGGCATTCCTGCCAATTGCCCCCATAAATCATAGATGGCCATATCGATGGCCGCTTTGGCACTTGTGTTGCCGATGATGGAGCGGGTAAGCCTTTCAAACAGTGCTTCCCGATATCGAATATCCATGCCGATCAGCCGGGGAGCTAAGACTTCCTGAATGACATAGGTTAGACTGCCGAACGACTCTCCCGTGATAACATGAGTCGGAACCGCCTCGCCCCAGCCAACGCTCCCATTTTCACTCGTCGCTTTCACGTAGATGGCGTCCGCGGTATGCACCGTCCGGAGGGCCGTTTTGAATGGCTTTTTCAAGGGAACGGCGACCGGGAATGTATCGATGGACCGGATTTTCATCCTTCATTCCACCCCTGGCAAAATGGTGAGGGACCGATTGTCTGCGTCAAGCCTTGCCTCTACGCCAAGTGGTACGGCAAAATGCGGTTCGCAATGACCGATTTTGAAACCTTTCACAACCGGTTTCCCGAGACGGCCTAAATAATGGTCGAACACTTCGTCGAGCGATAAAGAATCATTCTCGTTCTTCGGCTCCGCTTTCGCAAAATCACCGACGACAATGCCGGCCGCTTCATCAAGTTTGCCGGCCATTCGCATATGGTTCAACAAGCCGTCTACCCGATACGGCTCCTCTCCGACGTCTTCGATGAGCAGCAGCTTCCCACGCGTTTCAATTTCGAATTTCGTACCGATCGTCTTTGCCAATAGAGAAAGATTCCCTCCGACGAGCTCGCCTTGCGCCGCACCGCCATGGATGGTCGAAAGCGGGGAAATGGCTTCTGTGTAATGAAGCTCCATCGGTTCGAACAGCTGGCGGAACATCTTGCCCGACAATTCATGGAAGGTATCCTTTCCGACACAAGACGCGAGCATCGGCCCATGGAACGTCACCAGATCGGAATATTGCCCAATCGCCGTATGGAGGAAGGTAATGTCGCTGAAGCCCCAGAAGATCTTCGGGTTTTCATTCATAGAAGGCAGATCAAGCCGGTCGATATATCGTGCAGATCCGTACCCGCCGCCTGCGCAGAAGATCCCTTGGACAGACGGATCTGTGAACATATCATGTAAATCCGCCATCCGTTCTTCGTCAGTCCCTGCCAAATATCCATTTCTGTTGTATACCTGTTTTCCGAACTTCCATTTCAAACCGAGCTGTTCCAAGAAAGCAAGCGAACGCTCCAGCGACTCTGGATTCGGTGGGCTGGAAGGGGCAATAATGCCGACTGTATCCCCTTTTTGTAAACGTCGTGGTCGTATTCTCATTTTCAATGACATCCTTTCCATTCCGATCTGTAAAAAATTCTGTCCCGGCGCGGAACAGAATCGGTTCTTTTATTCTATTCAGAAATCGTGTCCTATAACTAAAAAACGAATCAGATAATTATTATGTCAAACTTAATTCGTAGTGATAAAATTGTGAATCTTGTTCATATCCATTTTTCTCGTACAGCCTTTGGGCAGAGTAATTATCCGGCGCTGTGCTTAGGCTAATGCTTATAACACCTGTTTTAATAGCGTATTCTTTCACTCTATGTAAAAGCATCTCTCCTATTCCTTGTTTCCTGACTTCTGGATCAACATACAAATCATTTAATATCCATGCTGTTTTCATTGATATTGATGAAAATGTAGGGTAAAGCTGTGTAAATCCTACATATCTTTGCTCGTTCTTCACAACGAATATTATAGAGTCCTCGTTTTCTAAACGTTCTTTCAGGTAGCTTTTCGCGCCTCCCAAATCAGATGTTTGTGCATAAAACATGCGATATGAGTTGAATAAATGTGATACCCCTTCTAGATCTTCAGTCGTCGCTCGATATATTTCCATTTGAATTCTCCCCCACCCTTTAGATAAGTCTTCTTCTGCAACCCGGCCCTGCTCATGATCTAGTCTATTCGTTTCCGCTTTGAACGCGATGGCAGAATGTTAATGACATCAATTCATCATTTTCATAAATCACATTAAAACCATATAAATTATCATTCGGTGCCGACTTTTTCAGTATGTAATGTTGGAAATTATCCAACATCAATTTCTTATGAATTTTTTCGAGTCCCCCGCTCCTTACGAATTGGACGAACTGCTGGCGGAGGAAGCGGCCATCGCTGCGATTGTGGCGGCCATGACGGCTTGCTGCGCCTGGATGATCAATTCGATGGACGCCGCCAGGCTGATGCCTGTTTCATCGACATGAGCCGGGTCGACCAGTTGGTGCATAATATACCCGATGCCGATCGATAAGGCCATTTCCCGGTTCCATTTCAGCGGCTTCGCCGTTTCCAACACCTTGGTCAAATCAATAATCGCAGCCACATCTGCATCCGCCACTTTGAAAACGGTCAAGAAGCCGATCATCGGATAGTGGACGGGCCGAACTTTCGTATCCCGCTTAAATCGGTCTAGGGTTTCGGCAGCCCGCGCAACGAGTGTTTCATCGAATTCAATATGTATATAGGTCATCACTTGGGAGAGCCATTGCAGTTCATTCCCCGACTTGAATCCGGCAGTACGGAGTGCATCGTAATAGGCACGCATCGCTTTCGCATGTTCGGTCGGGTCTTCCCCTCGCTTGCTGAGAAGGAGCGCATAGGCGTAATCATCGTCCGACGTTAGGAAATAATGCTGTTTTTTCATGGCATCATAGAGTTTTTTCGCTTGCCGCGCCTCTTGCTCATACACATCCAGGTCGTCCGTCATAAGAAGGGCGGCCAAATAAGAATGAATCGTATTGCGGAAGCCGGCACTCTTCAACACCTGCTGCTTCGCCAATAAACGCTCGACCCCCTGTTCGATGGGCAAGCTACGGCGATCTAGAAATGCCGCAATCATAGGCAGTAGATGGCCGCGAAGCGGAGAAAACCAGCCGGATCGTTGTTTAAGCGCATCCATGGAACGGTTCAATCGGACCGCATCAAATTCCCGATCCGATGTCACATAATACGATGTAATCGTCAACACAATGTTTTTATCCACCGTCCAACCCGCCAATGATTTCACTTTACTATAGGTCAGTTCCACTTCTTGTTTAATCCGATTCGCATCCAATCCGCACGCCCCCTTTCCTATATGTACGATTCAATATGGGAAAAGTTTCAGAGAGGCTTGGCGAAACCGCGCTGGCTTGCTATTCTTGGCTTACAAGGAGTGATGAGCATGTCGGAATTCGAAGTCATTTTACATACAAACTTGTTCCAATCAAAAGAAACTTTAAAGAATAATCTTCGAGAAATGGGCATCCAATCGGGCGATGCGATCATGGTCCATTCTTCATTGAAATCGATCGGCTGGGTCGCCGGCGGAGCACAGGCGGTCGTCGAGGCATTGATGGAAACTGTGACGTCGGAAGGAACGATCGTCATGCCTGCTCAATCGACGGACAATTCGGATCCATCGTATTGGATGATGCCAGCTGTACCGGAAGATTGGCATGAACCGATTCGCCAAACGATGCCCGCATACGATCCCCATTTGACTCACCTGCGGGAGATGGGGAAGATTGCGGACTGCTTCCATCGGCACCCGGAGACGATCCGCAGTCCCCACCCTGCCCACTCGTTCATGGCGTGGGGCAAGCATGCGGAAGAATGGATGGAGACACACCCGCTGGATGATTCGTTCGGGAAGGGTTCACCTCTCGGCAAGATGATCGAGACGGATGTCAAAATCCTGCTGATCGGCGTCGGCTATGATTCTTGCACCGCCCTTCATCTAAGTGAATATTTGGCACACCGACCGCCGATGATCTCACAAGGCTCCGCTATGATGCAAGATGGAAAACGAGTTTGGGCTACATACGAAATGGTCGACGTCGACTCCGGCGTCTTTCCGGAATTAGGGACTGCTTTTGAAACAGCGAACCCTGGCATCGTACAAAATCGAAAACTCGGACAAGCGAATTGCAAAATCATCCCGATGCAGCCTTTGATTCGCTTCGGGACAGGTTGGATTGCGGTACGGCGGTAAGTGCCAATTTCTACATTCACGTTTGTTCGAAACAATCATGTTAAAAACAAACACGGCTGCTTGGGGCACCTTACCGAAGATGGTATAATGAATCCGAGGAAGCAACTGGAAACTAAAACGACTCAAAGTAAAGGAGCTGATTACATGGCTACAGTTACTGTCCAAAAATGGGGAAATAGTTTAGGTATTCGTATTCCAAAAGAAGTTGCTGATTGGATCGGCATCGACCAAGGTTCTGAGCTGGAATTACATGTGAGTGGTCGTGAGAGTATCACATTGAAACCAAAAAGACCCCGAAAAAAATACACATTGGAAGAGCTATTGGCACAAATTACCCCCGAAAATCGACACGAAGAGATTGATTTCGAAACCGAAGGGCGTGAATACCTGTAATGCCCGAAGCTTTGCCAAAGAGAGGCGATTTAACAGCACTCCGAAAGAAGTCTCCCTCTTCAAGTGTGTGAAGGGCAAGCACAACGGTAAGGGAGAGATGAATTTCGGTTGGCGGTAGCCAAAACTTTATTCTCTGCTATAATAGGAACATACATTCCCGCTGTAATGGGGGGAGCGAGGTGACATAAAATGGCACACAAAGCCTACAAATTCCGGTTGTATCCGACAAAGGAGCAGGAAGAATTTCTCGTCAAGACATTTGGTTGCGTCCGTTTTGTCTACAATAAAATGCTTGCCGAACGCCAGGAAACCTATGAGCGATTCAAAGAGGACAAGGAATTGCTAAAGAAACAGAGGTTTCCGACACCTGCCAAGTACAAGAAGGAGTTCGGGTGGCTCAGGGAAGTGGATAGTCTGGCACTCGCGAACGCCCAGTTGAACCTGCAAAATTCGTTCTCCCGTTTCTTTTCCGGCAAATCCGGCTACCCTAAATTCAAAAGCCGCAGATCCAGACAGTCCTACACGACTAATATGGTCAACGGGAACATTAAGCTTCTGGATGTCTCCATCAAACTGCCGAAACTCCAACCCCTCAGAATGAAACAGCATCGTGACATCCCGACGCACCACATCATCAAGTCCTGCACTTTTTCCCGCTCTGCGACAGGAAAATACCATGTTTCCATTTTGACCAAATACGAACATGCACCAAGTAAAAAAGAGATCCGGGAAGTGGTCGGATTGGATTTTGCCATGCAGGGTCTGTTCGTCGAAAGTGAAAGGGGTAAGAAATCCAATTACCCGCGGTTCTACCGACAGATGGAAGAGAAGCTAGCAAAAGAACAACGGATTTTATCCAAAAGGACAAAAGGCTCTTCTCGCTGGAACAGACAGCGGATCAAGGTGGCCCGGCTGCATGAGAAAGCGGCGAACCAGCGAAAGGACTACCTGCATAAGGAGGCCCGAAAATTGGCAGACCGCTATGACGGCGTCGTGATCGAGGACCTTCACATGAAAGGGATGTCGCAAGCCCTTCGCCTGGGCAAAAGCGTCGCTGCACTTTTTCCTTGGCCGCCTTCACCAGCGCCTCGATCGCCTGTAAATCCCCTCGATGGAACGCACTTGCGCCGGTGTGGAAATGCTCTTCTCACTTTGGCCATATAACTTACTTGCCTCTGTTTTGGCTCTTCTCTTTTTTCTTTTTAAAGTAAAAAACATAATCGAAATACTTTGAACTCATTCATGCAACATTAACGAATTTAAGAATTTGCTTTATTATTCAATTTGCACCTCGGGTATCACTTCATTTTTGTTAATATCTTCAGGTTTATGTTGCGGTTTTAGACCGAACCATAATATTAAATATATCGCTATTATAATTACTATTACTTTGACCCATCTCATTTAGTACTTCACATCCCTTTCATTTTATTTAACCCCACACTACCTTATCCTATCTTTTTATACAAATATTGGTACAAAAACCAAAGCCCTGGTTATACCAGTACACAGTGTGCGATTACCCATCGCACACAAAAAAGCTGTCCCGTTTCCCGGACAGCCCTTCCTCTCAACTATGCACTTTTTCCTTCGCCGCCTTCACCAGCGTCTCAATCGCCTGCAAATCTCCCCGATGGAAAGCATCCACAATGGCACTGCCAACAATGACGCCATCCGCCAACGCGCCGATAGAACGCACTTGCTCCGGCGTAGAAATGCCGAATCCGGCTAGCACCGGCACAGGACTTACTTCTTTTAATTGCTGCAAATGGATGCCGAGGTCGTCGCGGAATTCGTTCCGGACCCCTGTGATCCCATTGACTGTGACGGCGTAAATGAACCCTTCCCCCGCAGCCGTGATATTCCGGATACGCTCCTGTGGACTCGTCAACGAGACAAGCTGAATCAGACCGACACCCGTTCCTTCGAGCGCTTCCCGTACGAGACCGCTCTCCTCCAACGGCAAGTCCGGGATGATTAATCCGCTAATCCCGGTCGCCTCGCAATCCCGAGCGAACGTCTCCAGCCCATAGCTCAACACCGGATTCAGATACGTCATAATGACAAGCGGCACCGTCACTTCATCTTGGAAGGAAGCAAGCTCCTTCATCACGGCACGCAAGTTAATGCCGTGTGCAAGGGCACGTTCCCCCGCAGCCTGGATGACTTCGCCATCCGCCACAGGATCGGAGAATGGAATCCCGACCTCGATGGCCGTCACACCCGCCTCTTGTAAAAATAAAATATTCTTTTTCAACGTCGTAAGTCCACCATCACCCGCCATAATATACGGAACGAATGCTTTTTCCCCTCGCTCTGCGCAGCCAATAATCGCCTGGGTCAAATCGGATTTCTTCATTTCTCCGCACCTCCTAAAGCATCGCGCACCGTTTGTACATCCTTGTCCCCGCGGCCCGACAGGCAAATGACGAGAACTTCATCCGGTTTCATTTCCTTCGCCAGCTCTGCTGCATAATAGATTGCGTGGGCACTTTCCAATGCCGGGATGATTCCTTCAATCCTTGAAAGCAATTGTAAGCCCTCGAGCGCCTCCGCGTCAGTCACCGATTCATATTTCACCCGGCCGATGTCGTGCAAATGGCAATGCTCGGGACCGACCGCCGGATAATCCAGCCCAGCGGAAATCGAGTGCGCTTCCTGGATGAACCCGTTGCCGTCTTGCAAAATATACATATAGGCACCATGTAGGACACCTTCCCGTCCACCCGCGATCGCCGCCGCGTGCTGGCCCGTGGAAATTCCACTGCCCGCCGCTTCCACGCCGTACAACGCCACTTCTTCATCATCGACAAACGGATGGAACATGCCGATCGCATTGCTGCCTCCACCGATGCACGCTACGATGGCATCAGGCAATCGGTCTTCTTTTTCAAGAATTTGTTTCCGCGTCTCATCTCCGATGACCCGTTGGAAATCGCGTACAATTCGTGGGAATGGATGGGGTCCGAGCGCCGAACCGAGGATATAATGCGTATCTTCCACATTCGCGACCCAGTAGCGCAGCGCCTCATTCACCGCGTCCTTCAATGTGCCCGAACCTTTGTCGACCGACACAACGGTAGCGCCGAGCAATTCCATCCGGAACACATTGAGCTCCTGCCGCCGGACGTCCTCTTTTCCCATGAAGACGACGCACTCCAAGCCGAGCAATGCACACGCTGTGGCGGTCGCCACGCCATGCTGTCCCGCGCCCGTTTCTGCAACAATTTTCTTTTTCCCCATCCGTGCAGCCAAAAGCGCCTGACCGAGGGAGTTGTTAATCTTATGTGCGCCTGTATGGTTCAAATCTTCCCGTTTTAGATAGATTTTCGCTCCGCCAAGCTCTTTCGTCAGCCGTTCCGCAAAATACAGTGGATTATCCCGCCCTACATAATCTTTCAAATAATAGTCCAGTTCTTCTTGGAATGCCGGATCGGCGATCGCTTCCTCATATGCCTGCTCCAGTTCCAAAAGAGCCGTCATCAATGTCTCTGGTACATATTGGCCGCCGAATTTACCATAGCGCCCTTTCGTCTCCGCTGTCTTCGTCAGTTGTCCCATCATTATCGCTCCTTCATTTTGACCGCATCCAGAAAACTGCGGATCAAGCCCACATCTTTTCTTTTATCGATTTCCACTCCACTGGAGACATCCACCATATACGGATGAACACGCACAATCGCCTCGCCGACATTTTCGACCGTCAGCCCGCCAGCCAAAATCAATTGCTCCGGCCGGACCCCCGCCTCTTCCAACAAGGTCCAATCGAACGTTTTCCCGCTGCCGCCCTTGAATTCCGTCCCGGGCGTATCAAATAAGAAATATTCCACATCATACCGGGCGGCCCGCCGCACATCCTCTTCATCATGGACGGACACCGCTTTAATCGCCGGCAATCCAACCTGTTGAATGAACTCCGGCTCCTCATCGCCATGATATTGGATGAAATCAAGCGGCACCTCCGCGAAAGTGCGCTTCAATTCCGCCTCCGTCGCATCGACGAACACGCCGATCTTCAGGACGCCTTCGGGAACAAACTTCGCTAGTTCCCGGGCCTCCTCCACCGTCACACGCCGACTGCTCGGCGCGAAGACGAAGCCGATCGCATCGGCTCCCGCCTCGACTGCGGCCTCAACATGCTTGCGCTCCTTCAGGCCGCAAATCTTCACTTTCGTCATTCTGCGACGCCCGCTTTCGCCACTTGCAACGAACGCAGTGCCGATCCCACCGAATCACTGCGCATGAGCGATTCGCCGACCAATACCGCACTGGCCCCCGCTTTGGCGACACGAATTGCATCTTCCGGCCCCCAAATGCCGCTCTCGCTGATTAGCACCCGCTCCTCATCGAACGGAAAACGTGCCGCAACCATTTCGGTCTGAATCAAATCCACCTCAAATGTCCGCAAATCACGGTTATTGACGCCGATCAACTTGGCATCCACCGCCAACGCACGCTCCAACTCCGCCAAATCATGGACTTCCACCAACACATCCAAGCCGAGGGATGTCGCATACGCATGAAGGTCCGCAAGTGTCTCATCATCCAGCGCCGCCACAATCAGCAAAATGACGGACGCGCCCGCGCTTTTTGCCTTGTCGATCTGCACCCGGTGAATCATGAAATCCTTACAAAGCAGCGGAATCGGCACCGCCTCCGCCACCGCCGCCAAGTCTTCGAAGCTGCCTTGGAAAAACGGATTATCCGTCAAAACCGAAATGCAGGCAGCCCCTGCTTCGTAATATGCTTTTGCCTGTGCCACCGGATCCGCGCCTTCGGCAATTAACCCTTTGGAAGGTGAGGCGCGTTTCATTTCTGAAATGACTTGTAATTGCTCTGCCTTCCGCAGTTTCTCAAAAAGGGATGGCCGGATCGTTTCATTTTTGGGAAACGACTCATCCGCAGCCAGCATCTGTTCCACTTCTTGCTTTTTTTTAATTATAATTTTATCTAAAATCGTCATCTTGCCACCGCTTTCTGTTCATTTCGACTATAGGCGATGATCGCTTCCATCTTCTCCATCGCTCTTCCGGATAGGATGCTGTCAATCGCCCGATCGACGCCTTCCTGTATCGTGGCCGCCCGCCCATTGGCAAATAGTCCGATTCCCGCATTGAACACGACCGTGTCAAACCTTGGTCCGCGTTCACCGCTCAACACCGACCGGATAATCGCCGCGTTTTCCTGCCCATCGCCCCCGCGAATAGTTGAAGGATCGGCCTGGGTTAAACCAACATCTTCCGCCCGCAACGCGAAAGGGATCAAATCTCCTTTATCCAGCAGGACAAACGCATTCTGCCCCGCAAGCGACGCCTCATCCATCCCGCCGGTGCCCGACACGACAATCGCACGTTCCCTGCCAAGCATGCGCAGCACCGAAGCATACTCCATGATGAAATCCGGACGGTTGATGCCTGTGAACTGGGTTTTCAAGTCAATTGGATTCGTCAAAGGACCAACCAAGTTAAAAATGGTCGGCTTGCCAATCTGCTGCCGCACACCTACGATTCGTTTCAATTTCGGATGGACATGCGGGGCGAATAAAAAGGCAATCCCCTCTTCGTCAAGCAGCTCCCTGATCTCCGACGGGCTGAAATCCGAACGGATGCCAAGTGCATCCAACACATCATGGCTACCCGCCGCGCTCGACACTTTCCGGTTACCATGCTTCGCGACCTTCACGCCGGCACCCGCCAAAACAAAAGCGGATGTCGTGCTAATATTGAAGCTATTCGATCCGTCGCCCCCAGTACCGCAGTTATCCAAATAATTGCCGGCCGGCACGCCGAGATCGACTGCCAAGGATTTCATGACCGATGCCAACGCCGCCACTTCTTGCGCGGTTTCGCCTTTTCGGGACAACGCAATCAAAAACTCGGTCATTTCCTGCACGTCCGTCTCCTCATCGAATAACAACGTCGCCGCTTCTGTCATTTCCTCAAACGTCAAATTCCGGTTGTTCTCCACTATTCTCAAAAATTTCTTCATTGCTATCTCTCCTCATCTCAGCTTTTCTAGTCTTACTTTACGACTTCCAAAAGGGATCGTGCTTTATTCACCGTTTCCTTGTACTCCAATGCCGGAATGGAAGCTTCCACGATGCCCGCGCCTGCCTGGACGTATGCTTTTCCGTCCTTGATGACCATCGTGCGAATCGTCAAGGCGAAGTCGATATTGCCGTTGAGGCCGATGTAACCGATCGCCCCGCCGTAAATGCCGCGGCCCGCACTTTCCAATTCCTCAATCAATTCCATCGCCCGCCGCTTCGGCGAACCCGAAACCGTTCCTGCCGGCAAAGTCGCTTTTAACGCATCCAACGCATGCAGCCCCGGCGCCAAGTCCCCTTCCACTTCAGACACAAGATGCATGACATGTTCATAGCGGACGGTTTTCATATAACTCGCAATCTCGATGCTTGCCGTATCACAGATAGCCGCCATCTCCCGCTTGCTCAGTTCCACCAACATATCATGCTCGGACAGCTCTTTCGGATCATTGCGCAGCTCCTCCTCGAGCGCCTGGTCTTCCGCATCATCCCGGCCCCGCCTGCGCGTACCGGCAATCGGATTCGTCATCACGGTTCCATCCGATACGCTGACGAGACTTTCGGGAGACGTACCAATTACGGTATGATCGTCGAATTCCATATAGTACATATAAGGAGACGGGTTGCGCCTTCTTAATTTCCGATAAATCGAGAAAGGATCCCCCTCGAAATCGGCTTCCATTCGTCTCGATAGGACAATCTGCTCGATTTCCCCTTGTTCGATATGAACGATCGATTGACGGACCAGTTCCTCGTACTCCTCTTGCGATGTATCGCTTCGATATTCTGAAAGAGAAAACTCCGTCTCTTCCTCCACCGCGCCCGTCATGATCTGTTCAGCGAGTGCCTCCAGGTCAGGTGCTCCATGTTCGGGATTGATCTGCGTGTGCAAAAGGGTCACTTCATTCAATACATGGTCGAAAATGACGATCGAATCATAAATATTGAAGTTGACGTCCGGCGTTCCGAGCCCTTCTTTGGACTGCTTCTGCGTGGCGTCATAGCTGACGTAGCCGACCGCACCGCCAGTGAACGGGAACTCCAGATCATTGGTCACCCGAGGCATGAGCCGTTTTAACAGGGTGTATAAATCTCCTTCGTGAACATATTGTTTATCAGATCCATAGATAATTTCCTCGATTTGTCCATTGCCGCCGCGATAACATTTCAACGGTTCCACGCCGATGAAAGAATACCGTCCGGGCCCGTCATGGAGGGAGGAACTCTCCAACAAAAATTTCCGCTTGCCTTGCAATCTCCGGAAAATCAGGATCGGCGTCAGGGAATCCCCCTCCAGCTTTTTCATCGTCATCCGCAAACTCGTCTTCTCTACACTCATCATTCTCTCTCCTCTGCTCGTTGACTAGTTGGAAATAAAAAAGTCCCCTGCCAATGGACAGACTCATCCATTAGCAGAGGACGGATTTCACCGCGTTGCCACCTCATATTGGAGCTCCTTCGCTCCCTCTCGAATGCACTACTGAAAAAGCGTGCATGCATCCCGTAACGCGGGATCCACGTCCACCTCCAACAGACCGAAAACGGCCGTCATCGGTGACTCTCCTAAGCCCATTCACACCCGCTGCGTATCAGTTCCCACCATCCACTGACTCTCTACAATCGCACACCGGTGCTACTCTTCTTATTCATCAATTTCTCAGCTATGCTCTTCTCTACTAGACTCATCTGTCCTATGGGCGGCACCGCTCCCGGCACCTTCTACCCGTTGACCGAACAAAAAAGTTGTGTCTATCTTATTATGAACTGCTATAATTGTCAAGCTTTTCTGTTATTCCATTAAAATAGATTTGTTTCACATTGAAACGGGCGTTTACTAAAAGAAACACTACTCCTAGGTATATACAGATAATTAATCTATTTAAAAACGTTCTATTAAAAGCGTTTATCATACTTTTATTTCACATTTTTTTGTATTGTTTGCAGATTACTTTATTGCTTGGCATGTCCTTTGCTTAAACAATAATTGACCTAGAAAAGTTGAAAACTCTTGTATGAACAAATTTGAAGCACAGGCATTCATCGTAATAGCAGTCTCTTAAGAGATTATATTATCCTTCAATGCTACATTCAGTAACAAAAACAAACTTATAAAAGGGTGATTTAGAGCATGTTGCAAAATTTAAATTTCAATTCTTGCCTCCCCGCAAATGTCCGTTTCGGTTTAAATGTTGTAAAAAATGAACTTCTTCGTGAGATTCAACAAGCAAGGAAAAGCAAAGTGTTCATCGCGACAGACGTCGGCTTAGTTAAGGCTGGATTAATTGACTCCATTACTGCCCCTTTAACAGAAAATAAAATTGAGACGATCATTTTTTCAGAAGTGGAGCCTAATCCGCGGGCGGAGACTATTATGCGAGGCGCTGAAGTATATGCGGAAAATGCCTGTGACATGATTTTGGCGATTGGCGGCGGCAGCGCAATGGACTTTGCCAAAGCAGTCGGCGTCGTTGTGGCGCATACTGGTCATATCCTTGATTTCCGTAGAGGAGGAATAGAGATTACAAATCCGATCCCTCTATTGTTTGCGGTGCCTACAACAGTCGGTACGGGGTCGGAGGTGACAGCGGTTGCGATTGTGACAGACCATTTGGCAGGTCGGAAATGTGCGGTATCCTCACCAAATCTAATTCCCAAGATTGCCTTCATCGACCCGTTATTAACAGTTACCCTGCCGCGACATATTGTCGCCGCCACCGCTATCGACGCGCTCGTCCATGCCATTGAAGCTTATACGTCCGTGAGAGCCCACCCGATATCTGACGGACTAGCGTTGCAGGCAATGCGCATGATAACAGAAAATATAGCGGAGAGTTACGCACAGCCAAATAACTTAGAAGCTCGGGCACAAATTCATTTAGCAAGCACTCTTGGCGGGATGGCTTTTAGTTTAGCCGGATTAGGCCTTGTCCACTCTTGCTCCCACCCTATGTCAGCAATTTATAATGTGCCACATGGAGTAGCTAATGCCATTCTCCTGCCGCACGTCGTAGAATTCAACTTAATCTCCAACTATCGGAAGTATGCGGATATTGCCAGGATATTTCGACGAGAGTTAGTAATGGAAGAAGATCAGACTGCCGCGAATAAACTTCCGGATTTGATCAAATCATTGATTACATCTTTGGAAATCCCGAATGATTTTAGCTACTTAAATATTGACGTGACTGAAGAAGTGATGGAACGGTTGGCTAATGATGCACTGGATGAGCAACGAATGATTTTAGCTAACTCAAGACAAGTGCTCAAAGAAGATGTTATTAACATATACAACAAAGTGTTACCACAATAAGGAGGAATTTTAGAATGTATATTAATGGACAATGGATTAAAACAGACAAGCAACTGGCCGTTACAAATCCTGCAACAGGTGAAGTAGTGGATTATGTCGATTTGGTAGGTAGCAAAGAGACAGAGGAAGCGATCCAAGCCGCAGAAGCCGCATTCCCGGCATGGACGGCTCTGACCGCAGATCGACGCGCAGCTTATTTAGAAGCAATTGTAGACAAACTCAAAGAAAAGAAAGAACATCTTGCTCAAGTGATTACGAAAGAAATGGGAAAATCTATCCATAACGCACGCAATGAAGTTAATGGAGCAATCGCCTTCTTTAAATGGTATGCAGAAGAAGCGAGAAGGGTCTATGGAGAGACGATCCCAGCATCCGCACCTAACAAACGCATCACCGTAATCCACCAGCCTGTCGGGGTTGTTGCAGCTATTACACCGTGGAACTTTCCTTTATCAATGACAGCACGAAAATTGGGCCCTGCTTTAGCCGTGGGCTGCACAGTTATTATTAAACCATCTTCTGAAGCACCTTTATCATCAGTAGAATTGTTTAAAATATTCGACGAAGTTGGGATTCCTAAAGGAGTAGTGAATTTAACAATTGGCAAATCGAGTGAAATTGGGGACGTCCTTATGCAAAGCAAAGTCGTTCGGAAAGTTTCATTCACCGGATCTACAGAAGTGGGGAAAATTTTAATACGTCAATCAGCCGATACAGTGAAGAAAGTTTCGATGGAATTGGGGGGCCATGCTCCGTTCATAGTATTTGAGGATGCTGATCTTGATTTGGCTTTAAATGGGGTCGTCAGCAGCAAATTTGCTTCTACAGGCCAACAATGTATATGTGCCAACCGTGTCTATGTACACGATTCTATCTATGACGAATTTGCGAAACGCTTTCTAGAGAAAGTTGAACAACTTAAGGTTGGAAATGGGTTAGACGAATCCAATCAAATCGGTTCCATGGCGAACAAAAGCGGCATTGAAAAAGTAGAAGAACAGGTAGCAGATGCTCTAGAAAAGGGAGCGAAAGTTCTGCACGGCGGCCATAGGCTGACTGAAGGCGATTTCGCAGACGGCTATTTCTATTCTCCTACATTGTTGGCTGATGTGACGGACGATATGAAAATTTGCTTCGAGGAAACGTTCGGTCCGGTTGCACCGCTCATTCGCTTCACCTCAGAAGAAGAAGTGATCCAGAAGGCAAATAATATTGAATATGGGCTTGCCGCCTACTTCTATACAAATGATGTATCGAGAGTATATCGAGTTTCTGAGAAGCTGGAGTACGGAATGGTAGGAGCGAATGACAGCAGTCCGTTTACGGTACAAGCACCGTTTGGCGGCGTTAAAGAAAGCGGATTAGGACGGGAAGGCGGCTTTTACGGGCTGGATGATTATTTGGAAACAAAGTTAGTGTCTGTCGGCATTAAACTTTAATCCATGCTGGAAGCGAGTAATAGTTACTATAAAAAGGGGTTTTTATAGTGGGAAGACTTGATGGGAAGGTAGCAATTATTACAGGAGGCGCAAAAGGATTAGGCGCCTCGCATATTAGAAAATTTGTCGCAGAAGGTGCGAAAGTGGCGTTTACCGATATACTCGAAGAAGAAGGCAAACAGTTGGAAAAAGAACTTGGAAGTCATACAAAGTTTTTCAAGCATGATGTATCTAAGCTTTCCGACTGGGAGAATGTTGTAAGAGAGACTGAGGCATCATTTGGGCCCATTCATATTCTTGTCAACAATGCCGGCATGTCCATAAAGGGATCAATTGAAGAATTATCCGAGGAAGAATATAAGAAAGTAATTGAAGTGAACCAACTATCCATTTTTTTAGGACTCAAAACAGTTCTTCCTTCTATGAAAAAAACAAAAGGCGGATCCATTGTGAATGTATCATCCATACTCGGCATAGCAGGAAGAGAAAATAGCATTGCCTATGTTGCTTCAAAATTTGCTGTAAGAGGAATGACAAAAACTGCCGCCCTTGAATTCGCAAAATATAATATTCGTGTAAACTCAGTCCATCCTGGCAGCATTAGAACCGAATTAACGAATCTGGCTTACAATAGTCAAAAAGAAATTGATGATCGGGCAAAGCAAATTCCGGCACAACGATTTGGCCGCACGGATGAAGTATCAAATATGATATTGTACCTTTCATCAGATGAATCAAGTTATTCAACAGGCTCGGAGTTTGTTGTGGATGGTGGATTACTTGCCGAAATTTAGCCATTCCTTTCAATGAGTAAATTTACAAGTGAAACTCCTTTCGTCGTTTGTCTAGTCTACAAACACGATGCGAGGTTCACTTTTTTCATTTGAGTTATAAGCAGCCTTACAATGGCGGTGGGTGGCGAAAGCCTTCGTTAAAAAGTCGGATAATCCCTCTTTTATGTTTTTCCTTTCATTCTTGGTCTCCCAATCAATACTCCATTGTTTCAAAAATGAAACGTAATGTTGGAACATACATCAAAGTTTCAGCTTTACTCAATTACCTCGTTACCAAAATAAGTTAATATCCATAACATAATCTTCAAAATGACAATTTAAATAACACTTTATTACAAATTAGACTATTAAAAATTTTTCCTTATTCTTTTATTGAGTTTGGCACCTGTCTTGCTTCTAAAGAGAGTGTAACAAGGCTTTGTTGTTAAAAAGCTCTAGCTTTGACTCATGGAAAGAAATTGGAAGGGGGTAAACTGATTTGAATAATCTAGAAGCGTTATTTAATCCGAAAAGTGTAGCTATTATTGGCGCTTCACCGGATGCCAAGAAAATTGGCGGAAGGCCTTTAAGCTATCTTCAACGATATGGTTTCAAGGGAGCCATTTATCCAATCAATCCAAAATATGAAGAGATTAATGGTCTCACCTGTTATTCAGATATTTTACAAGTGCCGTCACCGGTTGATGTTGCAATTATTGCACTGCCTAGTCAAGTCGTTATTAAGAATCTCAAGATGTGCGCCTTGCACGGCGTAAAGTCCGTTGTTATTTTCAGTGCGGGTTTTGGAGAGATCGGAGAAGCCGGCAAACAGGAACAAGATAAAATTCTTCAGATTGCAAAAGAGCATAATATTCGAGTGCTAGGACCGAACTGTCTTGGACTGTTCAACGTAGAAAGCGGATTTTATGGAACTTTTTCTACGATCCTTGAAGAGGAAAAGCCTTTAAAGAGTTCTATCGGCTTTGTCAGTCAAAGCGGAGCGTTCGGTTCCCATGTATTTACATTGGCTAGAAAACAAAATATTGGGTTCAGCTATTTCGTAGCAACCGGAAACGAAGCGGATATTGATGTAGCCGATTGTATTGAGTTCTTGGCGACCGATCCGAATACCAATGTTATTGCATGTTATATCGAAGGAGTGCAAGACGGGGAGAAATTGATTAAAGCTTTCCAATTGGCTCGTGCTAATCAGAAGCCTGTCGTTGCCTTGAAAGTTGGTCGTACTGAAGTAGGTATGAAGGCCGCCATGTCTCATACTGGCTCAATTGTAGGCTCAGACCGTGTATTTGACACGATATTCAGCCAAAATGGTGTCTTCCGAGCCGAGACGATTGATGAATTTCTGGATGTAACCTATGCCGTTTCCCAATTGCCACCCTTGCAAGGGAATCGAGTAGCCGTATTTACCATTTCGGGCGGCGTAGGAATTTTATTAGCAGATCAACTTGCACAGCAGCAGTTTAAACTGCCCGAAACGCCTCCAATGGTTAAAAAACAGTTACAATCAATTTTACCAATTGCCGGAACTCAAAATCCAATTGATACAACTGCGCAAATATCCTACCTCCCTAATTTGTTGGAAGACTTTATGGAAGCGGTTTTATCAAGCGGTGAATATGATGCAACCATCGTCTTTTTAGGATTTGCCGGACTCAAACATGATTCGATCAAAGGCCGTATTGCCTCCTTGCAAAAAATGCGAGACCGATACCCACGTATACCGCAAGTTTCAGTAACCATTAACAGTCCTGAATCCAGTCAAGCATTCAGCGAAGCAGGCGTATTCGTTTTGCAAGACCCTACTAGAGCAGTGACGGTTCTAAAAGCAATGAAACAATTTGAAGAGTTCAAAAATGCCCCTACTCCTCGACATATCGAAAAACAAGACATCGATATGACGAAATTGGATACTGTGTTGACTGAATTTGGCACCAAACAGTTTCTGCAGCAATTTGATTTGCCGATTACGAACGAGTTTTTAGCCCTTACCGAGGAAGAGGCGGTTATCAATGCAAATAAAATCGGTTATCCGCTTGTCCTAAAGGGCATGTCGCCTCAAATCCTACATAAAACGGACAAAGGCCTCGTCAGCTTGAATATCCAATCAGAAGAACATGTCATTTCTGAATTTAGAAAACTAAAAAAGATAATTGAAGACACTGCGGATGCCGCCTTTGAAGGTGTACTGATCCAGGAAATGCTCAAAGGGGATTATACAGAACTATTCGTCGGCTCGAAGAAAGATCCCATTTTTGGACAAATGGTGATTGTCGGATTAGGTGGTATCTATATAGAAGTCTTAGAGGACATTTCCATGAGGAAAGCTCCTATCTCTTCAGCTGATGCACGAGAAATGATAGCAGAACTGAAAGCCGGCAAAGTCCTGGAAGCCTTCCGCGGCAAGCCTGCCAAAGACATCGATGAACTGAGCCAAGTCATCGCTAAGTTCAGTGAACTAATCGTCAGCCTAGATGATGACCTTCTCGAAGCAGATTTGAATCCCATCATGGTTTTCAGTAAAGGGCAAGGTGTCAAAATCGCAGACGGCTTAATGACATTCGCACAACAAAATAAAATAGCAATTAATTAAAAAGGAGAATATAACTATGGATTTCACAATTCCTGAAGATACACAAGAAATTATTAACGCGTTAAAGCAATTTATCGAAAAAGTGGTCATTCCTCTCGAGGAAGAGAACCACGACCTCTTATATAATGAGCGGAATTACTATTTGGAAGACGGCCGACGCCATCCAAAGGTAGAGGAACTCCGGAAAATTGTCCGGATGGAATCAGCTAAAGCCGGCTTCTACACAATGCTTGGGGACAAAGAGCTTGGCGGAGAGCAGCTTGGGCCAATTACTGCCCTTCTCGTTGCCGAAGCCATCAATAAATTCTACCCGAACCGGAAGTTAATCGATCAGGTCATTATTCCATCTCCTTTTACAAATGGATTAACCCCTGTATTGCGCGGATTGAAGCCATCATTGAAGGAAAAATATTTGCCGAAAATTGCAAGTGCCGAAGAGACACTATGTTTCGGATTGACAGAGCCGGATGCAGGATCCGACGTTTGGGGTATCCGGACGAAAGCAGTTCGCGACGGCGATGAGTGGGTCATTAACGGGACAAAACAATGGATTTCAAATGCTCCTTACGCGAACTACTGCATGCTGTTCGCTATTACGAATCCAGAACTACATGCACAGCGTAAAGGCGGCATCTCTTGCTTCTTTGTGGAAACAAAATCGGAAGGATTTACGGTAGATTCCGTAATTGCCACAATGGGATCGCTTGGTGGGGATGCGGCCATCATTACAATTGATAATTTGCGTGTGCCTCACGAGAATGTCATCGGTGAAGTGGACCATGGTTTCACAAAAGCCATTCACGGGATTAATAACGGGCGTCTCGGTATGAGTGGAAAATGTATCGGTTCGGCACAATGGGCACTTAAGAAAGCCGTAGAATACGCACAAATCCGAAAAACTTTCGGCAAACCAATTGCCGAACATCAAATGATCCAAAATATGATTGCCGAATGCGCAATGGATATTTATGCAGCACGGAATATGGCTTTGCACTGCGCATGGAAAATCGAAAACTCTAAGAAAACGCCTGCTAAAGAGATTTCCATGGTGAAAGCATATTGTACGGAAATGGTAGGACGCGTTTACGACAAAGCCATTCAAATACATGGCGGTATGGGACTTTCCAATGAATTGGAGCTGGAAGCCGGCTATCGAATGGCCCGCCTCATGCGCATTCCAGATGGAACTTCCGAAATCCACCGTCGTACCGTCGCACGTAGCTTGCTAAAAGGTGATTTGACATTCAGCTAATTATAGAGGAGGAACTGAGCATGACACAAAACCAATCTGTAACGGAAAAAGCAATCTTAGTTGAGAAAAAAGGAAAAATTGCTTACATCATCTTAAACCGTCCTGAAAAGTTAAACGCCTTGAACCCAGCATTGTTCGAGGAGTTGGATGAAGCGTTGGATTTATTGGAAAAAGACGATTCCGTCAGCGTCTTGATCATCAAAGGGAATGGAAGAGCGTTCAGCGTTGGATATGACGTAACCAAGTACAATATCCCGACAGTCATTGAAGATAAGAATAAACTTGAAGCTTATACTCGCCGCTGGATTCGTATTTGGGAATATCCAAAGCCGATTATTGCCCAAGTCCATGGATATGCACTTGCGGGCGGCACACAACTAGTCGCCTGCTGTGACATCGTCGTGACGGATGAAGATACGCAATTCGGATTCCCTTCCTTGCCGCTTGGCGGCGGCTTTGTCGGCATTTATTGGGGTTGGCATGTCGGGCATCAGCGTGCAAAGATGCTTGATCTCACTGCTGGCAGCCGGATTAACGGTAAGGAAGCGGAGCAGTACGGCATCGCAGCAAAATGTGTGCCTGCCGGTCAGTTGGAAGAGGAAGCTTTGAACATTGCACGCGGCATTGCAAAGACGCCTTTGGATATTTTGAAACTAAAGAAGCAAGCGCATAACCGCATCATGGACTTGCAAGGATTCCGCACAGGCATTATGTTCGGCCCTGAGCAAGATGCAATCATCCATACTGCGGATGGCATCAAACTAGTACAGCAAAAGATTGAGGAACATGGCCTTAAAGGGGCAATTCAGTGGTTCAACGAACAGGATGTGTAAGAGAGAAACTCTGCCAGAACGGGAGTGTTGTCAATGCGTTTTCAAGATAAAGTGGCTATAGTTACGGGCGGATCCCGTGGTATCGGGGCAACGACAGCACAGTTGCTGGCCAAAGAAGGAGCAAAAATCGCAATCTTTGATGTCCAGGACACTTCCTCGATTGTTGCCGACCTACAGGAAACAGGTACTGAAGTCATCGCGGAAACTGTTGACCTCACAAAAGCAGCTCAAGTGAAGGAAGCCGTTTCCAAGACATATGCCCACTTTGGCCAGATTGATATTTTAATTAACTGTGCTGGTGTGCTACAGGATAACCTGATTGACCAAATGACCGAACAAGAATGGGATGTTGTCATTGATGTGAACTTGAAAGGAAGCTACTTGATATGCCAGGCGGCAGCCCCTTATATGTCAGCAGAGGGCACTGGGAAGATTGTCCTTATTTCTTCCCAAGCCGCTCTAGGGGCTGTGGGTCGTGTCAACTATGCGGCTGCCAAAGCAGGCGTGCAAGGCATCACACGTTCACTGTCGATGGAACTCGGACCAAAAGGCATCAATGTGAATGCAATTGCTCCAGGTTTTATTGATACTGAAATGAGTCTTGTCTCTGCAAATTCGGCGGCGAAACGGGGCATTGCTGATTTTCAGAAGGCAAAAGAAGCGTTCATACAGCACAATCCGATCCGCCGTACTGGCAAACCGGAAGACGTAGCCTATGCCATTCTATTTTTGGCGTCAGAACAGGCCAGCTATATTACGGGTCAGACCTTATACGTGACAGGAGCACCTTAAATTTGAGGAGGATGTCTAATGAAAGTGGTTGGAATTAGCGGTACACTCGTCGGTTCGAAGACCCGTGTTCTTGTCGAGCATCTCATGCAGCAAGTGAAGCAACAATATCCCGAATGTGAGACGGATCTCGTCGATCTAAAGGAATACTCGCTTGAACTTTGTGATGGTCGCCCAACAGAGCAATACGGCAGTGATACAAAAGAGGTTATCCGCAAGATTGAAGAAGCCGACGCATTTCTCATCGGGACTACCATTTTGCACGGCTCCATGCCGGGCGCCCTCAAGAATCTGTTTGAATTAGTGCCCGTCTCCGCATTTTCAGATAAATTTACAGCATTCGCAGCGAATGGCGGAAATCCCCTTCACTATTTAGCGATCGAAAACTATGTAAAACCGATTGCCAGTTACTTGAAAATGTGGTCACTGCCTGAATACCTGTTTGTTTTATCATCGGATTTTAATAAAGAGAACCGGTTAACGGGAGAGTTGAAACTTGGAGAAGTCGATTCATTTATAGATCGGTACACTACAGTTTTGAAACAAATCCATGCGGGAAAGGTGGAACTATCATGAAAGTGAAAAATAAGGAAATGTCCGAACAGCTATTCAAAGAAGTCATGGGAAGCTATCCGTCCGGTGTCACGGTCATCACTACAATAGATCAAAAGGGTAATCCTATCGGCCTCACTGCCAATTCATTTGTTTCTGTCTCGATTGAGCCACTGCTTGTCCTCTGGTGCATCGACAAACGTGCCAATAGCTACTCAGCATTTGGCCCAGCCGATAAGTTTGCAGTGAACATTTTGGCCGCAGACCAAGCGGAAGCCTGCTGGACCTTTGCAAGCAAAACAGAAGCGGATCGATTTGGGAAACAGGATTGGTCCCTTTCAGAAAACGGATTGCCGATTTTAACAGGTTCCTTTGCATCATTGGAATGCAAAAAAGTCCAAGAAGTTGATGCGGGAGATCATTATATTTTAATCGGTGAAGTCATTGATATTGAAAAATCCGAATTGGATCCGATGCTTTATTTTAAACGGAAAGTAGGCGCGGTTCCTTTAGAATTTGGTAGTCAATCATGAACGGCAAGCATGTAAAGGAAGTCCAGTCTTCCAGCCACGAGGCATACTGGGATGAGCAAGTTGAACAACTGTTGGCCGATGATCCGGAGTTCTTGGAAATTTACAAAAACTTTGTTTCGTCGCCTTGGCGAAACGGATATCTCGAGCCGAAGATCAAAGAACTTCTCAATATTGCCATCAGCGCCTCCCCCACTCATTTGTATGCCGAGGCAACCCGGACTCATATCCAAAAAGCATTATCACTCGGGGCCACAAAAGAAGAGATTTCCGAAGTTTTGAAAGTAGTTAGTATTTTAGGCGTCCATACGTGCGCAGTTGGCGTTCCAATTATGATGCAACATTTCAGAGGTTCTGGACAATTGATAGACGAATCCCACAATCACAGCGAACGCGAGCAATTAAAAGAACAGTTCATCAAGACGATGGGCTATTGGAATCAATTCAGAGATGACTTGATTCAGATGGATACCGCGTTTTTCCAATACTACTATGAGTTTCTGACAGAGCCCATGCGCCGCGGGATACTTGAACCAAAGATAATTGAATTCATCTATATTGCAATCGATTCATCCACAACGCATTTATTTGAAAAGGGCATTGAAGTGCATATTGAAAATGCTCTCAAGCATGGTGCTACGCAAGGCGAGCTTCTGGAAGTATTCCAGCTCACCTCCTCCCTCGGCTACCATTCGTTATCAATGGGATTGCCGATTTTAGAGGAAGAAGTACGCCGACAGAAAAATCTAAGCAAAGGATGAACGGCATGGTAACTATTTTTCAAGAAGAAATTTTGGATATGAAAATCAGCGTAAGGGACTTTATTGACAATAAGGTAGATTTATATGCGGATCAAATTGAAAGGGAAGATAAAATCCCCGAAGAGATCATTGCGTTAAGCAAGGAAATGGGATTGTTTGGTCTCAGTATTCCCGAAGAATACGGCGGCCTTGGGTTAAATATGGTCGGTAAATGCGGCATTTACGAAGAATTAGGAAGAACGAGCAATGGATATACGACCTTGATCGGCGCACATACCGGCATCGGTTCGGTCGGCATCGTCGAGCTTGGAAACGAAGAACAAAAACGTAGATACCTTCCGAAAATGGCAACTGGTGAATATATTGGAGCCTTTGCATTGACCGAGCCAAGTGCGGGGTCGGATGCCACCGCATTGCAAACAACAGCAGTCCGTAAAGGCGATAAGTTTATATTAAACGGTTCAAAACACTATATTACAAACGCTCCCGAAGCCCAAGTGTTTACCGTGATGGCAGTAACGGATAAATCAAAAGGTGCTAAAGGGATCACCTCCTTCATCGTCGAAAAGGACTTTAAAGGCTTGGTGATTGGCAAACACGAAGAAAAAATGGGCTTGCGCGGCTCACATTCAGCCGAAGTGTTTTTCGAGGATTGCGAAGTCCCCATTGAGAATGTACTAGGCGAAGAGGGATTAGGTTATGTCAACGCACTCAAAATTTTGGCAAATGGCCGTGCCGGTCTGGCTGCCCGTAATTTAGGCTCCTGCCAAAAACTACTGGAAATGTCTATTCGATATGCCAGTGAACGTACCCAGTTTGGAAAGCCAATTATAGAACAGCAAATCATCCAGCACTATTTGGCGGAGATGGCGCTAGACATCGAATCTTTACGCGCCCTAACGTATCATGTGGCAAACTTGGTCGATTCCGGCAAGAAAGTCATTAAGGAAGCCGCCATGGTAAAATTGCTAGGATCGGAAGTATATAACCGAATCGCAGACAAGGCGGTTCAAATTCACGGTGGTATCGGCTATATCCGCGAGTATCCGATTGAACGCTATTACCGTGATGCACGCATCACCAAAATTTACGAAGGTACGTCAGAAATCCAGAAAAACATTATTGCTTCTCAGCTTATAAAGGAATTCAATAAATATAGTCAAGTTAGATCGTGAATCATTAGGAGGGATAGCCGTGAAACTGCCTTTGGAAGGTTTTCGTGTAATCGATTTATCCCGGACGTTAGCCGGACCCTATACGACCATGTTGCTGGCAGACATGGGAGCGGACGTCATTAAAGTGGAAGAGCCAAAATCGGGAGATGAATCAAGACGATTCACTCCCCCAAAATGGAATGAGGAAAGCTGCTATTTCCTATCAGCAAACCGTAATAAACGAGGCATTACGGTAAATTTGAAATCTCCAGAAGGGGTGGAGATTGTAAAACAACTTGTTAAAGATGCCGATGTGGTCATTGAAAACTTCCGAACCGGGACAATCGAGAAACTAGGATTAGGTTACGAAGTCTTGAAGGAGATCAACCCCAAGCTCGTCTTTTGCTCAATCTCTGGTTTTGGACGGACTGGGCCCGACAAGGATAAAGCTGGTTACGACGTATTATTGCAGGCAATCAGCGGTCTCATGAGCATTACAGGGACCGAAGAGGAGCCTGCGAAAGCCGGCATGTCTATTGCAGATTTGTCTACCGGCACATTTGCAGCGTTTTCAATTGTCAGTGCCTTGATGGGAGTCCAAAGAAATGATGTTGGACAATATTTAGATGTTAGTTTACTCGATTGTCAAGTTGCCCTGTTAAATCATATGGCTACAGGCTATATGGCTAATGGTACATATCCGAAACGAATGGGAACAGCTCATGCCTCCCTTGTTCCGTACAGCGGCTTTCATGCAAAAGATGCAATTGTCGTAGTGGCTGTCGCAAATGATGGATTATGGAAAAAGTTTTGCCAGGCTCTCGAATGGCATGACTTGGGAAGCGATGAGCGTTATACTTTGAATTACAACCGTGTCCAATACCGAGAGGAATTGGAGAGTTTAATCAGTGAACGATTCTCTCAACTTGATAGCGCGGACATCATCGAAAGGCTGGAGTCATTTGGAGTACCATGCGGCAAAATTCAAAACATTGAAGAAGTCATGACGAGCCCCCAAGTCATCGCTAGAGAAATGATGGTCGAAATAGAGCACCCGAACATACCGGATTTGAAAGTACCGGCTTTCCCGGTAAAGTTTTCAGAAACCCCGCCGACTGTACGGTATGCTCCCCCATTGCTAGGTGAACATACAAATGATGTATTACAAGATCTCGGCTATACAGAAGAAACCATTAAAGAGCTGCGGGCTCGAGAGGTTATATGACGTGCAACATATGATTTTCGCGAAGACTTCTGTATCTGGCGGCCGATTGGTTGCAGATGCAGAAGTTTTATTCGCCTTTCAGATCGCACGTTTTTACCAACCGCTTGTTTACAAGCTGTCACTTCACTTAGCTCCTCTTTTGGTTACTTAATTCCCGCCTCACTCAACTTCCTCCATAAAGTACTTCTGCTGATTCCTAATATTCTGGCCGTTTCTTGTCTATTACCATTCGTCTGTTCTAATACTTCCTGGATTTTTGCAATCTCCACTTCTTTTAATGCCTGGTGAAATGAATGATTATCCTCCTCGCCACGTCCCAGTAAGAAGAAGTTTTCCTCAATCGCTTCCTGCAAAAAACCGAGAAACATTTCCCTCGAAGTTTTATTTGGGTTTTCTACATACGCATACAATCTCTCAATCGTATTTTCGAACTCGCGCACATTCCCTTTCCACTGATGCTGCTCGAGCAGTGGAAGTACATCTAAATAGTATTTCTCCACCATTGGATAATATTGCGGGTAATGGTACTTGGTGAAATGTTTTAACAATAAGCCCAGGTCCTCTCTGCGATTTCTCAGTTCCGGCAAAAAGAGATTGAGCACAGCGATCCGATAATATAAATCCTCGCGAAACTCTCCCGCTTGGATGCTTTCGATTAAATTCACGTTGGTTGCAGAAATCACACGTACATTGATTGGCGTTGCGGTGGCACTACCGACGCGGCGCACCATTTTCTCTTGCAGTACACGCAATAATTTGGCCTGCATGCTTAATGGTAATTCCCCGATCTCATCGAGGAAAATTGTACCGTTATGAGCCACTTCAAACAGCCCTGCCTTCCCGCCCTTTGAAGCTCCTGTAAAAGCACCTTCACTGTAACCAAAGAATTCGCTTTCTAAAAGATTTTCCGGGATAGCCGCGCAGTTTACAGCGACAAATGGGTGTTTGGCTCGTTGACTCGCGTTGTGGATGCTTTGGGCAAACAGCTCTTTCCCCGTCCCGGTCTCCCCTAAAATCAGCACATTGGAATGGGTTCGGGCAAATTGCTTAGCCTTTGAAATAACCTTCATTGTTTGCGGGCTTTCTCCAATAATATCTGAGAAATTATATTTTGCCCCCTCAAATCTAGTATTTAACTTGCGCCGCACCTTATTCTCTTTTTGTTGCAACAATTCAACATCCGAAAATATGACTACCATACCATCCAGAAGACCATCGACATATATCAAATGAGTATTCACCAAAAAGTTTTTACCTTTATAATTCATCACAACATCCGACAGGACTTTCTGCGACTGCAAGGCTCCTAGAAATTCACTCTCGGGCAAGATGTCTGTAATCAGCAGTGAAGTCGGGTCATGCAAATCGTCCAATTCCAAGAAATTGATGGCTGCCTGGTTCATACTTATAATTCGGCTTGTGACATTTAAACTGATCACGCCCTCTTGGAAATTCTCCATGATCAACTCAAGCCGCTTCAGGTTGCTCTTTTCGACCACTCTAGCATTCAAAATATTAAAAGCAATATCTACCGCCAGTTTAATCGTTTCATCGCCATACCAAAGCACCCCCTGCATGCCGGCTTCCTTAGCCATGTTTACAATTAAGCCCGAACCGATGACCACCAAATCTTTGTCGGCAGATAAGGATTGAATTACTTCAGCGGCATGTTCTCTTGTTGTATAGACACGTTGCTGAATATTCAGTCCTAATATATTATTTAAATGCTGGTCATTGACAGTGTTGGACTCGATAAACTCCTTATAGTAATTGACGATGCAGATTTTTTTCGAGTAATTGGATGCTTCGATCAAAGCATTTAAAAAGTCTTTTGTCTGTAACCGCAACGGAATAATACGGCCTCTGACATTCATACTTCTTAATCTCTCCGCCAATACGACACCACAAATTAGAACGTCCTCGCTGCCAATATATTGAGGATGGTTTAAAATATGTGTTGATTCAACTTCTTGGATTGTTAGTTCTTTAATCGTATCTCTTCTTTTCTGAATTTCTTGCTTCATATAATCTACGAGCGGATAAGAACCCGCAACTAATATTTTCAGCATTGAAACTCCACTCCATTCCCCCGGAAAATAAATAATCAGTTGAGCATTCGTTGCCTGCCAACTGATTAGTATTGTACACTTTTTATTCATCCTTTGAAAAACAGGGAAGCCGCCACTTTGATGAAAGCCGAAGTCTCTGTTCTGGTCGCCACTTCCTCATTCATCCTAGGAAGAACGCCCCTTCTTTGACTGCATGCCAAAGAATGGAGCGTTTCTCCTTTAATTCATCAGAGCATCGATGCAAATTTCTTAGTTGAGGTATGCCTCATTTGCTAAACCAAGACTTTACATTCTCAACCATCATAATCTGGATTTGTTCATCCGTTATTCCTTGTTCCAATAATGTTGGAATAACCTCTCTCAATAAAAACGTCATAGACCAATCTGGATACGCTTCTTTTTTCAAATGGTTCGGCTTATACATATCAGTGGTGCAACAATAATCTTGGGATAGGAACATCCGGTCAGCATATCCTTTATCGGCCAGCTTCTTGACCGTCTCATTCCGCTTCTCGGTTGATAACGCTTTGGTGAGCCCATAACGGTCCATCCCGATGAAAACTCCGTAATCGAGAACTTTTTCGATATACTCAAGGTTATCAGTGTCTCCGCAGTGGCCAATCAAAACCCGCCCCATATTGACGCCCTCTTCTTTGAAGATTTCTACTTGTCTGAGTCCCGTTTCCGTGGCGGGATGCGAATGCGTCATAATAGGCAAACCGGTTTGCAAGTGGGCACGCGCGACCGCTCGAATGACCTTCTCCACGTCAGGAGTAATCCCTTGTGCATCTGCCGCACACTTCAGAAACCCAGCTTTAATCCCCGTGTTTTGTATGCCGACTTCAATATCCCGAATAAACTGATCCGCCAAAAAGGCGATGCTATTTACCGCAAATCGGGAAGGGAGAAAATTAAAAGTATACACACCGGTTGCCGGAATAATTTGCACCCCTGTTTCCCTAGAAATTCGTTTCATTAGTTGGACATCCCGATCCAGCCCCATCACGGTCGGGTCAAATATCGTTTTTACACCGAAACGCTTCGCCTCAGCGACTTGCCTTACAGCTAATTCAAACTCCTCCTGTTCATCGTACAAATGGGGGAATTGAACCGCCACCGCCTCGGATCTCGTTCTCATATGTTCGTGAATCAATGTATAGCCTAGATTATCGAGATCCAATGCACCTGTTACTGAATTGATTTTCATGGATGTCCCCCTTCTCTATTTCACAGCATTCGGCAGGAATGTTGCAATATCCGGGAAAAAGTATAGTAAAAAAATTAACGATATGATCGGAACCGCAAAAACAAAGGCCCCTTTAAAAATGCTTCCTAAATCGAGTTCCTTCACAACTCCGCGTAATACAAAACAGTTCATGCCAACTGGAGGCGAGATCAAGGCCATTTCCACAAGTAGCACAATAATCACACCAAACCAGATCAAATCAAAATCATACAATGCCAAGGTCGGCAGCAAAATTGGAATCGTCACGACCACCATCGCCAATGTATCCATGATGGCACCGAGTATCAGATACATCACTACGAGCAAAAGGAAGAAAGTAAATGGCGATAGATTGCTAGAGAATAGAAAATCCGCTAACAGATTCGGCACACGGGTGATGGTCAACACATAGTTCAGTACAAATGCGCCAAACACAATGGCAAAAATGAACCCGGTTGTTTTAATTGTACCAAATACAGCTTCCGACAAACTCGCTTTCGTTAACTTTCTGCGCATCAACGCAATCAGGAATGCACCTAACGCACCGATCCCTGCAGCCTCCGTTGCTGTGAACCAACCAAAGTAAATGCCGCCCATGACCACAATAAATAAACAAATGATCCAAATATTGGACTTAATCGACCGAAACTTTTCTTTCCAAGAGACTTTGGCTTCCCCCTCGGACGGGCCGAGTTTAGGATTGATTAAAATTGCCAAGTAAATAGTTAATATGAAGAAAAGAGTCAACAAAATACCTGGCACGATGCCTGCAATCAACAGTTTTCCAATTGACTGTTCTGTAATCATCCCATAGATGATGAACATCGTACTAGGTGGGATTAATATACCGAGCGTTCCTCCAGCCACGATCGAACCGCCTGTCAGCATCTTGGAATAGCCCCTATTTAGCATCTCTTTCGATGATACAAGTCCGATTGTACTTGTCGTTGCTAGACTGGAACCTGACGAAGAGGCAAATACTGCAGAAGCGCCGATCGTCGCCATAGCCAATCCGCCCTTGAGACGACCAAACCAGTTCCGGAACGTTTGAAATAACTCATCGCTGAATCCGGAAACAAATAATAATTGGCCCATTAAAACAAATAGAGGGATCGTGCTTAGTGTGTAGTTATAACTCTGTTCCCAAATGACGCTTTCTATTGATGTAAATAAAGTATTACTGCTCTTCAAGTACAAAATGGCCACAAATGAAGGGAGAGCCATCGACAGAACAATAGGTACTCGTAAAAACATCAAGAGAAACACAGCAACAATGACTAAAACCCCTACCATTTCTACACCCATCCATATCCCCCCTATTCGTCAAATTTCTTGTATTCTTTGGATGTGAGTAACACGATGGTCTTTTGAAGTGCCACTAAAGCCCATGCAATAAACCCGACAATGAGCAAGATTTTGAGCGGGTAAAATTTAATCCCCAGTAAGACAGATGAATGCATAGGGTCAAATTTTACGATAAAGGCATACGAGACAACAGCACAAAAAATCACTGTTAAAACCAGAGAAAAGATATTCAATATCTTTTGAATAAACGGAGGGAAATTATCTACCAGAATTCCTACTTCAACATGCCCGTTTCGAAACTCGGTATATGCCATAGACCCGACGACTAAAGCGACCATCGCTATTTGAACGAGTTCCATATCCCCGATAATTGGATGGTTGAACGCCCTAGAAATTGCTGCAAGTCCGACAAAAGCCATCATGAAGAGTAAGGCCCCATACGCTATGTATGCATTGATGAATGCAAGTCCCTTGATGAATCTATTAATGATTGTCATATTCTCTCCCCCCTTTTATAGGAAGCAAAAGTGCATATCCATTATGCACTTTTGCCGAGTGTTTCTTATTCCGGAACTATGACCCCTTCGTTCTTCAGTAATTCTACGTACGTATCCATCATGGCTTGTCCGTCGTAACCACGCTTATTCGCTTCCGCTACCCAATCGTCCATTTGCTTCTTGATCGGCGCTTTCCATTCCTTCAACTCTTCTTCCGTTGGAATGTAAACGCCTCCATTCCGATCTGAAACAAGCTCTTCATATTTGGCTATGCTAGCTTCTGCATCATTTGTATAGACTTCCGTTGCCAGCTGAGTATATTTCGGCCCAATATCGGTAATGAATTGGTCTCGTAGGTCTTCAGGCAGTGAATCTAAAAACTCCGTGCTGACAAAGAACGGCAATACGCTGACAGCCAGGTCCACTTTAGTCATCCAATTCGTCACTTCGTCAAATTTATAACCAAGTGCACCTACTGCTGTGTAGACGGATAAGTCTGTAATACCACGTTCAAGCGACTCGTACAATTCCGTGTTTGTCATGGATACCGGCGTAGCCCCCAAAGTTTTGAACAATTCGATTCGACCAGCAACCGTATCGGAAATTTTATTGTGTTTAAGATCGGATGCTTTTTTCATCGGTTCTTTCCCAAATATTTGGAAGGCATCTGTAGAAGTAACACTGATGAAGGTCACGTCATCTGAGATTTCTGTTACATGTTCATTTATATATTCCGTTAG
This sequence comes from Sporosarcina sp. FSL W7-1349, assembly GCF_038003045.1. Classification (NCBI taxonomy): domain Bacteria; kingdom Bacillati; phylum Bacillota; class Bacilli; order Caryophanales; family Caryophanaceae; genus Sporosarcina; species Sporosarcina sp. FSL W7-1349. The sequence goes on from NZ_JBBOOK010000002.1 coordinate 710,991, forward strand.
GACTTTCTCCGCAACTTCGGGTGATTGCAATAGAAACGGGATATCACCAATTGTAAGAGGGAATAGATCAGTATCTGTAAATAAGCCTGGAATGATGAAGCCTGATTCATATACATTCCCTTTAATATCCGCATAACTTGTGCTAAATGATCCCAATGCCGCACCAGAATATACATTCACTTTCAATCGGCCGTCCGATTTTTCTTCGACATATTCCGCCCACGGCTCTGCCACTTCCTTGACAAATGTACTGGATGCCGATGCGGAGACATTCAAATCAAATTCATAAGTCTTGCTGCTATCCGCTGAAGCATTAGGAGCATCGTCCCCTCCGCCACACGCTGCCATCAGTACACCAAACAAGGTCAAAACAAGTAAGAACACAAGATTTTTCTTTTTCATTTCTTCATCTCCTTTATACGAATTTGTTAGTGACCGAAGGATCCATTGTTTTTCTATCTACAGCGGTTTTCTCTACTTGACCCAATTGACGGCATAAATCACTTGATTTTGACACTATCAAAGTAAGGCATTACTTTTTCAGAAAACAGTTCCATAGATTTAAGAACTTGATGTTGCGGTTGTCCCCCGATGTTCATCCACAAAATGATATTGTTAAGGCCCGTTTCTTCCTTGTAACGCTTAATATCCTCGATTACTTTTTCCGGAGAACCAACCAGAGTATTTTCGGATTGAAGGAAACGGTCATAATCGACATTGCGTTCCCGGCTAATGACGCCGAACGTTGGGCGGTTGTCACGTTCGCTCATATACCATTCCAGTCCCTGGCGGTATTCTTCCTGAGCCTGTTCCGTAGTTTCGGCCACATAGCAGAACAAGAGCTTGCCGGAACGTGCGACTGCTTCCTCAACATATTCTTGTGTCAAGCCCGAGGAAAGGGCCTCTTCACGATACAATTTGATCTTGTGGTTCGTGTCCTCGTTTGTGATGCCTCCCAGTACGAAGGAATGCCCTTGCTTAGCCGCATTGACCATCGACGCATCATTGGAGGATACCATCACAAAAATCGGCGGGCCGTCTTTTTGAACCGGTCGCGGGTACACCGGGATGTTTTCAATGTTATAGAATTTTCCTGAGTACGAAACCTTTTCTGTTTGCAACGCCGTTGTTAAAATATCAAGAGACTCCAAGTAACGATCATGGCGTTCTTCAAAATCGATATTATAAGCGTCGAACTCTAGTTTGTCGTACCCTTTTCCGACCCCCAAATAGAGTCGTCCATCACTAATGACATCGACGAGATTCATATTTTCAGCCACCTGGAGTGGATGATGAAGAGGCAAGCGTGTAACGGCCGATCCCAATTTGATTTTTTTGGTTGTTGCTGCCGCGGCAGATAAATAGACAGATGTCGAACTGACCACCCCATATGCTCTGGCATTGTGCTCAGCTACCCATACAGAATGATAACCTAATTCATCAGCAAGCTTGATTTGTTCCAATCCATCTCGTAGTTCTTCCGCATCGGTTTTATTAGGGGGTACTGAGTTTAAGAAAAACAACCCGAATGTCATATCTTTTCCTAGTTCAGCCATTTTGTCCATCTCCTTTTAAAATATTTAATAGAATTCAATTTATTAGAGAAATTAAACTCTTCTTCACTTACAAGCAACTTAGATACCAAACAAGTATCTTTTCTGTAAAATTTAAATTCGTTCGATAATATACTGCTTCACAAGTGTTCCATGGCCTATTTTTAAATTTTTATCTTCAATTCTTACTAATTTCACCTATTAATAGACGCTTGTTGACTTGTGTCCTAAATTCTTCAATGGTCTTAGGGTTAATCATGGATTACTACAAATAACTAATGTTCCATTTTTGAAACGAATCGTTCTATGTAAGAAACGATTACTTAGTGAATTTAATCAGATGGACATCAAAAACGATCCCACTTTCGTTTCCAGATATTCATCAATCCCATGCGCGCCTTCGATTCCCAGCCCGCTTAATTTCCACCCGCCGAATGGCGCCTGCACAGTAAAAGGGGAGGCATCATTAATGCCAACAATTCCATATTCCAGCGCTTCAAAAACCCGATGTGAGCGCGATAAGTCATTTGTATAGAAATAAGCCGCGAGTCCGAAGTTGGTATTATTGGCCCGGTAGAGCACTTCCTCTTCTTCTTCAAATTTCATGATCGGAGCAATCGGTCCGAAAGTTTCTTCCTTAGTAATCAGCATCGTATCATTGACTTCACTTAGGACAGTCGGTTCGTAAAAGTTACCTTCCTTTAAATGGTCTTCCGTACATCTTTTGCCTCCACATAGTAGAACAGCTCCTTTTTCAACCGCATCCAGTACTTGTTCTTCCATTTTCACAAGCGCACGTTGGTTAATGAGTGGACCTACCCGGTTCCGCATATCCTCTCCGTTTCCAACAGGTAGTTGCTTTACCTTTTCAGTGAACCGTGAGACAAACTCATCATAAACGCTGGCATGTACGTAAATGCGGTTCGCGCATACACATTGCTGCCCGGACGAACTAAACTTAATATTGACCGCCCCCTCGACCGCCAGCTCCAAGTCTGCATCTTCAAAAACGATAAAAGGGGCATGCCCTCCTAATTCCATCGATACTTTTTTCACCGTATCTGCCGATTTTTTGATTAGCTCAATGCCAACTTCTGTTGAACCGGTAAATGAAATTTTTTTCACTTCCGGGCTGGATAGCCAGACATCGGTAATTTCTTCAGCTTCTCCGATGACGATATTAACAACTCCATTCGGCATCCCGCTTTCTTCGAAGATTTTCATCAATTCCAAAGCACTTAACGGAGCCTGATTGGAAGGGCGGATCAGACATGCACAACCAGCCGCCAAGGCGGGAGCCAATTTCCGACTTAGTATCTGCAGTGGGAAATTCCACGGAGTGATGGCAGCCACTACTCCTATCGGCTGTTTAATAGCGAGCAACCGCTTGTTCTTAGCTGAACTCGGTATTTGCTCGCCGTATATCCGGCGCGCTTCTTCTGCAAACCATTTGAAATACGATGCCGAACTTTCCACCTCATAGTAAGAGTTTGCTAAAGGCTTTCCCATCTCTTTCGTAATCAGTTGGGCCAGCCGATCCTTGTCTTCCTCTATCCGATGGGCCACCTTTTCCAAAATCCGGGAACGCTCCAGACCGGTTGTCTTAGACCAGGAAGGGAATGTCGCCTTGGCACTTTCCAGTGCTGCGAATGCATCCTCTTTCTGCCCTTTGCTGACTTCCGCCACCAACTCGCCTGTGGCGGGATTTTCTACTCGGATCATGTGATCTTTTATGGTCCAACTGCCACCCATCATTTGTCTTCCTCCTTACATTAGGCCTCCAAAGGGTAACCATAGCTGGCTACCCCGTTCCTTAGGAAACTGCAATACTGCTAAACTCTTCAATTAAAAGCGGAACAACTTCAAAGAGATCGCCTACAATACCATAATCCGCAATGGAGAAAATGTTCGCTTCCGGATCTTTGTTAATGGCTACGATAATCTTGGAATTGGACATTCCGGCAACATGCTGGATGGCTCCTGAAATGCCGCACGCGATATAGAGATCCGGGGTGACCACTTTGCCCGTCTGTCCAATTTGCAATGCATAATCACAATAATCCGCATCGCAAGCTCCCCGGGAAGCACCGACAGCTCCTCCAAATACGTCCGCCAATTGCTGCAGCAACTCAAATCCTTCAGTACCCTTGACCCCACGTCCTCCCGATACGACCACCTTCGCTTCCGATAAATCTACTCCCATTGTCGCTTTCCGCACAACCTCTTTAATGAGGACGCGCAAATCTGTCAGCTCAACAGCTTGCGTCGTAATATCACCAGAACGGGAAGCATTTATAGGAAGCGATTCAATATTATTAGGACGAATCGTAACGAACACTTTTTCCGTTTTTGCTTTTCGCCTCTCAAATGCTTTTCCAGAGTAAATCGGCCGTACAAATTGCGCCTCATTGCCCTGTCCTTCAATTTTTGTCACATCAGAGAGCAAGCCTGCGTTTAAGCGACCGGCTAGTCTCGGTGCTATATCCTTGCCAAGAGATGTATGACCTAGGATGACGGCAGTCGGCTGTTCGGATTCGATAGCTTGTAATAGCGCCTGCGTATAGGCCTCTGCCGTTATGTGGGAAAGGTTGGGACTTTCAAGTAAAATTGCGCGGTCCGCTCCATGCTGAATCATTTTTTGTGCGTGTTCTTGGACTCCATTCCCCAATAGAACTGCCACTGCCTCACTGTCAGGATTCCATTGTTTTGCGGCAGCAATGGCTTCGAGAGAAACATTGCGCAATTCATTTTCACGGTACTCTCCAACTATTAAAATTTTGCTCATCTTTTTGTCAGCTCCTTAAAGTACTTTTGCTTCTGTCCGTAAAATAGTTGCCAATTCTTTTACCTGCTCATTCACTTCACCTTCCAAAATCCGGCCCGCTGCTTTTGCGCTTGGCAAAAAGACTTCCGTAACTTCTGTCATGCTCTCGATGTCTTCCATATCCAGATCATCAAGCTCCAAAGTTTCCAGCGGTTTCTTTTTTGCCTTCATAATGCCGGGCAATGATGGATATCGTGGTTCATTCAAGCCTTGCTGACAAGTCACCAATATAGGCAATGCCACTTCGACAATTTCATGATCGCCTTCTACGTCGCGTTCCACTGTTGCAATCCCATTGTCAATAGATAGCTTTGTAATTGTCGTGACAACGCTGATATTCAGCAATTCCCCGACTAAAGCGCCGACTTGTCCGGATCCACCGTCAATCGCCATGTTGCCGGCCAGAATGATCGTCGGCTCTTTATCTTTTAAATATTTTGCGATAATGGAAGCAGTCGTCCACGCATCTCCTTCCTCTAGGTCCTCATCGCTAATGAGCATGCCTTCATCTGCCCCCATCGCCAATGCAGTACGCAACTGCTTCTCCGCCTCTTCCTCACCCACGGTAAGAACGGTTACATTTCCGCCATGCTGATCCCGCAATAAAATAGCTTCTTCAATTGCATATTCGTCGTACGGATTGATGATAAATTCAGCTCCATCATCGCGGATTTTCCCTTGTTGAATATCGATTTTTTCCTCGGTATCAAAAGTGCGCTTAAGCAAAACATAAATATTCACGATACTTCTCTCCTCACTATTATTAAACTTGTAAGTTTTCAACAATTGTTGTAATTCCCAAACCGCCTGCAATGCAGAGCGATACAAGTCCATACCGTTCTCCCCGGCGTTCCATCTCATGCAACAGCTTCGTCATTAAAATAGCTCCTGTCGCTCCGATCGGGTGTCCGAGCGCAATCGCACCACCATTGACATTGATGCGATCGAGCGGGATATCCCACTCCTTCACAACCGCTAAAGATTGCGCTGCAAATGCTTCATTTAATTCGATTAAGCCGATATCTCGGAGTGACAAGCCGACCTGTTTCAATGCCTTTGCCGTTGCGGGAACAGGGCCGATTCCCATAATATCGGGAGATACACCCGCTGCAGCCTGCGCAATGATACGGGCTTTCGGCTTGAAACCATGCTGTAACGCCGCATCTTCTGATGCAACAATCACTGCGGACGCCCCATCATTCCGTCCACTGCTGTTTCCTGCTGTGACGGTTCCATCTTTTCTGAAAACAGGCTTGAGCTTTGCCAATTGGTCCGGCGAAGACAGACGCGGGTGTTCATCCACATTGAACCGTGTCGACGATTTGCGCTCCTTCACTTCAATATCCATAATTTCATCTTTGAATTTTCCACCGCTGATCGCTTCTTGCGCTAACTGCTGGCTGCGGTGTGCGAATTCATCTTGCTCTTCTCTGGATATATTATATTTTTCCGCTAGGTTCTCTGCGGTCTCACCCATCGTGAACGAGCCATATTGGTCAATCGGCTGAGAACGGGGCTGGCTTTCCGTATTTGGATCTAGCAGCAAACCATTGCCCGCCCCATAACCGTACCGCGCATTTCGGATATAGTAAGGGGCTGTGCTCATACTTTCCACTCCGCCTGCAACAATAAAGTCCGCAAGACCTGTTTGAATTTGCTGTGCCGCATTATTGATAGCCTGAATTCCGGAACCGCACTGACGATGCACCGTATAACCCGGGATTTCGAGCGGTAGTTTGGCACGAAGGGATGCCACACGGGCCAAGTTTGGAGTATCCGTACTTTGCTTCCCTTGGCCCAATATCACTTCATCAATTAAATTCGCATCCATATTAGTACGGCGGAGAATTTCACCGATGACATCAGCACCTAAGTAATCAGCCTCCACTGTCTTCAAGGCTCCGCCCAATCTCCCAATAGCGGTTCGGACTGAATCAAGAATGACTGCCTGTCTCATACATGTTCCTCCTGCTTGCTATAGTCATAAAATCCTTGCCCCGATTTCCTTCCCAGTCTACCTGATTTCACATATTTAATGAGAAGCGGACAAGGGCGATACTTCTCTCCTAGCGTTTCATATAAATACTCCATATTGCGCAGACGAGAGTCGAGCCCTACCAAATCTGCCAGCTCGAGCGGACCCATCGGATGGTTCAAGCCAAGTTTCAAAGCCTTATCGATATCTTCAGCGGAGGCTACCCCTTCCATCAACATATTCATGGCTTCATTCCCGATCATGCAGTTCATCCGGCTTGTGACAAAACCGGGAAACTCATTTACTTCGATCACTTCCTTGTTCATTTGCAACGCAACTTCTTTAACGATTTCATATGTTTCATCAGATGTGTCCAGCCCTCTCACAATCTCCACTAGTTTCATCCGAGGCACAGGATTAAAAAAGTGCATTGCAATTGTTTGGGGAGCGCGCTTTGTCTGCGCTCCGATTTCCGTCGGGCTCATCGTTGAAGTGTTGGTCGCTAGAACAGTATGTACCGGGCAGATTTCATCCAGCTTCTGAAAGACATCAATTTTCAATGTCATATCCTCCAAAACAGCCTCGATAACCAAATCGGCATTTTTACCGGCAACTTCTAAATCCGTCGTCAAGGAAATGCGCTTTAACGATTGTCTATCCGTCTCCTTTGCATAACCCCTTTGAATCGCCTTTTCCAAATCGACTTCCATTTGCTTCATAGCATTTTCCAATGAACTTTCATGGATATCATGCAGGATGACATCAAATTGATGAAGAGCAGCTGTGTAAGCAATGCCCCGTCCCATTACCCCCGCGCCAATAACACTGATTTTTTTCATAAGTAATTCCTTCCCCCGTCTTTCGAATATATTCTCTTCTGCATTAATTTGTTTCAAAATGAAAATCAACGTTTCATATTGAGACGAAAGATAATTGTCCTTAGAACTGTGGAACCCGTTTTTCAATGAAAGCGGTTGTCCCTTCCTGTTTATCTTTCCTATCAGACAATATGGCTCGTACAAGCTTTCCAGCAATAGAGCCAAGCAAGTCATTTAATCCCTCCCTTCTTCTTGCACAGAGCAATTCTCATGCCAGTGCTTTGTTTCGAACATTGTACAAAAAGTGCTCCAGCTGCTCGGATAACCCTTTCGATCCGAATTTCACCCTTTTGGCTTCGGGAAAATAGAAGGTGACCCAATCCAAAAAATGCAATATGGATTCACGCCGCTTTACAATATTGCTCACTTGATGATCGGCAAACCATTTGTCGACCGTGTTATAAATGCCACGGTTGACCCCGTATGTTTCATCACAAAATCGGGCAAATTCGAGATCCGGCATATGAATAATCATTTCGTGCTTCTTATCTTGCAAGGAAGAAGGATACTGTTTGAGCTTCTTCGTTTTATCTCTCAACTCATTCAGATACTCTTTGGCGGTTGAACAGTCTTTATTGAGCTGACGAATCATAGTTTTGATTGAGCCGAACTTTTGTTCATTACGTATAAATTGGCAGACCTCCACTTCCAGCATTTCATCATAAATTGTTTTATTGAAATCAAAAATATGCACCTCAAATATTTTTTCCCGCATTTCGCTTTCAAATGTGGGCTTTACGCCAACGTTCATCACACCCATAAATTGCTCATCTTGGTATTTGACAAATACACTATATACGCCATTAAGGGCAGGAAAGTTAGCCTTCGATTGCAAGGACAGATTTGCAGTCGGAAAACCTAATGTCCTTCCCACTTGATTGCCCCTAATCACCATTCCGGTAAAAGTTGTTTGAATATCTGGTATACGATTCATGAAATACCTCCTTAGTTGCTTCAGAATTAAGTAGAACCCTCTACCAAACCCCAAGCAACTTTCATACCAAATATACGTAACAAACAGAAAATATTTAATTATTAGTAGATTTTTCCGAGAAAGGATAGTAAGATTGCTTGCAACAGAGTTTTCTGCCACGAACTTGTCATAATTCCGCAAGGGAGAGGAAGAAATTCGAATAATTATCGCTCTTTGCTAACAGTTCATGGATTGGGGATAGGTAAAACAGTTGAGAAATGAGGGAACGGGAAATGAATTTAAGCATGCAGGTTACAACTCAATTAACACAAACGTTAACAGTCGATTTGATTCAGCATCTTGAGATTTTACAGTTTTCAGACTACGAACTGGAAAAGCATATTTATGAGAAAGCAAATGAGAATCCACTCTTAAATGTGATAGAACCCCAGTTGAAACATATGAATAATATAGTCGATTTCTCGACCATTCAAAAAAGCAATCCGACGATTCCAAAACAGCAGGACCAATACTTTGACAGGATCCAGACAGCATTACCGCAGAAAGAGCCTATTGAAAATTTTTTACTCGAACAAATTCCTTTGGATAGTAACTTATGTAAAACCGAAATCAGAGTTATTAAGTACCTCATTCATCATCTGGATGAAAGATACTTTTTATCTGAGAATATTTTCGACATCGCAAATCAATTGGGCAAAGAAGCGGGACTAGTGGAACGGATGTTGCATCTGCTCCAGACGTTCGAACCAATTGGAGTCGGAGCACGAAATATACAGGAATATTTAGTAATCCAAATTAAGAACGATGTAAATGCTCCGCCGCTGGCACAAACATTTGTAGAGCAACATTTGTCTGAAGTTGCAGATCTATCGATCAAGTTTTTAAGCACAACTTATAAAGCCTCCATCCAACAGGTCAAAGAAACGTTGGACTATATACGCAGCCTAAACCCTCCTTCGATCAACGAACGTGCGGTTGGTCCGACTTATGTAATACCCGATGTGTATGTCAAAAAGGTACATAATGAATGGGTTATAGAATTGAATACCAATTCCCGCTCCAAGATTGAAATTAATGAGGTTTATGCGGATTTGTTAAAAACAAACCCGGAGTATAAAAATTACTATCAAAATTGTTTAAAGGACCTTATGTTACTCATGCAGGGCATTGAACAAAGGGATAAAACAATCTACAGCTTGACTCGTTTATTGCTCGAATTGCAGCCGAACTTTTTTGAACACGGAATGACAGCGCTTACACCAATGCGGCTCAAAGATATGGCAGACGCCCTCGAGCTACACGAATCAACTATTAGTAGGGCTATCCGAGGAAAGTATATTCATACTCCTCTTGGTATCTTCCCCTTCCGTTCATTGTTTACAAAAGGCCTTACGAATGGCTTCGGGAAAACGGACTCAGTATCTCAGATAAAACAACACATACAAGAATTGGTATCTAAGGAATATAAAGATTCTCCGTTATCCGATCAGCAATTAACGGAAGGGTTACTCCAAAAAGGGATTCAAATATCGAGAAGGACTGTCACAAAATATCGTAAAGAACTAAATATCCCAAATTCTAATAAACGTTTATATTTATAAATTGTAATGACCATCCGAGCCTAACGCACAGCTAGTAATAAATTCATCATGTAGTAACACACCCAGTATTCCGTACAAAAGCAAATAAAAAATATAACTCCCTCAACGTTAGTTGCTTAATGGCAAGTTGTGTTGAGGGAGTTCTTCATTTAATTAACAATGTTTATATATGATTTATTTGGAGTGCGATTCCATCCTTATTGTTTATTATTTGCAAACTCCCCTCCTCTAAAAGATAGTTTAAGTAGCTCAATGTTTGCATAATTTGCGGAGAAGACTTTGTAATATCTTTTTTATAGAGAAACTGAATTATTTGCTCAAACGTATGTGGTTTCTGTATGAGCAGTTCTTTAAATTGATGAAGCCTCTCTACATGTCTCGTCTCAATGCTTTTGATTAAATCAACAGTATCTTCAATGACGTCGCCATGACCCGATACAGCTAATTTACATGGAATATATTTAACTTTTTTCAGCGATCGAAGGTAGTTTTCAAGTGGATTGAATTGAATATTTTCAACTATTAGAAGCGGACTGAAATCTTGAATTAGATGATCACTTGCGAATAGCACTTGCCTATTTTGTTCATAGAAGCAAAATTGATCGACTGCGTGACCCGGCGTTGCAATTGCTTGAAATTTTAAGGAGCCAATCTGGAGAATATCGCCATCTTCAACAGTCTCATCAATCTCAAAGTCATAGGCTTCTTGTTCATTTATAAGCGTTTTCGGAGAATAAGGATACGTATAGCCATATCGCATGGCAGTTTCTATCAAACCGACATTTGTAGGATCTGTTTTCATGGTTTTAAGCTTTTCCTTACTTTTCGAGGAAGCGATGATTTTTGGACCTGCTTTCTGTAACAAAAAGTGACAACAACCGGCGTGATCTGTATGGATATGTGTTAATAAAATATGAGAAATTGGTTTTTCCAATGTTGGCAGGAATTCTTCCCAAAATCTTTTAGTTTCATCATTATTTTCGCCTGTATCTATAAGTACATAAGAATTTTCATGCTCTATTAAATAACAATTGACTGCTGCGTTATAAACAGAGGGCAATGTTATTTTATAAATAGAGTCCATAATTTCTGTAATCCCCATACTCCACCTCCATACAATTTAATAAATTTTTCTATTCTTACCTAAAATCCAAGCAAAATCTATGCCAATAAGTCCTATATGTGACACCGACCTGTAACTAGCTCCTTGTTCGCAAAGAGAATTCATAAAAATGACTTGGACAACTTCAAATAACAAGCTAAATGAATCTTCAGAATGTCATCGCTGTTATCCAAGTCAATCTGTAACAAATCCTCAATTTTTTTAATGCGTTGGTAAAGAGTGTTGGGATGAATGTGAAGCTTTTTGGCCGCTTCTCTTGCAGAACGGTTTGTTTTCATATACACAAGAATCGTTCTTTCCAACTCGCTATTCGCTTCATGAGATAATGGGAAAAAAACTTCATTGATAAATTGCTCGATTATATGCGGTTGTTGATGCAAAAACAAACGGTTCAAGCCTATGTTTTCATATTGCATTAACTCAAATCGATTGTGTCCGGACAAGTAGTTTATCGTATCTTCGGCTTCGTCGTAACATTTTCCAACGTTCTCTAATCCTTTATAAACGGCACTGATTCCTCCAAGGAATGGGGAGTTTTTGCCCTTCACCCATTGTTCTTGTATAGTCGCCAACGTTTCCTGCACTGTATCCAGTGCATCAGGTTCTGGTAATGGAGAAAGGATGAATACCCGATTTTGGATCCCAAAGATCATTTTTCCTTGTGAGCGCAATTCTTTTTGTATTTTCAGGACCAGTTGATGTATTTCAATTTCAAGTTGCTGTAAATCATTGTAGCTGGGGATTTCAATGATGGCCATATACCAATAGGAATTGATATCAACCCCCATCCGGCTTCCAAAGCTTTGTAAATGTTCCGCGATTCTATGTGAAAGCAATTCCCGAAACTGTTCATATGTTTTTTTATAAAAGTATTCTGTCACGGTCTGCTTTTTTATTAATTCCATGGCAATGATCGAACTTCCTTGTTCCAATATCATGCGGTCCGATTCAGAAATGACACCATTTGTCGGGATAATGAAACATCCAAGGAAAACACTCCCATTGTGAATGGGAAGCAGATAATACGTTTCAAGTGAGGACACGCCCTTCTCCACATATTGGGGTTTCCGGTTGGCCGCGAACATTTTTTTTAATTCTTCCGTCGTAAAATCGGATGCTTGGCTTGGGTAGGCAAAATAAAACAAATTATCAATGACATTGTAAAAAAAGACGGGCCTGGATATCATCTGATTGAATTCACGAATAATCGTTTCCAGACCCTTATTCTCCAGTGAGATATTGGTCAGTGCTTCATGGACTTCATACCTTTTTTGAAGCTGGAAGTTCCGTTCTTCCAGCTGCTTGCTCGGCAAATCCTTGCAGTAACAGGAGGTCATGTTCATCGAACGGTTGTTTTCCACGCCATTGATGGACAGTCATTACACCGATTCTTTTCTCCGCTATCGAAATAGGAACGGCAATGAAGGAACTGGGGAAGCCAGGATGTGATGATGTAGTTAAAGATACATAGTTTGTTTCCGATATATTGTTGCGGCGCATTCCCCTTTCAACTTCTTCTTCAGATTTAAAAAGTCTCCCGATTCCATCTTGAAATAACATGCAGAAGAAACACCTCCAGGTGGCGCGAAAAGCATTGTGGAATCTGGAGTCCTCGATGATTTGGACGCTGTCTTCGGCACGCATTTAATGCCGAATTTACCGACAGGGGTAATTGGCTACCGAAGCGGTTTCTCCATGGTGGGCAGGACCTACTTCAAGCTGGCCATCAAAGGCAAGGGAGGCCATGGATCATCCCCGCATCAAGCGAATGACCCGATTGTAGCAGGCGCTTATTTCGTCACCGCAATCCAAACTATTATTAGTCGTCGATTAAATCCATATGAAATGGGAGTCGTTACAATCGGTTCATTCGACGGAAAAGGAGCATTTAACGTTATCAAGCATAGTGTTGAACTGGAAGGGGATGTCCGATATATGACGGAAGACAGCCAGAAGATCATTGCCGAGGAAATCCACCGAATTACAAATGGAATTGAATTGGAATTCGACGTCCACTGCGAGCTCACGTATGTTCCGGATTATCCACCCTTATACAATGATCCGACGGTGACAGCGAAAGTCGTCTCCATTCTAGAACAGGCAAATGATCCGGTCATTCACGAGATTACGGAGATTCCGATCAATTCCGGCTCTGAAGACTTATCCTATTACACTCAAAAAATACCGGGAACTTTCTATATTATCGGCTGCCAACCGAAAGGGGTTGTCAAACCGTATCTGAACCACCATCCTAAATTTGATATTGATGAAGAGGCACTACTTGTATCAGCAAAATCCGTAGCTCATGTTGTTTGTGATTACTACGGCCATGAGTAATTTTAATTGAATTGAGGCTGTCTAGATAATTAGAAACAGGCTTTAGAAAAGTGTATCAATTTTCTGAAGCCTGTTCTTTGTAGGATACATCTCGGAAAATCGCCAAAAACGGCGAGACTCCGCGGGAAGTGAGCCCTTTCTGGTGATTTTCCGGGCTTTGGGACAACTCCTTGCCTATTTTTGAAAAAATGAGTAACTGTCGGTACAATGAAGAAAACCTTCATAGATAGGATGACAGGCATGCGAATCAATAAATTCCTAAGCGAAGCGGGCATCGTTTCCCGCCGGGGTGCAGACAAGTGGATCGAGGACGGCCGTGTAACTATTAACGGACAGCCGGCCGAACTCGGCAGCCGTGTGGAACCCAGCGATGAAGTTTACGTAGATGGGAAACCCGTCCAGACGGAAGAACAACTCGTATATATCGCGTTGAATAAACCCGTCGGCATCACAAGCACGACCGAGCGGCATATTCAAGGCAATGTCGTCGACTTCATCAACCATCCACTGCGGATTTTCCACATTGGCCGACTCGACAAAGATTCCGAGGGCCTTCTGCTGCTAACGAACGACGGCGATATCGTCAATGAAATTCTGCGCGAGGAACATGGGCATGAGAAGGAATATATCGTCACCGTGGATCACGCCATCACTTCGGATTTCATTGGGAAAATGGAGTCAGGCGTCAAAATCCTCGGCACGACGACCAAACCTTGCAAAGTGAAAAAACTCGGCCCCCGCACGTTTAATATTACGCTGACGCAAGGACTCAACCGCCAAATCCGCCGCATGTGCGCCGCGCTCGGCTACCATGTGCAAAAACTGAAGCGAACCCGCATTCTTAATATCCATCTCGGCGACTTACCTGTTGGCCAATGGCGTGACTTGACGGACGCGGAATTGGAAACGATGTTCAAGATGTTGAATTATGCACCGAAACGATAGCACATCAAGTGACCTGCCCCGATAGTGGGGTGGGTCATTCTTATTTATGGAACTGTGAGAGCTTAGCCTGAAACTGTCAGGGCCCAGTCCCAAACTGTATGGGCGCGAAGAAACTCTCAGGGCTATTTTGCCAGCTGTAAGGGCAATCCTACGAACTGTCAGACCCCGGTCCCAAACTATAAGGACGCGAAAAAACTCTCAGGGCTATTTCGCCAGCTGTAAGGACAATTCGTTGAACTGTCAGGGCTCAGCGTCAAACTGTAAGGGCACGGGGGGAACTCTCATGGCTATTCCGCTAACTGTAAGGGCAATATCACGAACTGTGAGGGCCCAGCTTCAAACTGTAAGGGCGCGGAGAAACTCTCAGGGCTATTCCACCAACTGTAAGGGCAATCCTACGAACTGTCAGACCCCGGTCCCAAACTATAAGGACGCGGGAAAACTCTCAGTGCTATTTCGCCAGCTGTTAGGGCAACCCCGCGAACTTTCAGAGCTCAGTCCCAAACTGGCTACGAAAAATTCTCAGAAAACCGGGAAACCGGCAAGTCAATGCTGAAACTATATAGAACGAACAAATGATTTGTAATGGGTGGCTCCAGTTGCTTGTAGTGAAAGGCGGCGACTCCAGCGGGAACAGCACGAGCTGAAAGCCCCGCAGGAGCGCAGCGACGAGGAGATTGAAGCCGTGCCCGCGGAAAGCGTCCGCCTGGAACGGTAAGCAACGGTTGGCTGGTAGTGTCCACTTCTTTAGTACGTTTTATATAGTTTCCTTCCTGCACATTTAGGGGAATAGGAGAGAGAGTCACCATTTTGAATAGTTGAGTGAGGTGGATGCAATGGAGCCGAAAATGGATGAAGTGGAAGTAGCTCGCGCCCTCATACAAGTGTTGAAGGACGGGAAAAAAGAAACCTTCCATGATCTTCTGAAAGAGTTGGATCCCTATGAAATTGCCAAACAGTATAAAGACTTGCCTAAAAAGCGGCGGCCATTGTTTTTGGAATTCCTGACAATTGAAGAGTTGACTTCCTTACTAAAATACTTGAATCAAGACGAACAATTGGGCGTGCTGGAAATGATCGGTCCCGAGCGCTCTACCGATATTTTGGAACTGATGCAGAGCAATGAGCTCGCTTTCCTTTTTTCTGGTCTTTCCAACTCCAAAGTGGATCGGTTGATTGCCCATATGAAACGCGAGCAAATGGAAGAGATTCTGCACATTCTGGATTATCCGCCGAAGACGGCCGGGCGGGTTATGAACAGCCGCTATCTTGCGGTGTTCCCGACAATGACAGTAGAAGAGGCGGAACAGGAATTAAAAAAATTCCAGGAACTCGCCAAATACTTGAATTACCTGTATATCGTCGACGAGGGACGGAAGCTCGTCGGTGTCGTCTCCTATCGGGATCTGATCTTGGCTGATCCCCAAGCGAAAATTAGCGATATCATGACGACGAAGCTCGTGAAAGCCGATGTGCTGATGAAGCAGGAGCATGTCGCACGGTTAATCGGAAAGTATGATTTCGATTCACTGCCGGTTGTCGATTCAAACAATGTGCTGCTCGGCGCCATTACCGTCGAGAATGTCCTGGATATCGTCGTACGGGAAGCGAATGAAGATATTGAGATGCTTTTGGCTTCGGGTAAATCAATCGATTTCCGAACGAGACCGTTGGTAGCGGCCAAACGAAGGCTGCCTTGGCTCATTCTTCTTCTTTTTATCGGCTTGGTGTCAGGCAGCATCATCTCAAAATTTGAAGAGACGTTGGAAACGGTAGTCGCACTCGCTTTCTTCATGCCGATGATTGCCGGCATGACCGGGAACACCGGGACCCAATCGCTCGCCGTCGTCGTACGCGGCCTTGTGTCGGAGGATGTCGATATGAAAAAATCATTGAAGCTCCTGTTCCGAGAATTGATTGTCGGCATTATCATTGGACTCACTTGCGGCGTCGTCATCTCGATCATTGCGTATATCTGGCAGGACAGCTTCACGCTCGGCCTCGTCGTAGGTTCCTCGCTGTTGGCAACATTGATTATCGGGACGATTGCCGGTACCGTCATCCCGTTGATTTTGAATAAATTCAAAGTCGACCCGGCGGTAGCTTCTGGCCCTTTGATTACGACCATCAACGATATTTTATCCCTTCTTATCTATTTCGGAATCGCCACGATGTTCCTTTCCAAATTAAGCTAGGAATTCAGTAGGCGATACCGACGCGATAGCCGATGTGGTCGCCCTCCACTAATTCAGTGTACGCAAATTGGGCAGTGTCGTCGACTGAGATTTCCTTGCCCTCTTCTGGTAAGAAATCTCGTTCAATACGGTAGGCTCCGGCGGCAGGACCGTCGGGTAAATAGGTTGGACAGATGATTGTCCAATCCAATCCCGATTGTCGCAGCATCCCAAATGCTTTATGGTGTTCCTCGGCAGCGAACGTCAACCGACGATTGGAATCACCCGCTTCGTAACGGAGCAATTCGGGGGTTGTTCGGCTTTGCAGGATACCCGCTGTCCCAATCGTGACAATCCGACGGACCCCCGACTGCTCCATCGCCCGGATGAAGTGGGGCGTTGCTTCTGTCAAAGTCGTCGTCCGATCGGTGCCTAGTGCACTGAAAACGGCTTCCGCCCCAGCGACGGCCCTGCTTACAGCTTCAAAATGACGGACATCCCCTTCAATCACCCGGAGCTGTTCATGAGATGCCAATGTTTCTGGTGACCGGGAAAGGGCTGTTACTTCATGTCCGTCAGCGAGGGCAAGTCGCAACCATTCGCCTCCGACCCGGCCCGTTGCCCCAAATAATGCGATTTTCATTGGAAAACGCCTCCTTCTCCCTCCACCATACCGAATTTTCTTCGGGATACAAAGACATAAGTATGGATCACTGGGGAACCCCGGGAAACTGACACACCTCGAAGGCAAACTCACACACCCCAAGAAAAAACATACTCTCCCATTGTATAAACCCATAAAAAAGCCGCCCATCTTGCCAAAATGACAAAACAGACGGCTTTCTTCTATTTCATTCACACCGGTTGCGCCACTTTTTGAAGCATCGTGCCGTGGGTTGCCAAATGGGTATGCCAGGAGAATGCTTTTTCAATGACGTGCGGTGTATGGCCGCCTCGTTGCAGCGCTTCATTATAATATGTCCGCATTTGCTCGCGGTACATCGGGTGCATGCAGTTTTCGATGATCAACTCCACCCGTTCCCGGGGAGCCAACCCGCGTAGATCGGCGTAGCCTTGTTCCGTTACAATGACATCGACGTCATGTTCTGTGTGATCCACATGTGTGACAAACGGGACAATGCTTGAAATCGCGCCGCCTTTGGCAATTGATTTCGTAACAAAAATCGCGAGTCTGGCATTCCGTGCAAAATCTCCGGAACCGCCGATGCCATTCATCATTTTCGTCCCGGACACATGTGTCGAGTTGACATTGCCGTAAATATCCAACTCCAATGCCGTATTGATAGAAATCAAACCAAGACGCCGAATGATTTCCGGATGGTTCGAAATCTCCTGCGGGCGCATGATGAGTTTATCCCGGTACGTTTCCAAGTCGTGGAACACCTGATTTGCTTTGTCTTCAGATAGCGTGATGGATGCGCAGGAAGCGAAACGTACTTTTCCGGCATCTATCAAGTCGAATACTGCGTCCTGCAACACTTCAGAGTAAACTTCCAACTCCTCAAATTCTGAATGGACCATGCCGTGAAGAACCGCATTCGCAACGGAGCCGATTCCCGATTGAAGCGGTGCCAATTTCTCAGTCAAGCGGCCTGCCTGAATTTCCGAACGGAGGAAGTTCAGCAAGTGGCCAGCCATGATTTCCGTCTCCTCATCCGGCGGAACAATCGTGGACGGAGAATCGAGTTGGTTCGTGAAAACGATCCCTTTCACCCGCTCTACGTCAATCGGGATGCCAATCGTGCCGATGCGATCATCCGCTTTTGTCAACGGAATCGGGTCGCGTTCCCCTTGCTTGCCCGGTGCATACAAATCATGGATGCCTTCCAAAAGTTCAGAGTGGGCCAAGTTAATTTCCACGATAATCGATTTGGCATGTTGGGCAAACGTCAGCGAGTTTCCGACGGACGTTGTCGGGATGATCATTCCGTCTTCTGTAATTGAAATCGCTTCCAGAATGGCAAAGTCAATCGGATCGATCACTTCGGAACGAATCCACTCCGCGGTATGGGACAGGTGATGATCTACAAATAAATGCGCGCCTTCGTTGATCTTCTTGCGCATTGTCGGGTCAGCTTGAAAAGGGAGACGTTTGTTAACAATGCCCGCTTCCGCAAATAATTTATCGATATCAGAGCCAAGAGATGCGCCTGTATAGACGTTCACTTTAAAGGATTCATTTTCCGCACGTTCGACCAATGCCATCGGAACCGCCTTCGCATCGCCTGCACGAGTGAAACCGCTTAACGCCAACGTCATACCGTCCTTGACCCAGGAAGCTGCCTCTCCAGGCGTGACGACTACATCTTGTAAGGGCTTACATTTGATACGCTCTAGCTGTTTATCCATTTTATCTTCCTCTTTCGTTTATCTCATTTAGATAATTCTATCTAAATCGCTTTCACAAAAGAGATTTCATGGCTTGAACGGCAAAAAAGGAGCCTGAGACAGCGACTCCCGTGTTTAGAACAGTTCATTCAAAAACCTAATAATTTGCGGAAATAGCTCGAATACGACTGGCTGACCGGAATCCGAGTGCCGTCTTCCATCGACAGGACGAACGTGGAGTGAGTGTCCGGGTAAATCTCTTTAATATGATGGACATTGACGATGAAAGAGCGATGACATCGCACGAAAGAATCCCGCGGCAACAAATACTCGAAGCTTTGCAATGAATTCTTATGGATGCCGACGATTTCATCGGATACGACAAATGTTTTCCGGTCTTTCACTTCCACATATTGCACTTTGGCAAAAGGCACAGGGACCCAGCCATCTTGGGATTTCACCGTAATGACCGATTTCCCTTCCGTATAAGCCGGATAAATTGCCATCACACACCCTTGTAGCACGCCATCCTGTTGAAACGGTACGGCCATCCCATGATACGGCACGCCGAATACATCCCGATTGATGAATTCGGACACCTTCTGCTTCTCCTTGATCGCTTTGTAGGCAATCGTCCCTTCTCGCACAGGGTCGCCTGGCCTGATTTTCAAATCAATCCGCTTGCTGGACCGATAATAAATATACTCTTCCTTATTGGAAACAGCGATTGAAATTTCATCCGAGAACAATTCCCCAATGACGTCCAACAACCCATTTATACTAAGCATCTCCATCAGATGGATCCTCTCCCTACACAGATTCCACTTCATTATAGAAGATGGAAAGGCGCAGGTACAAACCTTACGACACGGTTTCGTCCATCTGGGCGGCCGGTTCCGGGACAAATTTCAGCACAATGATTCCGATGATGAAGAGGATGACGAGACTGAACACGCCGTATGCGGAACTTCCCGTCAATTGGGCGGTCATTGCAACAAGTAAAGGCCCCATGACCGAGGCGAATTTGCCGAAAATATTATAGAACCCGAAAAACTCATTGGATTTCTCTTTGGGCACGAGCTTGGCAAAATAAGACCGGCTTAGCGCCTGGATACCCCCTTGGGATGTAGCGACCAACATCGCCAATATCCAGAAATCAAGCGTTGTCTTCATAAAGAACGCATAAAAACAAACAATCATATATACGAAAATCCCTACATAGAGCATCTTTTTTCCGGTGAATCTCTGCGCCAATTTTCCATAGAGGACCGCAAACGGGGCGGCCACCACTTGCGTGACGAATAAAATGATCAGTAGACTCGTCGAACCGATCCCCAAATCCGTTCCGTACGCCGTTGACATGGAAATGATCGTTCCGACACCGTCAATGTAGAAAAAATATGCAAGCAAGAATAAAAAGACAGCACGATAATTGCGGATTTCTTTAAACGTATTCCCAAGCCGGCGGAAGCTGCCCGCCAACAAACGCGGTTCCCGGTCGATGGCATGGATTTGATGTACATGCCTTACCATCGGAATGGTGAACACGAGCCACCAAACCGCAGTGATGACGAAAGCGATCCGACTCGCAGCCGATGTGGAAAGCGGGATAGTTCCGGCTCCCGCCAGTATGATGATGGCGATGCTGATGATAAACGGAATCGTGCTCCCGATATAGCCGAGACCGAAACCGCGGGAAGAAATCATATTCATCCGCTTTTCGGTTGTCACATCAACCAGGAACGCATCGTAGAAAATATTCGCCCCATGGAAACTGACGGCGGTCAACGTGTAGATGATCAACAGGGGCAGCCACTTATCCGTCGGGACCAAGGCAAGCGAAGCTGTCGCCATCGTGCCCGTCGCGAAAAAGAAGAGGAAAAACTTCTTCTTCATCCCCTGGTAATCGGCAATCGTGCCCAAAATCGGCCCGATCATCGCCAAGATGAACGTCGCAATGGCGACCGTATATCCAAGATAAGCCGTCGAATCGGCCAGGCCCACCCCGGCATTCGTTGCAACCGACTTGTAATACAGCGGAAACACCGCTGTCGTGATGATAACGGAATATGCTGAGTTCGCCCAGTCATACATCATCCAACTATTCTCTTCCTTGCTATAATTCCTCAACCTCTCACCCCTTCTCCACTTCCTACATCTAGTTTACAATACTATATGTCTGAAAATAATAGGAAAATGAGATTAGGAAAGGGTGGGGGCGTTTGGTGAGGATTTATGGGAGCGGGACTCGGGGTTATGAGCGAGAGAACCAGACTTATCAGCACTCCCCGCAACTTATCGGCACTCCCCACGATTTATCAGCACTCCTCACAACTTATCAGCACTCCTCACAACTTATCAGCGCTCCTCACAACTTATCAGCACTTCTCACAACTTATCAGCATTCCTCGCGACTTATCAGCATTCCTCACAACTTATCAGCACTCCTCACAACTTATCAGCACTCCTCACAACTTATCAGCACTCCTCACAACTTATCAGCACTCCTCACAACTTATCAGCATACCACACAACTTATCAGCATTCCTCCCAACTTATCAGCATTCCTCACAACTTATCAGCACTTCCCACAACTTATCAGGATTCCCATCACATTATCAGCACTCTCTCGCCCTCCAAGGAACGTTAAACACAAATCGAGTAGGAGGGAGTGATTAGCTCCCGACCTCTCACACCACCGTACGTACGGTTCCGTATACGGCGGTTCAATAACTTAAGTATCGACGCTCATACAAGTGATTCAGGTCTTTCAGACCCCACTTGGTGAGCGTTTCTGCTTTGATTGCTTTATGTAGAGTTTCGCTTTTGGAGACTCTCCAATATCCCTTTCGGGAATTTGATACTTTCCAAGCTTCTTCATGTAAAATTCCCAGCCTTCGTAACTGACGGTATTTTGTCCATATCTTCTTCCAACGTTTCCATATCAGTTGACGTAACCGATGGTTCAGCCATTGTGCCATGGATTTGATAAAACTTTTCATAAAGCCAATTCCATAGTAGTTTATCCAACCTATTGTCACTTGGTTGATTTCTTTGGCAATCTCGTCAAAGCGGCCCGGGCGATTCCGTTTGGTGATTTTCTTTAATTTTGATTTGAATCGACTTTTTGCGGAGTGATGTGGTCTACAACCCACACCTTTAGATGTGGAATGGAGGCAGAAACCGAGGAACTTGAGTTTGACCGGAGAACCCACCTTGCTCTTTTCTTGGTTCACTGTCAGCTTCAAATCATGTTCAAGGAACTTTGTAATGCTTTCCAAAACACGTTCCCCTGCTCGCCTGCTTTTCACGTATATGCAGAAATCATCCGCAAATCGTACGAATTTATGCCCCCGTCTTTCAAGTTCCCTATCTAATTGATTCAAATAGACATTGCTAAGAATCGGGGAGAGTACGCCACCTTGCGGAGCACCTTCTTCTGTTGGACTGATAAGTCCATCTTCAAGGATGCCACTCTTTAGAAACTTCCATATCAACTTTAGGACAATCTTGTCGTTTATGAACTCTTTTAGATATTCCATCAGCTTCTGATGATTAATGGTGTCGAAGTAGCTTTTTAAATCACAATCGACTACCACTCTATAACCTTGTTCATAATATGTGATGGATTGCTTAATGGCTTGATGCTGATTCCGTTTTGGACGAAAACCATAGCTCCTCTCCGAAAAATGAGGGTCAATGATTTTACCAATCACCTGATAGATGGCTTGTTGAACCATTCGATCCCGTACACACGGTATGCCGAGTTTTCGCATTGACCCATCTAACTTTGGAATTTCAACACGTTTTACTGGCAGTGGTTCGTACGAACCGTCTTTCAGCTTTCTAATAAGTTGGGTTCGGTATTTGGCTACATGACCTAAAAGTTCATCTACTGTCATTTCATCGACACCCGGCGCCCCTTTATTTGCCTTCACTTTCTTACAAGCGTTAAAGAGGTTGTTGATGTCGACTACTTTATCAATCAAATCGATACCATCCTGTCGCTCCATTTCTGTAAAGACAGGACTGCACGCTCCCGCATATTCTTCGGTTTCCAACCTATCCCTTTGCGGCCAGCCATCTGCCGATGTTTTCTGTGGTCTTTGCACTGTCTTTACCTCCATTTCATTTCAGGATTATTATTGTTCAGCCCTTCGTCCTTATGGACTACTATGGCTTCTGCTGACTTCTTACAGTTCAACCTGCCATCACTGACCGGTTTGTTCCTGTGGGATATTCCATCCCTCTTGTCGGGAACCCCTGTAAGACCTCCCCGGGTAAGAGCTATAACCTTCCTCCCATGTAACCGCTGCATTTACTGTATGGAACTCGGGCAGTATTGGACTTTGTTTTGTACGGCAAACTCGTCCGTTCCAATTCAGCCTCATATGCAGTTTCTGTCCGTCGGTTCGGGATTTTGCCGCCGGCTTCCTTCAGATTCCACCTCACGGTGGACACCCTTGCCTTAAGCTAACAGTTCCTACTGCCAAGCCTGTAGTGGACTTTCACCACCAAGTTATAGCCCATGCCGGGCACACCGCAAAAACCGTACCCCAGCCCA
This sequence comes from Sporosarcina sp. FSL W7-1349, assembly GCF_038003045.1. NCBI lineage: Bacteria > Bacillati > Bacillota > Bacilli > Caryophanales > Caryophanaceae > Sporosarcina > Sporosarcina sp. FSL W7-1349. The sequence continues at coordinate 734,248 of NZ_JBBOOK010000002.1, forward strand.
GGATACGGTTCAATCACTCACAATGCTTCGAAAATGGCGGCGATGCCTTGTCCGCCACCGATGCAGACTGCGGCAGCACCATACTTTTTATTTCCGCGACGCAATTCATTGATCAAAGTTAAGGAGATCCGTGTTCCGCTTGCGGCGAGCGGGTGGCCGATGGCGACAGCGCCGCCGTTGACATTGCCGATGTCCAAGTCAAAGCCCAATTCCTTCTGGCAAGCCAAGTATTGAGCAGAGAAGGCTTCATTGATTTCAATCAAATCCATGTCCTCGATTGTCAGATCCGCTTTTTTCAGCGCGCCTTGGATGGCCGGGACCGGGCCGATGCCCATGTACTTCGGCTCCACACCGACGACATCCCACGAAACGAGGCGGGCGATTGGCTTTAACCCGTGCGCGTCCGCATATTCCCTCGATGCGATGACGAGCGCTGCCGCTCCATCCACCATTCCGCTGGCATTTCCCGGGGTGACGACACCGTCTTCGACGAACCGGGCAGGCAGTTTGGCTAGTTGCTCCATGCTCGTTTCACGGATATGATCATCTTCCGTCACGTCTACCATGCCTTTTCGCGTCTTCACCGCAACTGGCACAATCTCCTCTGCCAAATACCCTTTTTCCCGCGCGGCATAGGCACGTTGTTGGCTGGACAGCGCATGCCGATCTACTTCTTCTCGCGGGATTTTATACTTGGCTGCCAAATTTTCAGCCGTTTCCGCCATCGTGCAATCTGCGTACGTGTCGTACAATCCATCCCACAGCCAGTCTTCCATTTGAGCGCCGCCGAGCGAATGGCCTGAACGCGCACCTTTCAGCACATGCGGAGTGTTCGTCATGCTTTCCGCCCCGCCGACCAATACGACTTCCGCTTCGCCGGTCAAAATATAGCGGGCGCCTGTGAGAATCGCCTCGACTCCCGTCCCGCAAATGCGGTTTACGGTCAGTGCCGGGGTTTCCTGCTTCGCTCCCGCTTTCAATCCGACATGGCGGGCGAAATAGTGCGCGTCTTTAGAAGATTGCTGCGCATTTCCGAACACGACTTGGTCGATGTCCTCCACAGAGATACCCGACTTTTCAATAGCCCCTTTTGCCGCGATGGCGCCAAGGTCGGTCGCTGAAATATCCTTAAATGCTCCGATGAATTTTACAAATGGTGTCCTCGCTCCTTGCAGGACAACTATTTCTCTCATGTTTCCACCCCTATTCTATCAGTTACGCCTCGGCGTAATGGCGGCCAGATTAAATGATCAAGCTTCCCCTTCATTGAGATCCGCCGAAGACATAACTTGAATCTACAAATCGTATTTAGCTGATTCAAGTTACACTACATACTTTTCCACCGAGATGACCCGATCTGCCACGCGCCGTTTCGTTTCCACGATATGGATCGGGCTGCTCGTGATGAGACGGGAGACGATATTGGAGAAAACCTCCCCATCTTTGAAGAAATTCATTATGTTCAATGTAGCGGTTCCGATTTCCTGCGCCTTTTCGTGAATGAAAACTCTTGCGCAATCTAGTTTTTGTCCGCTTTTCAATTCACCTTGTGCATGAATCGCTTTTTCCGTACGCAAGATGATGCTTTCCGCTACATAAATGGCAATCGCTAGATCTGCGAGAAATGCAGCAATTTCCTGTTCTTCATTTAACTGTTCCAATCCGGCGGCTTTTACGGCTTTCCCCATTTCATGGAAGAGCTTCCGGAACAGTTTCAGCTTTTGTCTTTCAGCAGCCAGGATGCCGTCTGACCCGAATTCCGTTTCCTCTGTATTCTCGTATTCATTGAATAAAGTGGAAGCAATCAGAATCCGATTGATTTCATTGGTTCCTTCGAAGATTCGATTGATGCGGGAATCCCGATAAAGGGTTTCCACTTCGTACTCGGCCATATAGCCGTAGCCGCCGTGGATTTGGACCGCTTCGTCCACTACAAAGTCGAGCACTTCCGTAGAAAACACTTTGTTGATGGAACAGAGGACAGCGAACGGTGCAATCGTTTTGGCGTAGGAGCCGTCCGATTCTTTGCGCTGCTCGAACGCTTGATTCATAGCGCCCGCGGTACGGTATAGCTGGCTTTCGTTCGCATAGGAGAGAATGGCCATGTCGGCGATTTTGTTTTTCAATAAATTGAACTGGGTTAACGGACGGTTGAATTGCTTCCGTTCGTTTCCGTACGTCACGGCCAATTCCAGAGCTCGCTTCGCCGTTCCGAGCGACGTCAAGGCGATCTTGTGGCGGCCTAGGTTCAAAACATTGAACGCGATAATATGGCCCCGGCCGATTTCGCCGATGACGTTTTCGACTGGGACTTCGACATCCTCCAAAATTAGCGAGCGCGTGGAAGAGCCTTTTAAGCCCATCTTATCCTCTTCCGCGCCGGTGGATACACCTTCGTAATCCGATTCAACGATAAAGGCCGTAATCTTCTCAGCATCCACTTTGGCGTAAACGATAAAAATGGAAGCGAACGCCGAATTAGTAATCCATTGCTTTTCTCCGTTCAAAATATAATGCGTTCCGTCTTCGGATAATTTGGCGGTAGTCCGCAAGCTCATCGCGTCCGTTCCGGAAGAAGGTTCGGTCAGCGCATAGGCCGCGATCTTCTCGCCCGAAAGCAAGCATGGCAAGTATTTCTCCTTCTGTTCTTCACAGCCGAAATAGGCGATCGGCAATGCCCCGATGCCGGTCTGGCCGCCGAATGTGATAGAGAACGAGCGTCCAAGAGCAATGTCTTCATTGATAATGGCCGCTGTGATTTTCCCGAGGCCCAGGCCTCCGTCTTCTTCCTCGATATCCGCCATGAGCAAGCCAACATCCCCTGCTTTCTTCACCGCTTTCTTCGTCTCTTCAAACTGCTGTCGTTCGATTTGAGGAAGAACAGGGAGCAGGTCGTTTTCCAAGTATTTTTTCAGTGCATCCCTCATCATAAGATGCTCATCCGTAAAGTCTTCCGGCGTGAAAACGATATCGACGTTTTCATCCGTTTTCATGAAATCATTAATATGCTTCAGGACAGTGGTCATTTGGACTCCACCCCTTCCAGATGGGCCGCCAGTTTCTCGCGGACGTCATCGGGAATCGGGACGGCCTTCGGGGTCTCCCCTTCGAAAGATGTCCAGGCGCGCAGCGTATAGCCTTCCGCGATGAACGTCTCTCCTCTGTAGAATCGGTGCGACAGCTTGAAAATCCGTTTTTGCAATTCTGCCACTTCCGTCTTCACCACGACATCGTCATTGAAACGGAGCGGTGTATTGAATTTGCATTTCGATTCAAGCAATGGGATGGCCACTTGTTCGGTTTCCATTAATTCCAACGTCGGATAACCGATCTCTTCGAAAAATTCATGGGAGGCTTCGTCCATCCAACGATAGAAATTAGGAAAGAATACAATCGTCGCGGGATCGGTGTCGCCCCATCTCACTTTAAATCTATAATCAATCGCCATTTTCGTTCCTCCTCTTATACGCGAACGCTTCCTTCATTTACAATCTGTTCTTTCACTCGCATCTTCTGGATTTTCCCACTTGGCGTCAGTGGAAACTCGTCTGTAAACCGGACATGGTTCGGCAACTTATAGGTTGCAATCTTACTTTTCAAATGGTCCAGGATCTCCTGCTCGGTACAGCTTTCATTCGGCAATAACTTAATGACCGCGCATACCACTTCCCCGAGCACTTTATCCGGTAATCCGATTACGATGGCGGTACCGACTGCGGGATGCTGCATGATGAGGTTTTCAATTTCCTGCGGATAAATATTGAACCCGCCGCGGATGATCAATTCTTTTTGGCGTCCCACGAAAGTGAGATACCCTTCCTCATCCACCTTACCTAAGTCGCCCGAATAGTACCAGCCTTCGTGGTCCACCGCCTTAGCCGTCTGTTCCGGCATATTGTAATATCCTTTCATATTCGTCACGCCGCGGATTGCAATTTCGCCGACTTCGCCCGCCGGGATTTCTACACGGTTGGCATCAACAATTTTAATTTCTACACCTTTAATCGGACGGCCTAGAGTATTGAGGATCTTTTCTTCCGGATCATCCAAGGCGCCCACTGTCGTTGTAGCCGTTTCCGACGTTCCAAATGCTTGGATCAGATTAATATTGAACTTTTTCCGGATCTCTTTCACTTTATCCGGTGAAATCGGGGAAGCCGCCACAACGCCAGCCCGTAGCGAAGATAGATCATATTTATCAAAATCCTCGTATTCCAACTCCTTCAAATACATCGTCGGCACCGCTTGCTTGATGGTTCCTTTTTCTTTCTCCGTCACTTCGAAGATCAATTTCGGATTATACTTTTCGATCAGCACCATCCGGGCCCCCGCTGCCGTAGCGGTGAATAAATTCATCGCAATGCCGAAGATATGGAATAAGGGGGCAGAAATGATAAAGACATCTTTCTCCGTGCATTGCAGTCCATCCGCCCCGACATTCCCTGACATGACGCACGAACGATGCGTCAACATAACCCCTTTCGGATCTCCCGTCGTCCCAGACGTATAAAGGATCAGATAGACATCCTCTGCCGGGTCGATCGGCACTTCCGGAACAGCCAGCACTTCTTCATGAAGCCAATCCTCCAGACAATCAATGCGTTCGTCCGAGAATTTCACCCCCACTATGGTGGGAACTATCTGATACGCCTCCTCATACGACATATTGTCCGCAAACTTATCCGTAATAAAAAGAATCTTCGGGGTGGCGTTTCTTAAAATATATGTAATTTCATATGAGCGGTAACCTGGGTTGAAAGGGACCGTAATGGCACCGACCTTTCCGGCAGCGAACAGCAAGACGGCTGTTTCGTACCAATTCGGCAAAGATACCGCAATGCGATCTCCTTTTTCAATCCCTTGCGCAGTCAATAAATCCGCATACCGATCGACATCTTGCTTCAGTTCTTTATACGTCTTGCGGGGAGTGATAAAATCATAGATCGCTTCGACATCAGGCATTTCGTTGCTTACATATTCGAGTAACCCATAAACACTCACATCATCTCGTTTTTTCAACGGTTCCAGCCCCTTTCTTCAGATCTATTATCCAAGATAGGCGCGGCAGGCGACTGAATCCTGAGACAGTCACCCGCCGGCAAAGTATGGTGTGAAATTATCGACCTGCGTAGACCGGCTCGCGCTTTTCAACGAATGCGGTCAAGCCTTCCTTCCGATCCTCGGTCGAAAAAGCGTTTCCGAAGCAAGCCGCTTCCACGATCAACCCCGAGTCAATATCCGTGTTACTGCCCGTGTTCACTGCCAACTTCGCCATTTGCAGCGCAATCGGCGGTTTCGAGGCGAGTTTGGCAGCCCATGCTTGCGCCGTTGGCAGAAGTTCCTCTTGCGGAACGATTTTATTGACAAGATTCAATTGGTAGGCCCGTTCTGCGCTGATCATTTCGCCAAAGAACAACATTTCCTTGGCGACGCCCATGCCGGTGATTTTTTGAAGGCGTTGCGTACCGCCGCCGCCCGGGATGATGCCGAGACCCACTTCCGGAAATGCAAATTTTGCCCGCTCCGTCGATATCCGGAGATCGCAGGTGAGCGCCAACTCAAGACCGCCACCTAGCGCCAATCCATTGATGGCCGCGATAATCGGTTTGGTCGATTGCTCTATCTTATTGAAGACGCTCCGGGAAACTTTGTTCATTTGATTGATCCCCGCCAGGTCCAAGGATGCCATTTCCATAATATCGGCGCCCGCGACGAACGCTTTTTCCCCGCTGCCCGTCAAGACGATGGCCCGTACTTCGTCGTTCTGATCCAATTGGTCAATTAAATTCCCAAGCTCTTTGAAAACCGCACTGTTTAGCGGATTGACCGGCGGCCGGTTTATCGTGACCGTTGCTACGTAATCTTTGATATCTACCAATAAGTGTTCAAATGTCATCTTTCTGCACTCCTTTATCATTCGTAGTCGTAGAATCCGGCACCCGCTTTTTTACCAACGCGGCCGGCCCGCATCATTTGTTTCATTAACAACGGTGGAGCGAAACGGGTATCGTCAAATTCCTTCTGGAAATATTCCATGACGAAATAACCGATATCCACCCCCGCATAATCTTGAAGTTCGAAAGGCCCCATCGGATAGTTCAAACCAAATTTTACGGCTTTGTCGATGTCTTCAGCAGAGGCCACTCCTTCTTCCAACAGACGGATAGCTTCGATGAAGTGCGGAATCATGACCCGATTGACGATGAACCCAGGTGTGTCTTTGTTGACGACAACATGTTCTTTTTTCAATTGTTCTGCAACCGCTTTCAATTGCTCGACCGTTTCATCACTTGTGTTGTAGCCTCGCACAATCTCAACTAATTTCATCAATTGTGCCGGATTGAAGAAATGAAGACCGGCCACACGGTCAGGTCGCTTCGTCACCGCAGCAATCTCCGTGATGGACATGGAGGAGGTATTCGTTGCCAAAATGACCTCATCCCGCGTAATTTCATCGAGTTGCTGGAAGACTTCTTTTTTCAAGTCCATATTTTCAATGACGGCTTCGATGACGAGGTCGGCATCCTTAAAATCTTCCATATTTGTAGTAGTCCGAATTCTACCAAGCGTCGCTTCTTTTTCGTCTTCCGTCATTTTGCCGCGCTCCACACTCTTCTGCATGAAACCGGCAATCCGTTTCATGCCGTTATCCAGAAAGCGGTCCTCGATATCCCGCAAAATCACGTTAAATCCATTTAGCGCTGCCAAGTTGGCAATGCCGCTTCCCATGGAACCCGCTCCCACTACTCCAATTGTTTGAATCGTCATGATATACACCTCAATTTTCTAATTTGTATATTCATTATAAAATTCAATCAATTCGAATAGTACCTACAAAGTGTAGGAATAGAATCTGGCTTTCCCGTCATTTTCAATGAAAAAGACAGGCACTCCGCTATGGCATCATATTGTGGAGGCCTGTCTACTATTCCTAAAGCGCCTGTCGCTTCATATCATATAATTTATACGCCATCATCAAATTAAAGCGAACTTCGGAGTCGTTCAAGTCAACACCGAGGAGTTCCTCCACCTTTTCCAGACGATAAATAAGCGAACTGCGGTGGATAAATAGTTCCTCGGAGGTGCTTTTGGCGTTCCCATTGTTTTGCAAATACACGCGCAGTGTATTCAACAGATCGATGTTCTTGCTTTCTGAATAGTCGAGGAGAATGCCAAGCTGGCTGTCCATGAAGATATCGACAACCGGATGATCAAGGTGGTAAAGGATTGTGTAGGATCCCAACTCCTCGAACAATGAATAGCCGATGGACAAGAAGCGGTTTTGGACGACATTCAACACTTGGAGAGACTGTTCGTAGCTGATGTAGTATTGGTCGAGTTCAGCTACTTTGCTTCCGACGCCAAGATGAACTCTGCAGTTGGTCGGACTCTTGGCAGCCGCTTCTTCCACATGATTATAGAAGGTTCTCCAAGAACGTTTCCGATTGTCCTCTTCTGCCACCGGGACGATGAATAGATAATTCTCATGGTATGTGGCGGTCAGGATGCCCCGGTATCTAGCCGTGATCCGATCCATGATATATTCCCACGCCAACGTCTTTTTCGCTTTTTGTTCCAGCAAGTTCGAGCCTTCCAATTCATCCTCGTCCAATGTAATTGATAAGGTCGCTACACGATGTGGCTGATACATATCCCATTGGAACAGATTCGCGTATTGCAGGATGCTCTTTTCATCTTCGATCGTTTCCACTAATAATTTTCCCATGAACGTATCCTTCGCCTGTTCATTCGCATCCAATACAAGTTTTTGTTTAATGAATTGGATGGAGCAAATATTCCGGGCCAATTCAATGGTCAATTGGTCGAATTCATCCAGCTCCTGCGCTTTCATTTGAATCGCTAAATATCCCAACAGCGAATTGACGCCATTGATCGGCCAAATGGAGAAATGCTCGCCGCCTGGCAGAGTCACATGGAATCCTTCCACAGTGCTACGCCTGCTTTCCGCTGCATTTATAAATTGTTCCAAAACTTCTTCAGCGGACCCTTCCATTCTATAGAACAAGGGTCGGAAAAACCGGTCTAATAGAATGACAGAGTCCTCGTACAACTGGACCAGCATATCCGCCACACCTTGGAATCCATCATTGACAACGGTTTCCTTAACGAGCGCCTGTTGGTAATCCAGAAGGACCTGTAATCGCTCCCGGTGATTTTTTTCCGTTTGATACAATTGTGCGTTTTTCAGCAAGATGGCGATATGATCGCTTAAGAGCTTCAACGATTGCACATCATCGTCCGCAAACAGCAAATCCCCTTTTTTACGCTCGACGTGCAACACCCCAATTGTTTTCAAATCGACTACGATTGGAATGGTCAGCTGCGTTCCGCCGACTTGCTCCAGAAACGGGAAATATTCATTCAAAAAGTTTTTATCTCGGATGGAGATTCTTTCGGTATGGGCAAAACAGCCAAACACCGGATACTGTAGCTCGAAACACCCTTCGCTGTCATTGTATAAATAAATGCAAGCCGAGGCGGCATCTGTACCCTTTGCTGCACGAAGCGTGAATTCTCGGATATTGTCTTCCAGAGATTTATTGATGGACAAATTTTTACTGATCCATTCGATTCCTTCCACTTTCTTCAACTGGTGGTCCTTGGCCCTGGCCACCCCGATTGCGACGGCCACATCCTTCCCAAATTCATCGAAGATCGTGTCCATTTCGAGCAATGGGATGTATGTAAAAAACCCGATGATACAAAACCCGTATTTATTCGAGCCATCGATCAAGGGAACTGTGAACCATGTTTTCACATCCGAGCCATTCAGCACTTTCGTCAAAGCACAAGTTTCCGGCCCTTCCGTTTCCTTATCCTTCGTACTATAGGAAAGCAGCCGGGACGAACAAGCCTCGATCGGAAGCGGAAATGCCGTGCGGATGTTTCCCACTTCTCCTGCCCACGCCTTCGGAATGAATTCATCCGACTCGGCCAGGATGACTCCGACAAAATCGCAATAAAGCTCCGTTTTGAATGAATCGAGCAAGAACTGGATCGCTTCCTCTTCCGTATCGATCTTGATCAGTTGCCGTGAAGTGGTCCGTAAATGATGTTCCAGTCGCTGTATGACCTTATTCCTGACAATTCCAGACATGAAATAGTCACCACTCTCCGTTTATTCTCACTATTCAGTGTACCATGTATTGGATATGCGACGGAGCTTTCTCTGTATTCAGAGGCGTTTATCTTAAGCCGAATCCGTCCCCATATACAAAAGCGAGATACTACTGCTTAAAGATAAAAAAACTATTCCCGATTATTTGCGTCGGGAATAGTACTCAGTAGTCAAGATAGGAAATCGATTATCCTTTGTTATTCACTTTGGTCTTATAGTTTTTGTAGCCATGGAACTGATCGATAAATGTAAAGTCTTGGGATGTGCGATTTTCTAAAATGGTATTGCGAAGCAAAATCGTTTCCGGTCTTTCTGCATGGATGATTTCTCCCCACATCCGTGCATTATTTTGAACGAACGCAGTTCTCGGAATACGCTCTTCTTGGTATTTCTTGAATGCTTCTTCCACAGTGCTGTTTTCTTCAATCATATCAGCGAGGTACGCGGCATCTTCCAATGCTTGACAACCGCCTTGTGCCAAATATTGAAGCATGGAGTGTGCTGCATCGCCCAATAATGTCACGCGGCCTTCTGTCCAGTTGGAAATTGGAACCCGATCATACATCGGCCATCTTTTTTGACGTTGAATGAAGGAAATAGCGGTTTGCACTAGATCGCAAGTTCCAGCAAACACTTCGTCCATTTCTTCCGGCGTGCCCCAGTCGTCCGTTTTCTCAATCTCTTTGCGGTATTGGTTACTTTTGAACACGACCACTTGGTTGTACAGCTCGCCGCGACGAACTGGATATTGAACAAGATGAAGATTCGGCCCGATCCACATATACACATCATCCAGATTGCCGATATTCGTCACTTCTTCCATCGGGATTGCTCCACGGTATGCGACATATTCCGAGCAGACCGGCTCGTCATCACTGAAAAGTGGGCGCACTTTGGACCAGATGCCGTCTGCACCGACGACTGCCATTCCAGTATGGACATTTCCGTTTGCCGCCGTGACCGTCACTTGGTCACCGTCCTGTTCCGTTTTGACGATCGAGTGGTCTGTATGCAATTCAATGTACGAGTTTTCCAAGCAAGCTTCATAGAGTGCTTTGTGTAGATCCGAACGGTGCAAGACAATATACGGAGCCCCGTAGCGCTCTTTGTACACATCGCCTAAATCCAATGCAGATAGCTCTTCTCCTGTGAAAGCGTCCATCAGAACAAGCCTTTTCGGGAATACTGCGATATCGTTGATCCGGTCCATTACACCAAGGCGTTGGAGTACATTTGTGGCGTTCGCCGCGAGTTGGATTCCCGCCCCGATTTCCAAAAACTCAGGGGCTTGCTCCAATACTTTTACGTATTGATTCGTTTGCGCGAGACCTAAGGCAGTGGCAAGACCGCCGATTCCTCCGCCGATTACGATGAACGGATTGTTTTTACTGTTTCCCATAGGATGACCTCCAAATTTAAAAATAAATTAATTTGATGAAAAGGGGAGACCCCTCGTGGCGGACCAGAGGGGGACCTCCCAAAATATACACGAGCGGCTTATCTGAATGCTGCTTTAAATTCGCCTGTGACTTCTTGGAATCCATTATTCGCTTCCATTTTCTCTTCTTGTTCTAGCTCAAAACGATCCATGATCGGCAAGTCGTTGACAGAGAAGAGATAGGAATCTTCAGAGGCAACATGCTCATACCAAGCCCAGTTCGGAACAACGAAATAGTCGCCTTTTTTCCAATCGAAGCGCACGCCGTTGATGACGGTGTAACCGGAACCTTTATGTGCATGATAGATTGTCGAATGAGTATGACGAAGCGCTTTTGTATGGAAATCTTTCGGCAGGAACTGCATACGGGAGCCCATTGTCGGGTTCGCCGATTTTCCTGTCGATGGGTTGATGTATTCAATTGCAAAGCCGTGATTCGGATCCGGGTCAAAATTCATCAAGCCCTTGATCGCGTCGACCGTGCGGCTCCATTTATAGTTCGCAAGCGGAGCAACGGTATATTTGTCGTCTCCGACCGGACGCATCATGCCGCCAGCATAGCGAAGCTCGGAGAAATTATCCGGAACATTCGGCTGTTGCAGGCCATCCGCGTAGGGCTCAAAGAATGTACCGCCTATAGAGTAGATTGTCGGGATATCCAACGCATCCATCCAGATCATCGGTTTGTCGCCGACATGACCGTGGCCATGCCACAAGGTTTTCGGTGTGATGAGGAAGTCTCCTTCCTGCATATATACCCGCTCTCCTTGAACGATCGTATAAGCCCCTTCCCCTTCGGAAATGAAACGAAGGGCGCTTTGCGAGTGACGATGGGATGGTGCTTCCTCACCAGGAAGAAGCAACTGGACGGCCGCGTAAAGCGTTTGTGTAGTTGACGCCCAACCCCAAGGCTGGCGATACGTCAAACCCGGGTTTTGGAAATAGATCGCACGGCGTTCTCCCCCGCGTTCCGGTGTGAAAATCTCGGAAGCTTCCATTAACTTTTTATGCAGAAGCTCTGCGCTCCAAAGGTATGCTTCCGCATGTGGTTTCGGTGATTTATTCATGATTTCCGGAATCGCTTCCCAAAGCGGACCAAGATTGTATTGCTGGATATCTTTTGTGAAGTCTTTAACCGTATCACTCTTCATGAACTCTTTAACATCAACATTTTGTTCTGCCATCTTCCCCACATCCTTCTTCCCTATTTTTAACTATATAAAATAAACTAAAGAAACAAGAACAACCGACCGTTGCTTTCCGTTCCAAATTTCTTTTGCGACGAAAGCGCAGCGACAGGAGCAGGCGGACGCTTTCCGCGGGGCGCGGGTGAGCCAATCGAACAGCGAAGGGTTCGATTTGCCGTATTCCTGCGCACTTTGCAGAGATTAAGGCATCCAGCATTGCCAACGCTACATTCTTCCGAAGTAAAAAGCTGCTGCCAAACGCTTCGCTTTTTGGCGCAAAAGCCGTTCTTCGTAACGGCTTTTCCTGCGGGGTCTCACCATTCGCGCTTCACCCCGCAGGAGTCGCCGCCTTCCACTTCAAGCAACTAGAGTTACCGAGTCCAAGTCTTTTGTGCATTCCATATGTTCACTACCCTACGAATTCAGGCGAATGCCCGGCACTCAATAGAAAGTGGAGGGCATATTGGCAACGGTTGACAACTTAGTTTTCTTCTTGCAAAGCTACCCGGTTTTCAAGCACTCCGACTTTGTCAATTTCAATTCTCACCACGTCGCCATCTTTCAAGAAGGTTGGTGGATCCATTGCCACGCCTACTCCACCTGGTGTACCGGACAAAATAACATCTCCCGGCTCAAGAGTCATCAGGTTGGATAGGAAGGCAACAAGTTTCTGAACAGAGAACACGAGGTTCGCCGTATTCGTTTTTTGTCGGACTTCTCCGTTCACCGTCAATACAACGTCCAAACCGGATGGATCTGTCAGTTCGTCAGTTGTCACAAGCCAAGGTCCCATCGGTGCGCTGCCGTCAACCGATTTCCCTTGCAGCCATTCGAGTGTGCGGCGTTGAATATCACGGTATGTGACATCGTTTGCGATTGTGTAACCCGCCACGTAATCAAGTGCATCTTCTTCGGATACGTTACGCGCTTGTTTCCCGATTACGAACGTGAACTCCGCTTCATAATCCAATTGTTCAGAAATTGGATGGAACGGGATATCGTCTTCTGGCCCGATTACTGTATTGGCAAATTTCGCGAATACAACCGGGAATTCAGGAATTTCACGGCCCATCTCCAAGATATGTTCCCGATAGTTGTGACCTACGCAGATCATTTTGCTAGGAGCCGTCACAGGCGCTTCCACTTTGACCGCCGATTTTTCATAAATGAGTTGATGCTCAAAGCTGTCCGGATTCTCAAGAGCGTAACCAATCGCTTCTTGTGCCAAGCCCATGCTTTCTTTGCCGCCTTGTAAAAACGCTTCCATTTTTGCTGGAACGAAAGCTTCAGCAATTTCTTTATAACGGTATTTCTCTTGGCTTTTCAGTAAAGCTTGGTACGCATAATTCAAGTCCACCACTTTGTTTTCTTCCACAACTGCTCCGATACGTGAATGACCTGCTGTCGTAAATGTAATAAGTTTCATTGGAATCTCCTTTGCCTTGTCAGTAGTTTAGGGCCGTTTGCACCTAACTGTAAGTTGTCTCTCAAGTAAACGCATTCATTTTTCTCTTAAAACTTCTTTACAGCTGAGCCATTTTTTCGGCGCGCTGCATGATCAGTTCTCAAGATGGGGAATTCTCTAACAAAACAACCCCTTTCACTTTTTATATCTATTTGATAAGATGTTCACTATATATATAATATTATAATGTAAAGGGGAATGTCAATATTCTATCTTATTTAAATTTCCGTAAATTCTAAGGAGTGGTTTAAATTAAACTTTGTATTGCCCCATAGGATTACCTATACTTAGCAGTAGAAAAGAAAATATTTGGAGGAACGATATGGTAGAAATTATTAAAAACGGCTCCATGATTCAATCCCTGCAGATCGGGATTAAAATAGTGGACGTTATTAAAGAAAATGAATTGCCGATGAGCTTTTCAGATATACAGGAAAAAACGGAAATCACGAAAAGTAACTTATATAAATATATGAACACGCTCGTCCATCTTGAGCTTTTATTTCGCGATAAATCCACAGGTCTTTACCATCTTGGCAATAAACTGATTCAATACGGCACGGCCGCCATCCGGAATGAAGATACGATTGCGCTCATCACGCCTTATTTACAAACCATCAGCCAGCATTCCAAATGCTCGACCCTGTTTGCCGTCTGGAGCATCGATGGACCGATCGTGGCAAAAATCTGGAACTCCGATCAAGTGCTGAACATTGGTGCTCAAATCGGGACGCTTCTGCCGCAGCAATCATCATCCGGTAAAATCTTTAATACGTTTTTGGAAAGCCAAAAACAATTCAGACAGCAAGAAGGACAAGTGACGTCCACTCCCCTGAGCGAAGAAGAGAGACGTCAAATCCTTGCAGAGAAAATAGCGTTTGCTAGGGAACCCCTGATTACATCCGTTTCCTCTGTCTCGATCCCCATCCTCACTTTTAATGAGAAGCTCGTCGGTTCCATCACAGTCGTCGGTTTTTCCGATAACATCCCGGTCTCCTTCAACGAGCCACTGAGCCAATATTTAGTGGAACGGCAAAAAGAGATCTCCGGAATTTTCGGATACAAAGGGTAAGCGTTCCCAACACTATTTATATGGATGAAAAAAGCAGTATCAGGCAACTTCACGCCGATACTGCTTTTTCTTTTGTTTATTTTAAAACGGATGGCAGCCAGAGTACGAGATCCGGCCAATACGTAATGACTAGCAATGCGATAAAAGACGCAATGAGAAACGGCCAAATCGATTTGATGAGCGTTTCCAGTTTGACATCTCCAAGCGCAGAGGCAATGTAAAGCCCAGCGCCTACTGGCGGCGTCAACAAGCCGACTGTCAGGTTAATACAAATAATAACCCCGAAATGGATCGGATCAATTCCATAATTCGCGATAAGCGGTGTAAAAATTGGAACGAGAATGATCAATGCCGCCATGCCGTCCATGAACATACCGACAATGAGTAGGAATATATTGACGATCAACAAGAAAACGAGAGGGTTATCTGTTAAAGAAACCATCCATTCTGCAATTTGTTGTGGAATTCTTTCAAAAGACAGCATCCATCCAAACAAATTCGCCATGGCAATGAGCATTGTAATCGTCGCAGTCGTTACCGCCGTGTTAATAAAGATCGTTGGAATTTGCGAGATTTTCAATTCGCGGTAAAAGAAGAAACCGACCAATAACGCAACGATACAGGCAAATGCTGCGGATTCTGTCGGAGTGAATACTCCACTTAAAATACCCGCAATAATAATAACCGGAACGGCCAATGCCGGAATGACATTAAGAAAGGCTTTGACCACTTCGGCAAATTTCGCTCTTTCTTGCGTCGGCCATTTTTCCTTTGTACCAACATAGCCGATTAATACAATAAACGAAACGGCAAGCACTACGCCCGGAAGAATCCCGGCGATGAACATATCGCCAATGGAAGCACCTGACGCCACCCCATAGATGATAAACATCATACTAGGCGGGATAATCGGTCCAAGAAGACCTGCCGCGGCAGTTGTCGCCGAGCTAAATTCCCGCGTATAC
Source organism: Sporosarcina sp. FSL W7-1349 (assembly GCF_038003045.1). Lineage (NCBI taxonomy): Bacteria > Bacillati > Bacillota > Bacilli > Caryophanales > Caryophanaceae > Sporosarcina > Sporosarcina sp. FSL W7-1349. Next base: position 749,514 of record NZ_JBBOOK010000002.1, read on the forward strand.
CCATTCTTCTCCATAGAAGGAACCATCGTCCGGCTCATCATGGCAATTTGAGCGGTTGCCGAACCGATAATAGACGCGAGCAACATATTGGAAATAACATTGACATATGCAAGACCGCCTCGAAAATGCCCGACAAGCGTTTTCGAAAACTCGATCAAGCGTTTTGTAATGCCCCCCGAGTTCATCAATTCCCCAGCGAGCATGAACAGCGGGATGGCGAGCAAACCAAAGTTCTCTAAACCTGAATACAGTCGTTGGGGAGCAGTTGCCATTAACCCCATATTATTAGATGCGATAATGTAAACAATGGTCGTCAAACCTAATACAAAAGCAATCGGCACTTGCAGAAGGAGCAGGACAATAAAAGCCAACAGTGCAAATGTCATGACGCGGAACCTCCTTGCTTGCCGAAAAAGTTATCCAGAACGAGTTCCAGTGTATGAATCACCATGAACAAGAAACATACCGGTATACTCAAATAAGCGTAAATCATTGGCAAGCCAATTGAACTGGACTTTTGCACCCGAATGTTTGGCGAGGATAACCAACCGATAGACAAATAGAAGATATATGCGACAAACGCCAACAGTGCAAGCATGCCGATCCCTAAAAGGACAGTGCGAAGCTTCCCTTTCATTTTATCCATTAAAATTGAAACTGCTGCGGACTCTTTACGCTTAATACTCATACTGCCGCCGATAAAAGAAAGCCAGACTAGTGAAAAAATGGCGATCTCATCTGACCAAGTCAGCGGCGAGCTCAGGACATAGCGATAAAGGACACCAGCTGCTAATGAAAACAGCATGGTGCCACATAGGATGATCGCAGCAAATTTTTCAATGGAATACACCCAATTGCTCAGGCGGTGTAAAGCTTTCATAGAAATTCCCCCGATTTTATTTTGCCGCGGCCTCCAGGAATGATTTAATCACATCGGATTTCGCAGAGTATTCGTCGCGAACTTCCTGTGAAATAGCATCAAATGCAGAGGAGTCAGTCAATTCAACAACGTTGACGCCGCTGTCTTTCAATGTTTGCAAGTTGCTCTCTTCACGCGCGATCGACTCTTGAATTCCCCAGTCTACTGCTTTTTGCATTGCTTCTTTTACAATCTCTTGATCTTCGGAAGAGAGTTTATCGTAAGAAGGTTGTCCCATAACGATAACCGCCGGGAATGTCATATGGTTTGTAAGTGTCAGGTTTTCAGCGTTTTCATAGTACTTTTCAGTAACCAGTGCGTCCAAGTCAATGTCGATTCCATCGATTACGCCAGTCTGAAGGGATGTATACACTTCAGGAAGTGGCATCGCAGTAGGACCGGCACCTGTTTTTTCCCAGAAAGACTGCATGGACGGGCTGCCGATAATACGAATTTTCTTACCTGCCAAATCAGCCGGAGATTCTACAGTACCGCTTTTTAAAAGTACGTGACGGTTACCAGCAAAGATGAAGTCCATTCCGACTAGGCTTTGTGAACTTAATTCTTCCAACATTTGTTTTGCAGCATCCGAGCTGCGAAGTTCATTTGCTTCTTCCAAGTTATTGAAAACAAATGGCATGAACCAAGCATTCAGGGAATCTTGACGGGTACTCATGTACGCATTTGTCAAGAAGCCGAAATCCAATGAACCCGTTTCAAGTTGTTGTACCATGTCTTTCTCTTGGCCTAGTTGGGAAGCAGGATAAATTTCGACATCCATCCGACCGTCTGAAAGTGCTTTCAGTTCTTCACCAAATTTTTCAGCAGTTTTATGCCAAATATGAGACTCTTGAGTAACGTGAGAAATTTTAAAAGTATACTTTTCACCCGCCGCAGCTCCTTCTGTGTCGCCGCCTTTATCTGATGAAGCAGTATCACCGCCATTGCCGCATGCCGCTAACATGGCTGCCAACGCCAAAACCGAAACGAATGCAACCGATTTCATTTTTTTGAAGAATGACATTGTTCTTCCCCCTCTTTTTTTAATAAAATGTCTTGTGATTTTTGATAATATTTATAAATCCTATCATAGACCACAAAGCAAGCCCGTATTTTTGTACAAATAGTGGACTTGCTTCACTTATAATATAATTCATTCAATTGCGAAGTCAACCTATTTTTTAATTTTTACAATGCTTACTAGATGAAAAACAAAACAACCGTTAAGCAAATGTAGTAGTTGCACAAGCCGGAAGTTTATAATTTGCTATGCAATCAAAAAAGACGCCATTTAGAAATTTCCTAATGACGCCCCTCAATAACTCATATTGATTTCTGAATAGATTGTTTCAGCGAAACGACCCGCGTTTGCCCGATGCAGACGATGAGGAGACAGCTGATGCCTAGTAAAATTGCATCTAAAAAAAGCGGTGCGCCCCACCCTCCTGTACTATCCCGGAGAACACCCGAAATGACGGGGGATAGCAAAGCGCCGATTTCTGCAATCAGATTCCACATACCAAACGCTGAACCTCTCTGTTTTTCCGTAGCCAATTCAGTCACCATGGCATGTTGAACCGCTTGTACTGCAAAAAATAACAAACCGGAGACAAAGAGGATGGTCGACATGATAACTGGATTGTTCTTGCCGCTGACCATGTAAAAGGCAAATACGAAAACGGAAATGGTCAACCCGACACTTAACCAAACAAGAACGTTCTTGCGCCCATTTTCCTTATGGGCTACTCGGTCTGAAATCGCTCCACCCAATGGAAAACCGATCAGACCAGCAACCGCATTAAAAGATGCGATGAGCGCCGCAGCCAAGAACCCGCTGCCGCCAAATTCTTGGACAATTGCAACGGACCAAAATCCGTAAAACCATAAATGCCAGAGGATCGGGATGGCAGACAAATACAAGAGAACTAGATTGCGATTTCGCAATACGGGTGCAACTTCTTTTTTCGTTTTGTAAATATAAGCGATAAATAAAAAGGCGAACAGAGTAAAAATGATGGCAATATTTACTTCGCCCAGCTTGAAGAAGTCTGCTATATAATACACGCCCAATATAATGGCGAGAAAGACGAGAGAATAGCGGCCAATATTGAGCAAAGCCATTTTCACATCGGATGGTTCCCGTTCTTCCGTTTTGATCAAATACTTCTTTAGGACAAAGCCGATGAGGATCGTCAACGCACCTAAAATGAAGAAAGGTGCTTTCCACGCATCATTACCGAGAAAGCCGCGCGACATTTCAATCATATAAGGCGTGACCAACAGACCCGCCGTCAAGCCGACCGACAGACCGCTGATGACGACCCCCATGCCCAACCCCATCTTTTTAGGCGGTGTCACTTGTGCAATGAATGAACGGTCATTGGAATAAAGGACACCTTCCCCAAGTCCCGTCAAAATCCGAAGGGCAATGAACAGAAAGAGCCCGTTGAACAGTCCGGTAAGCAACGTTGTAACCCCTGCCCAGAAAATACTAATCAAAATCATATTCCGGTAACCGAATTTGTCGCCGAAATACCCACCCGGAAATTGAGTCAGCATATAGCCGACAAAAAAGAGACTTCCTAACAATCCCCCAAGTGCGTACGGATTGTCAACGGATGCAAGAAAGGCGACATCATTTTCAATCATCCATGTGACAATCGGCCCTGTAATCGTCCGGTCAAAATAGGAAATAAACCAACCGACAAATAATAATCCCCAAACGCGGTAATACGGTTTCCCAGTTGTAGTCATCGTTTTCCTCCCCTAAATTGAAAATGGATAGTCTCCTTGTAATCGTTTACATTTCAGTATTACTTATTATCTATTCACTCGCTCGTCTAGCACCCGTTTTGATTTCATTGTAAAGCGTGGAAGCGAACCGGACGCCACATTTTCAACAGCAATCCGTAACCCGACACGATCTCGTAAAAGTGCAGCCAATTCCGCAATTATATTGGAATCCGATTCGATTTGAACTTTAATCTGGTCCATTCCGTTCTCGGTGTAGTAGACAATCCGGAACTCCTTCACTTCAGCGAACTCCCGGACAATCGCCTCAATGGAGGAAGGATAGATATTGATGCCCCGGATGACGACCATGTCATCGGCGCGTCCCAGTACGCCTCCCGGGAAAAACTTGAATGGATTGCCGCATGCACAAACTTCCTCGGAATTCAACACGACATCCGCTGTCCGATACCGAATGAGCGGGTAACCATAGCGCCCCAAATTGGTCAACACGAGCTCCCCTTTTTCTCCGACAGCAACCGGTTCCAACGTTTCTGGATCCAACACTTCGGCGATGAATTCGGCTTCATTGACATGAATTCCGTTTTGCTCGGAGCAAGAGTACCCATATGCCCCCATCTCGGTCATGCCTACGTGGTCGAACAGTTTCGCTCCCCAAAGCGTCTCGATCCGCTTCCGGGTGGAAGGTACGGAACCGCCCGGCTCACCCGCTGTTATAATTTTGGTGATCGTACTATTCTGTAGATCCACTTCCAGTTCTTCCGCCACTTCCGCCAGATGCAAAGCGTAACTTGGCGTACAGAGGAGAACCGTTGCTTCATTTTCCATCATGCAATATAGACGTTCTTTCGTGGATTGGCTCCCTCCCGTGATAACGAGGGACTGGTTTCTCTTCGCCGCTTCGAACGCAGCCCAAAACCCGATGAACGGGCCGAATGAAAATGCGAGAAACACGCGATCCGCCTTCGTAACACCACTGGAACGGTACACCTCCAACCAACAATCCTCCCACCATGACCAACTTTCAGCCGTATCCAATACCTTCAGCGGAGAACCCGATGTTCCCGAGGTTTGGTGATAACGGATATAGTCCTCAACAGGATAAGAATGGTTACTGCCATACATACCATTATTCTTTTGATCCTCCACCAACTCTTGCTTCAGCGTTAGAGGAAGGCCCTGTAGCTGTTCTAATGAAGAAAGCGGCAATTGCACCTGTTCCAGTTTTTTTTGATAAAACGCATTTTGCCCTTTAGTAAACGCAAGCAAGTCATTTAATCGAGCAAGTTGGTCCTGATGTAATTTGTTTGGAGAAGAACTTTGCGTAATCATATGATCCCATCCTTTTTGTGTTTTGTTACAGACTACACTCTGCTGGCACCGGACTCGGCAGCAGCCATTTTATCTTTGACCATTCCAGGGATGGAAACTGCTTTCGGCTTCTTTCCTGCAAACGAAGTCCATGCGCGAATCTCGCTTCCCTCCGCCACCAACTCGTCTTCTTTGTAAAAGCGATGCTGAAGTTGGAAGACTTTATCCCGCATTTCTACGACCGTTGTACGAATAGTAAAAGAATCTTCAAATACTAGCGGCCGGAAAAACTTACAGTTTGTTTCGAGTAAGGGCAATCCGATTTGTTCTTCTGTCATCAAAATGGAAGTCGCAAACCCGATCGACTTGAAAAAATGATGCGTCGCCTGATCCATCCATTTGTAAAAGTTCGGATAGAAAACAATCCCCGCTGCATCCGTGTCCCCCCACTGCACGCTCCATTCATACGTAATTCCTGACATTTTCCACACTCCTTAGAAGTTCACAATTTAGTCTTATTTGCGTGTGTATTGACAATCTTAGTATGATGGTTTTAGCATTTATACCTTTTTGTTCTTCTATATGGAACAAAACATAACTTTTTTATTTTTATTCTGATAATTCGTTCTTAACTGACTAAAAAAGGAGGATTTTCATGAAAACCGGACAAGGTCTTCAACGAAGTTCATCTATTGAAAATTCGATGCGTATTTTAAAAGCCTTTTCCATGGATCAACCCGAACTGCGGGTGGTCGATGTCGCGGAACAATTAGACATCGCAAAAAGTACGGCGCATCGTTTGCTTTCGACATTGGCGAGTGAAGGGTTCGTCTACAAAGATCCGCAATCCAACCATTACAGCCTCGGCGTTTCAGTCTTGGCCTTGACGAATATTGTGAATTCCCAATTGCCCATCGTGGAAGAAGCCACCCCCATCCTGAATGCGTTAACAGAAAAAACGGGGGAAAGTTCCCATATGGCGATACGGGAAGGACAAGAGGTTATTTATTTACAAAAGATCGATAATGAATATTCCGTTCATGTGACGACTCATATCGGTCGCCGGAATCCTGTTCACTGCACGAGCACCGGGCAAGCGATCCTAGCTTTTGAATCAGACGAAGTGGTAGATGAAATACTATCTCGCCCCTTACCAAAATTTACGGAACATACCATTACCGATCCCCAGCAATTACGGGATAGATTAAGAGAAATCAAGCGCTTAGGTTACGTCATCGATATCCAAGGTTTCGAGAAAAAGGTGATTTCCATCGGCGCGCCGATTTTCAATAGCAAAGATGAAGTCATGGCTTCCGTGAACATCACAGGTCCAGTGATCCGGTTGAAAGAAAAGGAAGCGCAGCGGAAGTGCGTGGAAGAAGTGGTGGCAGCCGCAAGACGGATATCCAATCTCGTCAAACTGCGGAAAAGACTGTTCGAGGAGGGGAAAGCGTGATGACACAGACACCATCCGATAAATATTTGATTACATCCGTGAAAAATGCCATGCGCATGCTGCGATTATTCAATAGAAGACAAACCGAGATCGGGCTGACGAGCATTGCCGAACAAATCGGCGTGCCCAAAAGCACAGCCCATCGAATCGCTGCCTTATTGGTAAAGGAAGGATTCCTGTCCAAAAACCCGAGAAGCGGTAAATACCGGCTGGGCCTGTCGCTTTTGACATTGGGCGGGGTCGTCTCCACCCACCGGGAAATGTACCGGGAAGCCTTTCCTGTCGTCAGCGAACTAGTCAACGAGGTGAATGAAACCGCTCATATTTGTTTATTGGAAAACGATGAGGTCGTCTACCTGTTTCGAAAAGAGAGCGAACGGCATAACCGGCTCATCACTTCGATCGGCAGGAAAAACCCGATCCATTGTACCGGGGAAGGGCTCTGCATCCTGGCCTTCCAAGATGACAGGACTATTGAGCGTGTGCTGTCCAATCCGTTGTATCCCTATACACCCAGGACGTTGACGAAAAAGGAGGCAATCTTACAAGAGTTGGAGCTGATTCGCAAAAGAGGATATGCAATCTCGATCGAACAATTCTTCGAAGGCTTCATGGGAATCTCCGCACCGATTCGTGATTACTCCCAACACGTCGTTTCCTCCCTCGCCATCATCGGCTCCACTTCGACTATCACGCACGACCGATTCCCGGAGTTGATCGAAAGAGTGGTCAGCGCAGCTAAAGAGATTTCCGAGCATCTAGGATATTACGAGGCTTAGGTTTTTTAATTTTTAATTCTATTCAATAAATTTCATGAAAAGTGTTCCGCATAGAAGAACGATACTATGTTTCGCTTCCTTTGGTTTCGTTATAATCAAGACAGATTAAAAAACGAGACAAAGGAGTTTTTAATATGGTGAAAAATGTTGAAGTGGTAGTTGTAGGGTCCGGGCCGGTCGGCTTGACGGCGGCCCTCGCCTTGCAAAACCAAGGCATTTCCTGTGTGGTGATCGAAGCGGAAGAAAAAGATGCACCCCGTGCGGGAAGTCGGGCAATCTACCTGCATAGCGCAACATTGAAGTTATTGGAAGAAGCTTCGAAAGGACTCGGCTTCACCTTGGCAAGAAACGGAATTATTTGGCCCGTCAAACGGACGCTCTATCGCGGGAAAGAAGTATATGTCCGCCACTATGGCGCGACGGATACACAAGATCCGAACCGTTTGCCGCATTTTACGTCCCTTCATCAGCATGAAATCGAGAAGCATATGTACGAAGCCTGCATAATAGCAGGTGTGCAGTTCGTCTATGGACAGCCGGTGGAAAAACTGAATATCGGGGAAGACGGCGTCAAAGTGAAGACAACGACGGGCGATGTCTGGGATGCCCAATATGTAATCGGTTGCGATGGTGGCCGTTCGGTTGTCCGGCAAGAGGCAGGATTGACATTCGAAGGACCGCGGACGCATGACACATTCCTCGTCGTCGATGTGACGGAAGACGAAGAGAATCCGCTTCCGATCGAACGGGTCTTTCATTACCAACACCCGGCCATGGGTCATCGGAATGTCTTGCATGTCCCATTCAAAGGCGGCTGGCGAATCGATCTGCAACTGTTGGCGGATGACAAAGAGGAAGACTTCGCGAGCATCGAAGGTGTGAAAGAATGGCTGCCGAAAGTGATGGATCCGAAATATGCAGAGCGGATCACATGGGTCTCGTCCTATCGATTCCATCAAGTCGTCGCGGATTCGTTCACCGACGAAAAACGACGTGTACTGTTGGCAGGGGAAGCCGCCCATTTATTCGCCCCATTCGGTGCACGCGGATTAAATTCCGGTGTGCCCGACGCCATCATTGCGGTGCGCGGCATCCAGGCAGCACTTCATGCGGACGAGGAAGAACAGCGTCGGGAAGCCATCGACGCAGCAGCGAAAGAACGCAGAATCGCCGCCCTCTGGAATCGCGATGGCTCGACAACGGCCCTTCACCATATCCAAGGCGACTCACCGGAAATGAACATGAAACGGGAACTCGCAGCTTCCCTCGTTTCCATCGTGCCGAGACTCGGACGTTGGCTCGATGAGGGCCCATACGGACCCAAATTCGGCCCGCCTGAACTGACGACAAAATATTAAAAAGGAGGCGGCATGGAAGATGACTGTACAATTCAAAGAAGAAACCTACGGCCCGGAAGCGTTATCGTTGACCGACCTTGCGGAAAAACTGACTTCTCTTAATTGGTTTAGCAAAATTGGAATTACAGATACAGCGGTGAAACAACAGGTGCGGCAGTTCGTCGAAGCATTGGACGTTCAGCAATTTAATGTAGAATGGGTAGCCAAGGAAGACATCGCGGCGACTATTGGAAAACTGACTTTCGAAAACAGCGACGTCTGGCAAGCGCTAAAAGACATCCCAGATCAGTTGAAAAAGAAGATTGACGAAAAAGAACGAAATGCGTTATTGGAATCAATGGTTGACGCCTTGCCGGAAGCGGTATTCCACCCGTCCTACGCAGGGGCATTCAACCAATTGACCGAAGAAAAAGCAATCAGCTATCTCGTCGGCAACGCGATGTATATCAGTGTGATGGCGGGCACCGCTGCTTTAGCCGAAACCGAACTCTTCCAACCTGTGCTCGACATCGTCGAATCCGGACATACTGTACTCGGACTAGAGGGCAATACGATTTACATTGTATGAATCAAAAAGGGAGATCCCCATGTCGTGAGATCTCCCTTTTTCCCCTTCATTCTACTCAGCAACGTACCTGCTTCACTTCACAACATTTTACTCGAACATCGCAACGTATCAACCAATGCCCCCATCGTTATTGCACTACCTCAAAACGTTTTCGCCAAACCTCACAACGTAACTGCACAACCTCAAAACGTTTTCGCCAAACCCCACAACGTAACTGCACAACCTCAAAACGTTTTCGCCAAACCCCACAACGCCGTTGCACAAAATCGAAATATCCTAACATATCCTCCTGGCATTGTTTTTGACAAGGGCCCTTTGTCTTTCATGTTATATAACGGGGAATCTTATCATTCGTAACAATGTCTTAATACTTTTTTTTGCGTTCCGTTTGAGGATCATATTCATACAGCAACGCATGTGACTCGGCCACTTCCTGCACAATGAGTCGGTTGCCTCTCCAAAGTACGGAATATGTGTCGGCAAATTGCACGATTTGCTTGCCTTTGGCTACATCGAACAGAGTCAGGTTTGATCCAGAAGAATTTGTATAATAATCCGCCGCCACATAACGGCCTGTGGAATCCAAAGCCAATTGTGTCATCACCGCATCTGGAATGGCTGTCAACAAATTAAAACTTTTTGTTTCCCGATCAAATGCCAAAACCACGACTTGCTCCTCGCCTTGTAAACTGAAAATGACTGTTTTTTCATCATGCGTGATGACCAACGAGCTAAAACGGACGTTTTCATCTGCAATAAACGCTTGAGGGACATCTTGAAGTGAAAAAATTATTTCCTTATTTTCACCCTTCGCTAACTGAATTTGATTTTGATCATTAGCGGACAACTCGATTTGCGGCATTTCTTTCACTTGGTTAATAACAAATCGTCCTTTCTCCTTCACCAAGGCAAATTCATATGTTGTGATTTGATAATACGGTAGAGCGGTATCCGTCCAATCCACTTCAGCTTCGACCGTTGCCGACTGCTGTTGTTCTTTCACTCCAATGATTTGAAATCCAATTTGCCGAGGATTCGAATACGTTAAAAACGCAGGAGGATTCTTCATTAACCCCATCGCATAATCATCATCTTTCACAACGAGAGCTTGGAGAAAGCTCTTTACCGTTTGTGTTGCAGTCATCTCTTCATCGCTCAACTCGATTTTCATAATCTGCACGGGCTCATGGTCACCGTCAATTCTCGTTTTCATGACATACAGCTGCCGCTCTTCTTCGCCCCAAATCGGGGATTGGTAGCGATAGATCGCCTTCTCCGTAGACTCATATCGCGGCGGCGGATTGGTCGTCACTTTTTTCTTAGTTTCCAAATCTAGATCCGCTATCCACACATCCTCCACTCCCGAACTTGTCTTGACATACGATATATAATTTTCATCGTTTGAAATGGACGGACTCTTGCCGTCATCCACGATTTCTTCGTCGCCTTTTTTTAGTTCATATAGAAGGATTTTGCCGTCACGGTGAAATACAAGTTTTTGTTCTTTCGTCACAAAAGAAGGCCGTTCTCCCTTTACGATGGCTTTCTCTTCTTTTGTCTGCAAGTCGGCTTCCATAATGGTTTGATTCGACGTAATATAAAAATGATCCTCGTCCTTCCATTCAGGTTCACTATAATCGCCTTTCAATACTTGCTCCGTATCATATGTTTTCAAATGCAATAGGAAAACATCCCCGTTTCGGACGAACAGCAAATGTTCCCCTTGGGCAGTTCGGCTAAAACGATCAGCCGTCTGTTCAGAAATCCTCTCCAACCCCTCATTTTCATAAATGAAAATACCTTTGTCCTTCAACGAAAGATAGAAATGGCCATCAACATGCGTATACGCCATAATCTCTCCACTTCCAATATCAAAAAAAGAAATTCCGTTTTCCACCATCAAGGAGCCGGCCCGCACTTGTTTCGTCGATAGATTAGGCAGCAAAACGGCTAAAAACAAGATGGCTGCAGCTACTAGAGGAAGCCATGAATTCCTTCTGTTTTTTTCTTTTTTAATAAATGAAGCACGGAGCTTCCTTTTTACTTCTTCATCCACCTCTATGTTTTCCCGTAATTCATGAAGATAGTTTTCAATTTTCTCCTGTCCCATTATGATTCCCCCAAACACTTTCTAACTAGAATGCCTAATTTTTTCGTAATTCGATTTGACTTGACGCGAAGGGAACCTTCCTCTTTGTTTAAAATCATGGCCATTTCTTTGAATTTCAGATTAGCAAAATACCGCAACTGGGTGATTTCCAGGTCTTCCATTGACAGATGGGGCAAGCTTTTCTGCAAACATTCTTTTTCATTCGCCCCTTAAAGGGATCTTCAAAATCCACTGGACTCACATAATGCTCCATCCAATCCCCAATCGGTACGTTTTTCTTTTTCCGATAGAAATCGATAATTGTATTGCGGGCAATCATAAAAAGCCAAGCTTTTTGATTCGGATGCTTGGCTAGCGAAGAGCGCTTCTCAAAAGCTTTTCGAAAAATATCACTCACCAGATCTTCCGCGTCCCATTTGTTCCCTGTCTTCACATACACATATCGATACACGTCATCAAAATACGCATCATACAATTGAATAAATTTCACATGCACTATGGCAGCCCCAAAAATGAAATAAACGTTTCTTGGTTAAAAAACGTAACAACGGATGATAAATCTTTTCACTTCACTTTACGTTTGCGAGAATTTTATAGAAGCAATTAAAAGAAGTCCGGGAAGTCATAATTTACTGACTCCTCGGACTACCTAACAACAGATCTCATAATGGGTACTATTCAACCTTGCAGTATTTCCTATATACCTTGAAACGTTTTTGACTAACTTCGTAACATTCACGGTCAACTCCGAAACGTTTTCGTCCTGCTTCACAACATATCCACACGACTTCGAAACACTTCCGCCATACCTCACAATATACCTACACAACCTTGAAACGTTTCAGCTTAACCTCATGCCAAAACTCACCCCGTCGCTTTAATCCCCAAATAAGCCGACCGCACTTGTTCGTTGGAGTTGATTTCTTCATTCGTGCCGTTCAAGATGAATTTCCCTTGGTCCATGACATACGCCCGGTCTGCCACTTTCAATGCCGCTTTGACGTTTTGTTCGACGAGGATGACCATCGTGCCCATCTCTTCTTTAATTCGCAATAAAATCTCCAATATTTCGCTGACGATTTTAGGGGCCAGGCCCATGGAAGGTTCGTCCAGCAGGATAATCTTCGGATTGGACATGAGCGCTCTGCCAATGGCAAGCATTTGCTGCTCGCCCCCACTCATGTTTCCCCCTAGGTTGGTATAATGTTTCTTCAACCCCGGGAACATCTCCAACATATGCTCCAAATTTTTACTAACCTGCTCTTTGTCTTTGTAATACTTGGTGTACATGCCCAAAAGCAGATTTTCTTTCACGGTGAGGTTGGAAAAGACTTGGCGCCCTTCCGGAACGAGGCTCAATCCCTTGGCGACCACTTTGTGTGAAGGCAGCCCGCTGATCTTCTCCCCGCGTAACGTCACTTCTCCCGTGGCAGCAGGATACAAGCCCGCCAGCGTATTCAATAATGTGCTTTTGCCCGCGCCATTCGCCCCGATAATCGATACGATTTCCCCTTCTTCCACATGAAAATCAAGGGAATGCAAGATTTGGATCTTCCCGATCCTCGTGCTCAAATCACGTACTGTAAACATATTACACCGCCTCCTCGCCCAAATACGCACTGATGACTTTTTCGTTCTTTTGGATTTCTTCCGGCGTGCCTTCCGCAATTTTGGAGCCGAAGTCCAACACGACGATTTTATCGGCCAGTTCCATGATGGTCGCCATCTTATGCTCGACGAATAAAAAGGAATGCCCCTGTTTTTTCAAATCCGAAATATAGCCCGCCATCATATTCGTTTCCGCGTCATTCAGGCCAGCCATCGGTTCGTCCAGCATGATGAGTGACGGTTTATAAACGATGGCACGGGCGAATTCCAATTTCTTTTGCTGCCCATAGGAGAGTTGGCCCGCCTGCTCGAATTTCAACGGTTCGAGTCCGACCATTTTCAGGACATCCATGGCGATATGATACGCCTTCTCTTCATTGCGCTTGACGCTTGGAAAGCGGAAACCCGCCCCGAAAATATTCGTTTTCAAATCGACGTACGTTCCCATCATGACGTTTTCCAGCACTGTCATATTGCTGAAAATCTGTAAGTTTTGAAAAGTCCGGGAGATGCCGAGTTTGGCCAGTTCATAGATTTTTTTCCCCGTCAACCGTTCCCCCTTGAACAGGACCTCGCCTTCCGTCGGTGTGGAATACGAAGAAATCATATTGAACAGCGAGGTTTTCCCCGCACCATTCGGACCGATCACCGCGACGATTTCCCCTTCGCCGACCGTGAAACTGACGTCATTGACCGCGACAACTCCACCGAACCGCTTCGTTAACCCTTTCACTTCCAGGAGCTTATTCATAATTAACCCCTTCCTCGGGAATGACAGCTTCCTTCTTCCTGCCCTTCCACACCATTTTCCTTATGGAATCCAGCACGCCAATCAACCCTTTCGGCATATAAATCATGACGATGACGATAATGAGTCCATATACGACAATTTCCACCTCTCCGCCGATGTTGAAATATGTATGACCGACGAAGCGGATGAGTTCATTCAAAAACATGATTGCGGCCGTACCGATCATGGCTCCCCAAATGGAATGGACGCCGCCGACCATCACCATGACCAATAACAGAATGGAAAACGTAATATAAAATGTTGGTGGGGCGATAAAGTTAATATAGTGAGCATAGAGGCTACCTGCCAATGATGCGAAAACGGCGCTGATTGCAAAAATCAGCACTTTATATTTCGCCGAGTTGATTCCCAATGTTTCCGTCCCAATTTCACTGTCATGGATACTGCGCAGCAAACGTCCGACATTGGAGCGGATGATATTCATTGAAAACAGGATAACCAAGGCGACAACCGCCCAGACGAAAAAGTAGAAATAGAGTTGATTGCCTAAATTCAATCCGAACAGCGATAGGTTCGGAATGCCAACCAATCCGCCTGCGCCGCCCGTATACTCACTCAAGCCAAGCATCAACGTGTAGACGATAATATTCACCGCAATGGTCGCCAAAGCGAGGATATGTCCTTTCAATCGCAGGATCGGAATACCGATGAGATAAGCGATGATGAATGTCACGACCATGCCAATGACCATGGCGAGCCAAGCCGACATATCATATTTTGCCGTCAAGATGCCCGATGCATACGCCCCGATTCCAAAAAATGCTGCATGACCGAGCGAAATCTGTCCCGCATACCCAATCAGCAAACTTAACCCAATCGTAACGATGCAATAGATCCCAATTAGGATTAACAACGTGAAGAGATATTGGGAACGGACGAAAAGCGGTAGAACCAGGACAACGGCCATCAACCCTAAAAACCCTTTCCACCGGCTTCCGTATAATAGATTATCGATATTTTCCATAATGCCGCCTCCCCCTTTCTATACCCGTTCACCTGTAGCTGTCGCAAATAATCCATTCGGTTTGTAGAATAAAACAAAGAGCAAGAAAGCGAACGCAATGGCATCGCTATAATACGTTGAAATATAACCGCCGGAAAAAGCTTCGATAATTCCTAACAGCAAGCCGCCTGCAACAGCTCCCGGAATGCTATGCATGCCACCGAAAATCATCGCGACGAAGCCCTTGATTCCAATGAAAAATCCCATTTCATACGTGGCATCCGTCAATGGAGCGATCATGACACCTGCCAAGGCGCCCAATGCAGCCGCCAAAGTAAAAGCCAACGAAGACATCGTATTAATATTGACCCCCATCAAGCTTGCAGCACGTGGGTTCTTTTCACTTGCCCTTAGCGCGGAACCGATGAATGTTTTCTCGAAAAACCAATAGAGAACGACCAATAAAATGATAAGAACCGCAAAAATGAAAATGCTTTGCGGATTGATGACCGCTCCCATGAACTGGATTGGCTTCATTTCAATGACGGATGGCAGCGGCTTCGGCGATGTTCCCCAAATGATTAAGCCCATTCCTTTCAAGAAGATTGAAATTCCTAATGTAATGACAATCAGGATAATCGTCGTGGCATTCCTGGCCGGAAAAATGGCCAACCGTTCCACACCAAAACCGATGGCAGCTGTCAACAAGATAGCCAACGGAATGGCACCGAGGATCGGTATGCCCAAATTGACAAACGTCACACAGGACAAGGCGCCGATCATAGCAAATTCGCCTTGTGCCAAATTCAAGATGCCCGTTACATTATAAATGGTGACGAAACCGACAGCCAGTAAAGCGTAAATGCTGCCAACTGTCAAACCAGTGATCAAATATTGCATGAATACATCCATATTGATACCCCTTTCGAAAGAGACCTATGGTAGGTGGTTTTACCATAGGTCCATGCAATGCTTTCGTGTTTATTCTTCGATATATTTCCACTCATTGTTCTCGATTGCCAAAACCGAGATTCCATCCGCCAGCGAGCTTGCTTGGGATTCCTGGAAGTTAAATGTACCTGTTTTACCCAAATATTCTCCGGATTCGTTTTGCAAATAGTTTTGAATATCTTCCGGTGTAAAGTTTCCAGCTTTGATGGCGTTAATGATGATTTCCATCCCATCCATTGCATGCGCACCGAAGAGATCCGGCTCACCGCCGCCAAATTCAGCCGCATAGGAATCACGGAAAGCAAGCAACATCTCTTTTTGTTCGGAATCCGGCAATTGTTCCACAACGCTCAGCTTACTTCCGACGACCATGACATTTTCATTGTCGTCTTTCACTTGATCCAAGAATCCTTGGTTGGCCGCCGCGGTACTTTGGATCATCGGAACATCAAAACCGAGTGATTTGAAATTACGCGCTACAATACCGGCACCTGGTGTTCTGGACCAAACAATGACAGCTTCCGGATCTTTGCTCTTCACTTTCGTCAACTGAATCGTCATATCCGTTGCAGTCGCGTCGAATTCTTCATGAGCCACAATTTCAATGCCGTTTTGCTCAGCCAATTCCTTGAATGCCGGAAGACCAACTACGCCGAACCCGTCCGAGGCATTCAGCCAGCCGACTTTCTTGATATTATGCTTGTTCAAGTACTCGACAATCGGAGTGACAATTACCGTGTTGCTATGCGCCATGCTATAAACGTACTCATTGTCCTGTTCAATCGGAGCAACGGTAAACAGCGGGACTTTATGTTCAATCGCTTTTGGCATGATGGCCATTGATGTACTCGTCTGCGTCGCACCGACGACTGCTACGACCCCTTCGGAAAGAAGTTTGTCCATCGCAACGACCGCTTTCGTGTCATCCGTTTCATAATCATGCTTGACGAGCTGGATTTTCTTGCCGTCGATCGGACCTGCTTCCTCCAACTGCTTTTGTAGCAGCTTCACTGTGTTGACCTGCGTACTGCCAAGAGTGGAGGCAGGTCCTGTTTCCGCGATGATGACCCCAATTTTGATAACCTCGTCATCCTTTTTACCCGTATCGGCACTACTTGTTTCCTCATCCAATCCACAGCCCGCCATTATCAATAACAGTACCATGGCCAAAATAGCCAAACTCTTTGCCTTTACATATCTTTTCATCTGAACCCAGCCCCCTATAATCGTTTTGTAGTGCAGAAAATTTTATCTAACACGCAGCGTCCGGCATCTCTCCCGCTTTTCAACCTCCTCTGTCCAGACCCCTCGGCAACCCGAGGTGCATCATTTTTATCGCCGCCACTGGAAGCGCTTCCAATACGGAAGCAGGAATGCTGAAATTCCTACCAGCTAAGTACCCCCAGTATAATTTAATGCAAAATCACAAGCATCCTCACTATGTAGGAAAATCAATTTCGTTTATCCGCATAAGTGATGAATATTCGGAAATATCAATATAAACAAAGAAAAAGCCGTCATGGAAAATCGGGCAACCCATTTCCCATGACGGCTTTTCTGGTATTCCTTTATTCTTACTTCTTTGACAGTGATGAACATAGCAGATTGTTACTTAACTAAACATTTAAAGGCTGTACGTGCTCTACACTCCTTTTCCTACATCCGTATTTACAATCAACTATTCTATTGGACCTCTTCAACCAAACGAGCCCTTTGCCCTTTCTTATACGTCCAATAATAAACGGCAGTGCCTAGGAAAATATAGAACGCACTAAACACATAGAGAGTTCCCAACTCCATTGTACCTGCCAAAGTTCCGGCTAGTAATGATCCGCCGCCGATCCCAATATCAAATATCGATAAAAACGTCGCCATGGCAACCGGTCGACGCGACGGTTCTACACTTTGAATGGCTAATGTCTGAAATAGCGGGAAGAGCGTTCCCCAACCAAGCCCGATCAAACCTGCCGCGACAAAAAATAGGGGCGCGCTATGGGATAAACCGAGCGACAACATCCCACATCCAAACAATAGGATGGAAGGAAAAATGATGATATTTGCTCCGTATTGATCAAACCAGCGACCGGTAAACGGGCGAGATAGAATGAGAACGACCGCAAACACGGCAAAAAAGTAACTCGCCTCGTCCTCTAATCCCCGTTCCATCGCAAAGACCGCCATAAATGACAGAATCGTTGAATAGGCTAAAGCAAAAAATGCCCCTGTTAACGCAATTGGCATCGCGGCTTTTTCAAACACAGACACTTTCGGCTTTGCCTCTAAAACGGATGGAACCGCTGTTTCTTTAGAGAGTTTTGTCACCACCCCTAAAATTAAAGCTAGCAACGAGGAGGCGGCTCCTACCCAAAACAATACAAAGATTGAGAATTCTCCAAAGACCGTCAATCCGATAAATGGGCCGATCACCATTGCGAGATTGCTGGACATGACAAAATACCCCATGCCTTCCCCTTTTCTAGACTCCGGCACGATGTCCGCAATGATGGCACCCGTGATCGCCGTGGCGATTCCGAAACCGAGTCCGTGCACAAAGCGGATAACTAGTAAAGGGAAAATGGAATCAAACAACCCATACGAAAAGGAAGCTGCGGTAAATACAAGTAACGAAGCGATAAATATGTATCGTTTTCCTACCCTTTCAATCCAAGGGCCAAGAAAAGGGCGAATGATAATCGCTGCTCCTAAAAAAACTGCTGTAAAAAGCCCTGCCTCTGTCCCCGATGCTCCATAGTGGCTAATCGCCGCAGACGGTAGAGTAATAAGTAATGAATAATACGTGATAAACAAGAAAAAGTTCGATAATGACACAAAGATAAAAGCCTTTGTCCATAACGGTCCACTATTCACGTAATCCCCCCTCTTCCTTTCCTAGTGTATGAAACTATTAAAAAAATCGCCGTCGGTTTCAATCGTATCATTATACAAGACTTGGAGAAGTACTTCTTACTATTTAGCTTGTCCCCTTCAAAAGGTGAGTACATGAAGAAAAAGCGGGTTTATTAGAAAGCTAACTAATAAACTCGCTTTTTTTCAAATTTTAGGCTATCCCGTGCTTCGCGGAAATTGTCACGCTATCGCTCGACTCTCTGAAAAACTAAGTTCGTCCGGATGGCCTTATTATCTCAAAGTTTTCAACGCACCGCTCCACGCTTCCACTTCTTCGAGCATGGCGTTTACATTATCCAGATGTAGCGATTGGGGCTTAAACTCTGTTCCGTTTTCAAAATCCGTAAATAGAGATAGTGTTGGGTGAGTACGGACATCAGCAATTTTTAATTCTCCACAGATGCCGCGTAAATGTTCTGCCGCACGCGCTCCGCCAGTCGATCCGTAACTAACGATTCCGGCTGCTTTGTCGTTCCAAGCTTCCCGAGCAAAGTCGAGAGCATTTTTCAATGCGCCTGTGATGCTGTGGTTGTATTCTTGCACGATAAAAACAAATCCGTCCAACTTAGCAAGTTTTTCATTCCAAGCTGCAATTCCGGGCTCTGTTCCATCGGTTTCCCCTAAAAACGGTAATTTGAAATCAGCAATGTCCACAATTTCATAATTGGCAGTGTCACGTTGATCTGCAATTCCTTTTACCCACTCTCCAACTTGCGGACTTACCCGGCCTTGACGTGTGCTTCCTAAAATAATTCCAATGTTTAGTTTTTCAGCCATGTTTTCATTCTCCTCTACTTGTTTCCCGAATAATTTATCAAAAAAACCCAATGTTCTTACCACCTATCCAATAATTTGGCTTACCTCTTGATCTGTAGGACAATTCGATTTCCGGAAGGATCCACTGTATAAATGGATCCATTTTCTTCTGTAACAGCTGCTCCAATTTGTGTCAGTTGCTCGATAATCTGCTTCCTCTTTTCTTCATTCGGCAGTATGAGCGTAAATGATTTTAATCCAACACTATTCGCTGCTGGCGCAGGGGCCCCGACGCCATTCCATGTATTCAATCCGATATGGTGATGATATTTGCTTGTAGATATGAAAAGCGCCTGTCCACCATAGCGGTTAACGACTTCGAAGCCTAGCCCCTTGCTGTAAAACTCTTCTGTTTTCTGCAATTCAGAAACATGCAAATGGATATGACCCATTACCGTGCCTGACGGTAATCCTTTCCAGTCGCCTTGTTTTCCAGTCGACAGCAGGTCTTGAAAATCCAACGGATCTACCGTCATGGCTACTTCGTCCTGTTTCCAACTCCAGACAGACGGATCACGATCCGTGTAAATTTCAATCCCATTCCCATCCGGATCTGACAAATATAGCGCCTCGCTCACAAGGTGATCCGAGGAGCCAATGCGAATCGCTTTATCAATGAAGTGAAACACAATATTCGCCAGATCAGAGCGTTTTGGCAAAAGCAGGGCAAAATGATACAGCCCCGTCGTTCTTCCTTGTGGAGGCATCACATTTTCCGGCTGCTCCAACGATAGTAAGACCGTCGTTCCATCTGCAGACAAGTCCGCTGTTTTTTCGGTTTGATTTATGATCTGAAAGCCAATGATTTCTGTATAAAATTTCATAGCCTTTTCCAAGCTTTCCACTTTCAAATTTACTTGCCCGACAAAAGTGGATGGGGGTTGATGAAAGTTCATTACAGTTCCTCCTCATATATTTTGATACTACAAAGTCCTCAATACTTACTTTATGTAAGCAACTATACTACCGTTAATATAGTATGTCAAGTAAGTGATAAACAAAATACAATTTAATTATTTATAAATATGGGTATAATAGAAGTAAGGAGTTGATATCATTGAATAAATCAATTTGTCCCAGATTCGAAAAAGCCATGTCTCTATTAAATAAACGATGGACCGGCCTGATTATTTATCAACTGCTAGCCGGTCCACAGCGTTTTTGCAATATTGAATCCACCATCGGCGTCAGTGGAAGAGTACTATCCGAGCGGTTAAAAGACTTGGAGAACGAGGGTATCGTCAAACGGGAAGTGTACCCTGAAACCCCGGTCCGTATCGAATATTCATTGACCGATAAAGGATTTGCATTGGAACCTCTCATGAAGGAAATAGAGAATTGGTCACAGAACTGGCTGGAAGATGGAGCTGAGTAAATTATTTGCAAAAGCAAGCTAAAATAAAACAGGTGGAGAAAAACAAAACGTTTTCCTTCACCTGTTTCTAGCTTACATGATCCATTTTCTTCAATACACTACTACACCCACCACACCCGCAATCAATATAATAAGAGCGGGGTGCCATTTCAACTTCCACAACGCAAAGAGACCAAGGGCGAAGAGGCCAATGCCGACTGCTGCATCCCACGAAATTGAGAGGAGCCCGTTCGTCCGGGAAAATGAAAAGGCTGCGAACAGGATCAATGCCGTGATGACAGGACGCAAGCCGTAAAATGCGGATTGGACGATTGGCATGTCGTTAATTTTGTAAAAGAACGTCGCAATTAGAAACACGATCAAGACGGATGGCAAAGTGATAGCAATAGCAGAAATGATGGCGCCCCATAATCCCGCTGCCTCGAAGCCTATGAAGACAGCGGTATTGGTCGCAATCGGTCCCGGCGACATTCCCGCAATTGCGATAATATCAATCAATTGCTGAGAGGTCATCCATCCATGACGAAGCGCTTCATGTTCGATCACCGGAATGATGGCATATCCGCCGCCAAAAGAAACAAACCCAACGATAAAAAACGTAATGAACAGATTCCAGAGCATTACGACTTCGCCTCCTCGACTCTTTTTTTCGATCTTCTTACAAAATGAACGACGATTCCGCTTGCCAAGCCGGCAAACACGAGGAGAACCGGATGGATATGCAGAACGATCAACAACAAAAGAGCCGTCAATAAAAGAACCAACGTCGCTTTGTCTGGAACCGAGGAGCGAAACGTCAGGATGGCCGCATAAGCGATAAGCGCCACAACGACAGGCCGAATCCCCTTAAATGCTGCCTCCACGGCCGGCTGATCCCGGACTGTAAAGAAGAGCAGACTTAAGGCGATGACGATGAAAAATGTCGGAATCATGATGCCAATCGTTGCAGCCAAAGCTCCCTTGAATCCTGCAATCCGGTAGCCGATGAAAGCGGAGGAGTTGACACCGACCGATCCTGGCGCGGACTGGGCCAAAGCAAAAGCATCAATAATCTCTTCTTTCTCCAGCCACTTTCGCTGCTCCACCACTGCTTTTTTAATCATCGGCATCATCGCAAATCCGCCTCCGAATGTGATGGGACTAATCTTAAAAAAAGTCCAGAACAAGTGAAGTAATAGGCGAAATTTTTTATCTTTCATACAGGCATCCCCTTTTGAATTCTTTTCACTATTTCGGACAAAAGTATACAAATAAATATTATTCGTTAAAAAACGATTGAAAAAGTTGGATGGCGCTGCCAAGGGCAATGGCCTGCTCCCGCAAGGAACCTTCTTTGAATGTAGGGAATGAAACATCATTCGAATAAATATGGGCCTTGGCGCTCTGAATAACCTCATCGAAGAAAAAAGAGGTCCCGTAAACGAGCGCGCCATGAAGGACGACCATTTCCGGACGGAGCGTATTGACCATATTAGCTAACCCAATTCCCAAATAAAAGGCACCCTGTTTTGCAATAGAAACTGCTATTTCATTTCCAGCAGAGATTTCCTCTATAAATTGCTCCGCGGATAGACCGGATCTATCACTCGCAGCCTCGAATTCTTCCAACATGGCAGCCAATGTCGCATAAGCGGAAAGACAACCACTTTTCCCACAAACGCAGACCTTGCCATTCGCCTGCACGATGATGTGTCCTAAAGCACTCGTATCTCCTTGACGATGGGATATGACTTTTCCATCATGGAGGACGCCGCCCCGTATTCCGTACCCATTAATATAATATATGAGATTTGAATAGAGTTCGTCATAGAAATAATGTTCGGCAATCGCAGCGGAGTTCGCCCCGTTATCGACCGACAAGACAGCTGGGAATTCAGAAAGCCTTGCCGGAATACTGACCTGCTCCCACCCGGATGCCAGAAAAGATTCAGCACCCACAATTTTTCCTTCCGTCCTCAAAATTGGTCCAACCGCCCCGACGCCAATTCCGAGAAGTGCATCGTCGGATATCGAATAAATTTGGAGCCACTTTCGAATGACGCCAGTAATTTCATCAAACACGATATCGGGCGTATGGCGATTTGTCATAAGCATTACATGCTGATCCACCATATTGAATTGCATATCCGTCAAGACGATCCGACTTACATTTCGGGAAAGGTCGATACCGATTATCCATGCGGCGGTTTCAATCACTTCATACAGAATGGGTGGTCGACCGCCACTGGAAGGCCCGATGCCCGCCTCCCGTATGTATCCTGCTTGCAGCAATTCGTCAATCAGTCGCGTCATCGTCGTCGGCTTCAGTTGAATATGCTGCGCTAAATCGATCTTGGTGATGGGTCCGAAACGATGAATCAATTTATAGATCTTTTTCGGTAACTCATTTTTCCTTGAATCATCCGTTAAAAATTCCTTCATTCCCATTCACCTACTCTTTCTATTTTTCATTATAAGGCATTTTCAATATTTTTTGAAATAAAATAATGCTATTTATATAATACTATCGATGAATGTACATTCATAATTTTGCAGTTCCTATTTTCCATCTTTTGAAGAAAAACTGTATATATCCACGTTTTTTGATACATATTTACGTACTTCCCCATCCAAAAAGAAACCTTGGAATCGATTAGCTTTGCAACACTTTGTGAATGATAGGCGTTTTTATTATTTCTGTGTAAAGAGCATCCATATTTTCCATTTCCAATTATCAGAATCTATCTTCTTTTAATAGAAATATATTATGCAAGGTGTTATAATACATAGTACCTATAATTCGCTATATTGTATACATTTTCGACTATTTGTTGCGAAACAGCCCTCATCGAACCGTCATTCAATATGTGAGAGAAAGGAAGAAGTGCCATGGTATTAGATGCAATTAAAAATATCCCGTCTATCTCTCTTCTGTTGGATGAGAAGTTTTGTGTATGGATCACAGATCGCCAAGGATTGTTCACATATGTCAATAAAAACTTCTGCCTCTTGTCCCAGTACGAGGAAAGCGAGCTTATTGGGCAGAGCTTCAGTATGGTCCACCCACACTTTGCGGCGGAGCGTTCCATTCCACAAGTGGAAAAGGAAATTGCCGAAAAGAAAGTTTGGCAGCGGAATTTGAAGAACTTTGCGAAAGACGGCTCTCCTTTTTGGGTTTATGCCACTGTCATTCCCATTTTGGACGAACATGGCGCTACGACCCATTTCTTATCAGTTGATACGGACATTACAAGCAAAGAGTTGACCGATTTCAAATACAAGGAAGCGGTCGAAAATCTTAGAAACATAGAAAATGCGTTAAACCAGTCCTCCGTTGTTGTCGTGACCGACCCTGCAGGCAAAATCACATATGTTAATGATAAGTTTCTCAAGCTCTCCAAGTATTCATCTGAAGAACTGATCGGAAAAACACATCGAGTCGTCAACTCGGGCCACCACCCGAAAGACTTCTTCAGGGACATGTGGCAGACAATTCGGAGCGGCCAGATTTGGAGAGGGGATATTAGAAACCAGGCAAAGGACGGAAGTGCCTATTGGGTCAATACAACCATCGTGCCTTTCCTCGATAAAAGCGGAAAACCTTATCAGTATATCGCCATCAGGACGGATATCACGGCAAAGAAAGAGGCCGAAGAGTCGTTACAAGAAGCATTGAAGAACGATTTTCGACAAACCGTCAAAAATCTACAAAATGCCATCTTCAAATACACTTTGGATGAGGATGGAGAGATCGTCTTCACGCTGATTGAAGGGAAAATTGCCGAAAAATTCAACTTTACAGCGGAAAAGCTCAACGTAAATATGAAGCAGATCAAACATCTAAAGACGACCACCGACAATGTATACAAACATTTGATGCTCGGCATGCAAGGAAAAGAGACCGATTTCGAATTAAGTTTTCGTGATTTCACTTTCCTTTTTTACTTGTCTCCTATCTTTGAAGATGGACAAGTGGTGGAAGTTGTCGGGACGGCAAGCGATATTACCGAGCGGAAGCAGGCGGAGAGAACAATTGAGCGCATGGCCTATTACGATTCACTGACAGGTTTGCCGAATCGGAGGCTTTTAAAGGAATGTGTCAAGGAAGCAATTCAAAAGGCGAAATTGAAAGAAGAAAAGTTGGCTATCATGTTCATCGACTTGGATCGGTTCAAAAACGTCAATGATTCGATGGGCCATCTTGTGGGAGACCAATTGCTGAAAGCCGTGGGTGAGCGTCTCAAAGTTTGTGTGCGCGACAAAGACGTGGTCGCCCGCTTGAATGGGGACGAATTTGTCATAATGTTCCCGTCCACTAATACAGCTCAAGTCGAGTCCGTCGCCGCCCGGATCATCGATGAGATTTCGGAGCCGTTCCTATTCAGCTCGGTTGAAGTTTATATCTCTGGAAGCATCGGCATCAGCATGTTCCCTCAAGACGGAGATGATTACGACACCTTATTGAGCAATGCGGACTCTGCCATGTATTTATCGAAAGAGTATGGGAAGAGCACCTATCAATTTTTCACCAAAGAGTTGCGGGAGGCTATGCTGGAAAAAACGCTTCTCGAAATGGAGCTTCGCCAGGCATTGAAAAAAGGGCAGCTCTACCTGCATTATCAACCGCAATTCAATACGAAAACCGGACAACTGAAAGGGTTGGAAGCACTCGCAAGGTGGGATCACCCGTCACTCGGCCCCATCTCACCAGGTCGTTTCATCCCGATTGCGGAAGAGACAGGCCTGATCTTGCCTATCGGGAATTGGGTCATGAGAACC
The DNA here is from genome assembly GCF_038003045.1 of Sporosarcina sp. FSL W7-1349. Taxonomy (NCBI): domain Bacteria; kingdom Bacillati; phylum Bacillota; class Bacilli; order Caryophanales; family Caryophanaceae; genus Sporosarcina; species Sporosarcina sp. FSL W7-1349. Next base: position 774,935 of record NZ_JBBOOK010000002.1, read on the forward strand.
GCTTGCACGCAAGTGAAGAATTGGGAAAAGAAAGGCCTCCCGTCTGTCCGCATTAGCGTCAACGTCTCTCCGCGGCAGTTCATGCAGCCGGCTTTTGTATCGCAAGTCCAAAACATACTCCATGAAACAGGACTACATCCTAAAAAGTTGAATATCGAAATCACTGAAAGTATGACGATGGATGTGGACCATTGCTTATCCGTCCTGTCCCAGCTGAACGAAATCGGGGTCAGCGTTAGCATCGATGATTTCGGAACAGGCTATTCATCCCTTAGCTATTTGGGATCCTTTCCGATTAGCCATTTGAAAATCGACCAATCCTTTGTACGGGAGATGTCGCCTAAAAACCGGGTCATTGTCAAGTCCATCATCGACTTAGCAAAAAACTTGAACCTCAACGTCATTGCCGAAGGCGTGGAGACCGAGGAGCAGGCCCTCTTCCTTAGCAATTTACAATGCGATGAAGTACAAGGCTATCTTTTCTCGAAACCTCTTCCCATCAACGAAGTGGAAGAACTCCTCATCGAGGCACATACCAACTCGGAAGTCTCCAGCTAATCACAACGCAACCGGCGGCGCAACCCCGGTTGCGTTATTCTGTTTTTTCTTTGCGATAGACTAGGAACCGCTCGTTTTCATCTTTTTCAAATAAGCCAGGGACCGGAACTTCCTTGGCCAATCGGAAGGGCGTCCGCATTTCCAAGAATTCTATATAGGCGTCCGTCGGATAATAGAGAATAATATCGGCTTCCCGATTTTCTGTCGCTTGCAAAATGCGGCCTACCACTGTCATGAAAACCGGCGCAGAAAAAGGATTGAAGAAATAAAACCTATTTTGCATCGGCTGAATCGCATATTCCTCAGCCCGGCAACATTCAAATTGGATCAGTGCAGGATCACGACGGCTCCCTTTCGCTTCGAACTTGGCCTTGTTTTCAAGCGCCTCCTGATAGAGCTGCCCATTCATTTCAATGCCGACAACAGCTGCACGAAACCGATTCGCGATATAAAAAGCGAGACGCCCCTTGCCACTGCCAAAATCGACAACCTCATCTTCCCGGCTCAGATCATATTCCTGGAACAATGCCTCCAACGCCAAATAAGGAGTCGCTTCGTACCGGTTATAATGCGATGACTGTGTCAGCCATTCCCGCATCCCCGCTGTTTGGACCCCTAATAATCGATCGTATTCTTTATCATCCATTGTGGCCACCCGCCTATCCTAGCAAAATTTCCAGTAGTAGTTCTATTCTATCAAACTTCATTCAACCCTTTTCTTTCTTATGTTATAATAGTCCGATAGTTCAGCAACTTTTTCGACAAATTGCTATAGGAGTGCGGTTGGTTGCTTCGGAAAGGATTGGTTGGATGGAGTCAAATCAATTAAAATGGTCAGTTACCGGGTTGGCCGGTTTTCAATGGTTGTTCTTCATGTTTGCCAACACCGTCGTCATTCCGATTTCCGTCGGAGGCGCTTTCGGATTGGAACAAGTCGAAATTGTATCCGCCATCCAACGTTCCTTCATTGTTACGGGAATCGCGTGCCTGCTCCAAGGATTTGCGGGGCATCGCTTGGCGTTAATGGAAGGCCAATCCGGATTGTGGTGGGGGGTCATTCTCAGTTTGGCCGCTACGGCAAGCACGTTGAACCTCGATTTATTGACTGTCGGCGGAAGTATTGCCGTCGGTGTCCTCATCTCCGGTGTGCTTGTCATGGTGTTAGGCTTACTCGGCATGGGGGAAGTCCTGAAAAAGTGGTTCACCCCGATTGTCATGTTCGTCTTCTTGCTTTTATTGGCCAATCAACTCATTACCATTTTTCTAAAAGGGATGGTCGGCCTGAATACGGGCGATGCAATCGATTTGAAGATGGCCAGCTTTTCATTTCTACTGGCTGCGTTGACAATTTTCATTCACGTGAAGGGGAAAGGGATTGTCAGTAGTTTGAATTTGCTAGTTGGCATGACGATCGGTTGGGTCGGGGCCATCCTGCTATTCCCAGGGGAAGCTGCGGAGACAATTCGGACGACTCCATTTCTAAATTGGTTTCCATGGGGACCCCCGTCACTGGAATGGGGGATTGTACTTACCGTTGTCATCACGGGCCTGCTGAATACGACAAACACCGTCGCTACGCTGAAAGGGGCGGAGGACATCTTTGAGAAGGAGACGACGCCGACACAATACAAGCGCTCCTTTTTCATCACCGGTGCCTTGACGACCATTTCAGGGGTGCTCGGCCTCGTCCCCTATGCGCCGTATGCGTCGTCATTAGGATTCTTGCAATCCACTGGAATCAAGGAACGGGCCCCGTTCGTCGTCGGCTCCGTATTATTCATCATTCTCGGGCTGGTGCCACCTTTAAGCGCATTCTTCTCAACCATCCCGCATAGCGTCGGGAATACGGTGTTATTTGTCGCCTACTTACAATTATTCCGCTCTGCCCTCCGCAATATCGAGGGGCTGACATTCGAACCGAAAACCGTTTATCGCGTGGCCTTGCCGGCATTGTTGGGGCTATCCATCATGACGTTGCCCGCCAGCGTCTTCGCCACGATGCCCGAACTGATCCAGCCCCTCGTATCAAACGGATTATTGATGGGCATATTGGCCGCCTTGCTGATGGAGATGATTTATTGGATCGGGGCAAGGTTACAAATGAATTCTTAGATTATTTACCAGGAGTCGCAGTTTTGTTGCGGCTCTTTTTATTTGGGGACGAAACGATTCTCTTCTCTTCATTCGGGTATTGTACAGTAAGCGATCTCTATCACAAGGATGGAGATTATGGACGTTTGTCGGGGTTATGGGCGCAGAATATAGGCTTTTGAGCACGGGGAGCCTAGTTATAAGCGCCAATCCCTCGTTATGGGCGCGAACGAAATATTACGTTTACTGGCATTCCGATTTGGAGGGATTTTCAATGTTACGCGATAAACTCAAACATACGAAACGCTATCAAGAAATCATCAATGCGTTTTTACGGAATGGCTTCAGTCATTTCCTGTTTCGGGTCGGGCTCACGGAACGAGATTCTCGAGCCGGACAGATCGATGATGAATTGGATATGAATTTGCGAAATATCGGGATCAAGCTTCGATTAGCCTTACAAGAGTTGGGGCCTACTTTCATCAAGCTCGGGCAGATTGCGAGCACCCGGCGCGACCTGATTCCTATTGAAATCACCCGGGAACTGGAGAAGCTGCAAGATCATGTGGAGCCCTTCCCGTTCTCCGAGGTCCGGAGAATCGTAGAAGCCGAGTTGGGAAATTCCCTGGAAATCCTTTTTGACGATTTCAATGAAGTGCCTCTGGCGACAGCCTCGATTGGGCAAGTGCATCTCGCTTCCTTGCCGACGGGTGAGCCGCTTGCCGTCAAGGTGCAACGCCCCAATATCCAACCGACCATTGAGACTGATTTGGCGATTCTGGATGAATTGTCCGGATTTTTGGAGGAAAATACAGAGTGGGCCCAGCCCTATCGAATTCGCCAAATGATCCGTGAAGTGGCCCTTTCGTTGCGAAAGGAATTGGATTACACTACGGAAGGCCGAAACGGTGAGCGAATTGCCCAGCAGTTCAATGACAATCCCCATATTTATATCCCGAAAACGTATTGGGAAGCGACCACACCGAAAGTATTGGCCATGGAACGGATTGATGGAATCAAGGTGACACAAGTGGATCGATTGGAGGTAGCAGGGTATGATCGGAAATTGATTGCCGAACGGCTCGTCGATTCGATGTTCCATCAAGTGCTGGTCTATGGATTCTTTCATGGGGACCCGCATGCGGGAAATGTGTACATTTTACCGAACAATGTCATTTCGTATATCGACTTCGGAATGGTCGGTCGGTTAGGGAAGGAAATGAAATACCATCTTGCCTCATTGATCATCCACCTACGAAAAGGGGATTCGAAAGGGATGATCAGGACGTTTACGGATATGGAACTGCTATCCAATGAAACAGACTTGAAAGAGCTGGAGCATGATTTGGATGATCTTCAATGGAGTTACTATGACATGTCCTTTGAACAATTGAATTTGGGCGAGGTGCTAGTGGAGTTGTTCGCCGTCGCCCGTCGCCATCAAATCAACATTCCGTCGGAAATCACCCTTCTTGGAAAAGCGATCCTGTCTCTGGAGAATATCCTAGCCACTTTGGACCCGGACTTCAATATAATGAAGGCGATTGAGCCATACGGGGAAAAATTGCTTCTAGAACGATTTAGCCCCTTGCGACTGGCCAAGAAATCATGGCATCGGCTCATTGAAAATGTGGACGTCTTGCTTCATCTCCCGAAAGATGTGAAAAAAGCGACACAGACGATCCAGCGCGGTAAACTGCAATTAAATATCAATGTCCAACAAGTAAAAATCATTTTGCGCCGATTTGACCAAATTAGCAACCGTCTATCGTTCAGTATCATTCTGCTCGCTTTCAGCATTCTCATGACGGGGCTGATTATCGGCTCAGCGATTGCCGGGCAAAAGAATGTGATTTGGCGGATGCCTGTCATCGAAGCGGGATCGATCATCGCGGCGTTGATGTTCTTCTATATGATCGTATCGATATTCCGATCGGGCCGGATGTAGGAGGCCCACGGATTTCAAGATTCAAAAAGGACTGCCCATGCCGGACAGTCCCTTTTCCCGATTTTCAATGAATGACAGCAATCATACCTTGTTCGTCGTCGATTTGCAGTTGAATCCCTGCGGCGAATGGATCGATGTTCAAGTAATCTTTCAGCCACGACCGCAGCGCTTCGATCAGATGATACGTCTGCAAATTCTGCCTTGAGCCATTTACAAAAGCCTCGGCATGATAGCCATTCACATCATCATAGAGCAGTTCCACCTCAACGTCTTCAGGCTCTACTCGTTCTTTCCGTGATACTAAAACACATAAGGCATTAATGATATCCTGTTCCGGAATGATCAGCTTCTCCATGGATTGACATCTTCTTTCTTCTTTTTCTCTTTCAATAAAGCGAACACTTTACGGATCAGGAAAATTAAAAAGAAAATGGCCAGCATATTAATTGCGAACCCTAAGATGGAACCGAGCATGCCCATATTGGCAAACAGGCTTCCGAATAGCAGACCTGCCAGTCCGCCTATGAATAACCCTTTCATCAAGCCGCCCGAGAAGAAACCGCCTTTCCCAGTCGGTGTATTCGTAGCCTTATTTGGGACGGCCGAATCCTCTTTCTTCTTCTCCGCCTTGGAAGGCGCCGGTTTGCTAGGAGCATTGAAGCTTTTCTTGCCGGATTTATAGGATTTCGCCTCGGCAGTGATATGGTCTTGGAAAATGAAGTTCCCCGCAGGGGATAGAATTAAAGTGACAGCAAGTAAAGCAGCGATAAGTTTTTTCAATTTCAAGTCCTCCATTATGTTTCAATTTTTAGCTTCATTATATAAATAGAAACCTCTACACTAATCATATTCGATTTTCAGTGAAAAACAAAATAAAGAAAGCTGTTTTTCTTGATTTTTCTTATTCCATTTCTTACTTTATTCACAAGTGGTTCATTTTTTATTCCCAATCATCTGGACGAATCTCGTAGAAGCGGAGGAAAGAGGGACCGACTTCATGTAACAGACCCCGATATGGCGCTTTGGAATTTTTTCGATAAGATTCACTTCATGCACAAGGCCCCGATTCAAGTAATCCATTGAAAATTCTTTTGTCACACAGGCGATCCCCAGATTGATTTTCGCAAACTCTAGCAATAGTTCATGGGAGCCCAGCTCGAATTCGGGGGAAATCTTGATTCCTTTGGAGAGGATAAAGTCTTCCACGTATTGACGCGAATTCGATTTGGATTCCAAGAAGATCAAAGGCAGCTTCACTAGTTCAGCAAAATCGACAGGTTTCGATAAAATCCTTCTATATTTGTCCCCGTAGACGAACGTATCCTGTATTTCGATGCGGGGGCCGAACTCCAATGTAGGATCGTCAATCGGGAAATTGCAGATGCCAATGTCGACCTCTCCGGATTTCAAGTAGGCGATAAGTTCAACAGTCGTTCCATTGACGATTTTAAATTTGATGTTCGGGTATTTTGTATGGAATGCTTCGAGATAGGGTAGAAGAAAATACCTGGAAATCGTATCACCTACCCCGATTTTCAATTCACCCGCTACTAGATTTTTATACTCTAAAATTTTCTTTTCACCGGTATCAAGTAAGTTGAGGGCGGAATTTGCGTATTCAAATAACAGTCTGCCTTCGCTAGTCAACGTAACCCCTTTAGGTGTCCGGTTGAAAAGACGGGTGTCCAATTCTCGCTCGAGCTGCATGATAGCCTGGCTGACGGCAGGTTGCGTCATGGATAAATCGACTGCTGCTTTGGAGAAACTTTCACTTTTCGCGACAATGCAAAAGACACGGTATAAATCCAATTTGCTTACCATATAAACTCCCCTTATGGCCATTATAAGATATATTAATTTTACTTATACCATGAATCCATTGTATAGTACAAATAGGTAGTGCTTATCTGAATTCAGATAAAGTCTCCGACGGTTGTCCCGGATCTTTTTGGGAAAGCTAAAGAAGACAACTTACGTATGCCGAGGCATAATTGATATTAATGTTAACAGTTATAAGGAGCGATCATATTGGAAAAAGAGAGAATCGTGGGAACTGTTTCGAGAGGTCTGCGCTGTCCGATCATCAACAAAGGCGATAACATCGAACAGATTGTTGTGGATAGTGTGCTGAAAGCTTCTGAAGTCGAAGGTTTTTCATTCAATGATCGGGATATCGTCTCCATAACGGAATCCATTGTGGCCCGAGCTCAAGGCAATTATGCAACAGTGGACGACATCGCCCAAGACGTTCAATCTAAGTTCGAAGATGATACAATCGGTGTCATTTTCCCGATTTTGAGCCGGAACCGTTTTTCTATCTGTCTTCGGGGTATCGCCAAAGGAGCCAAGAAAATCGTTCTCATGCTGAGCTATCCATCGGATGAAGTCGGCAACCACTTGGTAGAGATCGATCATCTCGACGAAAAGGGAGTCAATCCATGGACGGATGTATTGACGGAAAAAGAATTCCGCGAGCATTTCGGTTACAATAAACATACCTTTACAGGTGTCGATTACATCGAATATTATAAATCGATTGTGGAAGAACAGGGCATCGAATGTGAAGTCGTCTTCTCCAATAATGCCAAAACGATTCTGCAATATACAAAAAGCGTGCTGACTTGTGATATTCATACACGGAATCGGACGAAACGGATTTTGAAAGAGAACGGCGGAGAGAAGATTTACAGCTTGGACGACATCTTGGCTGAATCCGTCAACGGCAGCGGCTATAACGAAGAGTTTGGCTTGCTCGGATCAAACAAAGCGACTGAAGACAGTATCAAGCTCTTTCCGCGAGACTGCCAGCCGATCGTCGACAACATTCAGCAAATGCTATCCGATAAGACCGGAAAGACAATCGAGGTCATGGTCTACGGCGACGGAGCTTTCAAAGACCCGGTCGGTAAAATCTGGGAATTGGCGGATCCCGTTGTTTCCCCGGCCTTCACAGCCGGCCTGAACGGAACCCCGAATGAAATTAAATTGAAATACTTGGCGGACAACAACTTTGCCGACCTTCGCGGTGACGAACTGAAAAAAGCGATTGCGGACTTCATTGAAAACAAAGAAGACGATCTCGTCGGAGCAATGGAATCCCAGGGGACAACCCCGCGGAAACTGACCGACCTAATCGGCTCACTCTCCGATCTTACGTCGGGAAGTGGCGACAAAGGAACACCAATTGTGTTCATCCAAGGATATTTTGATAACTACACGAAATAAAAACATGCAAGCCGACGATAATTAAATCTATCGTCGGCTTGTCGTGTCTATTGAACGTCGAAAATTAGCTATAATCTCCTCTTACTATAGGTATTAAATAACATACTATCTGGACCGAATAAATTTTCACTTGTCCAAATATCCTTATTTCTACTCCCATTAATTTGAGTCATTTAACTATTTCATATTAGATACTCTTTTTAAATTCATTCCTTGGGTTCTCAATTCCTTTATAAATTCTTCACAGGCTGCCGATAAATGTGTTTTACTTTTATATAATATCCCAAAATGCGTATTCGTACTTGGATCTTTTTTCTGCTCAACAATATACAATGGGATGATATCGCCATTGTATACATACGGATCATTTTTCAACGCAATATCTGCATAAAAACCGATAGCAAGTCCTTCGATAACTACCTTTTTTAAGATTTCTGTGTTACCCGTTGTTAATAATATGTCCGGTTCTCCATATTCCCTCAATTTATTCAGTATATAAGGGTTCATCCTATATTGCTCATTGAATATCACAATCGAATGTTTCACAATTTCTTTAAAAGAAATTTCCTTCCGATTAGATAATTTTGATTGCTTCCCTACACAAGCCATAATTTGTCCGGTCAATAACGATTCAAAAATGAGTTCTTCGTTATAATCCGATATTTCACGACTAGAAGCTAGTCCCAAATCCACTTTGCCGGTCTTTACGAGTTCTTTTACTTGCATGGATCCTCCTTCCACTATTTCTATCTTGACGTTGGGATATTTATTCTTGTAAATTTCCAATGCTTTCGGTAACAGTGTTATACATAAACTTGGAATCGCAGCTAATGAAAGACTTCCCGCTATCAAAGAATCTTTTGTTTTCCCCACTCTCTCTAATTCTTCTATTTTGAAAATAATTTCTCTTGCTTTTTTTATAATTGTTTCACCAATTTCCGTTGGATATGTTCCCATCCTTGATCGCTTGAATATAGTCACTTGTAACTTTTCCTCTAATTTAGTTATGGATTGGCTAATACTGGGCTGTGAAATATGTAGTTTCTTTGCAGCTTGCGTGATGGAGCCTGAATCGGCTATTTCAATTAGATAATATAGCTGTTCAATATTCATTAAGCATCCCTTCCCATAGTTTTCACCTATATTATCATTAATATTTGATATTTACCATTAGTTTGAACTATATGATAAGCTCTATTCAACACATAAAAGGAGGAATAACTCTATGAATACTCAGTTAGAAAAGGAGTACCAAGAATATAAAGAGAGCGGTAGAATATGGGGGTTGGTCCCACAGGAAAGTATTAAAAAAATTAAATTCCCTCGCGTGAGCAAGGAAATAATTGATCAATTTTTAGAAATTGAAGATCTAACAACGACAGTATCAGATGTTCTTGATTCACTTGGGATTTCCGGGGCAATTCCAGCATCGTATATCCCTCCCGTCATACCTGGAAAAAAAATAGCTGGACCAGCGGTAACTGTGAGAAATATACGGGCCAGAAAAACTCCTACCCAAGGATATGTGGACAAAGATTTTATTAAAATGTCCACACGTGATGCTTATTATTTAGCTGAGCCCGGCGACGTACTTGTAACTGATACGGGAGGTAATTTAGATATTTCTAATATGGGTGGTCACTCCTGTACAGTCGCACAATCCCTTGGTTTAGCTGGAAATATTGTAAACGGGGCTGTAAGGGATGTTACCACAATTAAAAATATTGATTATCCTGTATGGAGTTGCGGTAAAACACCTATCACTGGAAAATTTAGAATTGAAGCTATAGAGGTAAACGGTCCTATTACATTGCATGATGTGGTAGTTAACCCAGGAGATTTAATGGTAGCCGACGACTCGGGAATTTGTGTGATACCCTATGACAAGATTGAATATGTTTTGGAACAGGCTCAATCCATAGTGAATGAAGAAGAGCGGATGCACGATCTGATTATTAATAAAGCTCCTATTGATCAATTAAAGACTTTATTTAGAAAAAGATACGATGGGTAATTTGGGTGGTTAGTTTTGGGGGATTTTAAATCCCCCAAAATATTTTTTTAAAACTTCTACAATGGAGGAATTAATATGCCGATAAAGAAAGCGTTTTCAATTATATCTCTTCTTATTGTTTTATCTATTGTATTGGTTGCTTGCGGCAGCTCTAAAGAAACTAATGCAACAGGCGGGAAAACGGAAGAAGATAGCTTCCCGACAAAACCAATTGAAATGATAGTACCCTATGGTGCCGGTGGGTCTACAGATCAAATTGCTAGATTAATCCAAAGATCCGTAAATGATTATCTACCGAATGGACAAACTATCCAAATTATTAATGAACCGGGAGGCGCAGGCGTAATTGGCCTTACCAAAGTTCTTAATGCTAAACCGGATGGATATACAATAGGTTTAACTGCTAGCGGTGCGATTACTAATCAGCCTCATTATGGAAGCACATCATATACTCATGATAGTTTCCAGCCCATCTCTAGAATCGCAACGAGCCCGATACTTCTAGCCGTTAAGAGTGACTCCCCTTGGACGACTTTGGATGACTTAATAGAATATATCCAAAAAAACCCGGAGGAATTTACCTATACATCATCAGGCTCAGGTAATCCAGCAAATATAGCAATGGAGAAATTTAGTAAAGAGATTGGAGGAAAGACAGTAAACATCCCCGCTGAAGGAAGTGGTGAGGCATTTATCGCTATGCTAGGAGGGCATGTTCAAGGTACAAGTGGTTCTGCACAACAATTTGCAGGGCAAATGAATTCAGAGGACATCCATGTTATAGCGAATATGGGAAGTATCAAGGGAGACGCTTATAAAGATGTGCCTACTTTGAAGGAGCATGGTATAAACGCCTCTACAGATATATTTTTCGGAGTACTAGCGCCAAAAGGTATACCTGATAAGGAACTTGGGATTTTAAATAATGCTTTCAAGCAAGCGATGGAAGATGAAGAGCTAAAGAAACAATTGATAGCCGCAGGCGTTGAACCGGATTTTGCTGGCCCGGAAGAATTTCAAAGCGTAATTTCAGATAGTTTCAACTCGGAAGGTGAAATCTTAAAAGGTATGGGCCTAGTTGAATAAGAATCTTTTTTGAGACAAATGTAACTAAACCTTTAGTTACATTTGTCGTTATTTGATAGTACTTGGAGGTTTCAAAATGAATAAGAAAACAGCAACCTATATTATGCTTTCGGCTTTAGCGATTTTAGCTGTTATTTACCTTCTGTCCGCAGGTAATAAATCTCAGTTATCTAGTACAACTTCCGTAAGCCCAGGTTTCTTCCCGACTATATTAGGGGTGGCCCTAATTATCCTTTGCATCATCAGTTTTATTCAAACAAAAGCAAAAAAAGAAGTAGAACAGATCACCTTTCCAAACTTTAAATTAATCTTACTGACTATCGGTTTAACGATGATTTTCTTTATATCTTGGTATTCAATCGGATACTTCTATATCCTAAATTTTATATTTCTATTAACTTTATTCACACTGTATAGCCCTAAAGAGAAAAGAAATAAACGCCATCTTTTTAATAAAGCTTCAATAGCTCTCGGTGTAACGCTGGTTGTTTATCTTTTGTTTGATGTTATTATCTCGATCAATCTTTAATTATTTGAAGAGGTGCATCTTATGGATTACATTAACTTTGATATTTCTAGTTTATTTAGCTTAGAAATTTTGCTTGTTATTTTGCTAGGAACCTTTGTAGGCTTATTATTTGGTGCTATACCGGGTCTCGGTTCGATGATTACCCTTGTTTTACTACTACCCGTTACCTATACCTTATCCCCTTTAGCCGCTGTTTTACTTATGTTGGCTGCCTATCAAGCATGTGAATATGGGGGTTCAATCTCCTCAATCGTTTTAGGAATCCCCGGTACTCCTGCAGCAGCGGCTACTATATTAGACGGCAATACTTTAGCAAGAGAAACATCACCTGGAAAAGCATTAGGATATTCTTTGGTAGCCAGCACAATTGGAGGATTATTTGGAGGATTTGTACTTATTCTATTGTCAGTTCCCATGTCGTCCTTAGCCCTTAAGTTATCATTTCCTGAATACTTTTTAGTCGGTGTCTTAGGTATATTAGCAGTAGCTGCTTTAAGTTCAAAGGACATTATTAAAAGCATGATTTCAGTTGTTCTCGGATTGATGGCAGGAACAGTTGGGATGGATTTATTTACTGGAGCCCCCAGATTTACTATGGGTCGACTGGAATTACTTGATGGAATAGGAATGGTCGCGTTAATTGTTGGGATTTTTGCTTTTTCTGAAGTTTTTTCAATGATTAGCAATGATTTAAATAAAACCTATAAAACTGATTCAAAAAAAGTTAAGGTAGGTATAGATTTTAAGGAGTTCAAAAAGATATCACTTCCTACTTTTTCAGGTTCAATCATCGGTTCAATTATTGGAATATTCCCAGGTTTAGGTGCGGGCACTGCATCTTGGTTTGGTTATTCAAGTGCAAAAAAGCTTTCAAAAGATCCACAATCCTTCGGAAAAGGAAATCCGGAAGGGATTGCTGGTCCAGAATCTGCGAACAATGCCGCTGTAGGAGGAGCTTTGCTTCCATTACTTACATTGGGTATTCCCGGTTCACCGGCTATTGCTGTTATTATGGGAGCTTTTATTATTCATGGGATTACACCAGGGCCAGATGTTTTTTCTAAAAACCAAGATCTTGTTTTAGGTATATTTTATGGTTTTCTATTGACTTCGATTGCAATGTTCATTTTAGGAAAATTTATCTCACCTTTATTTGCACGAGTTCTAACGGTTTCTAATACAATTTTAATACCGATTGTCTTAATGTTTTCCATTATTGGTGTTTTCACGGCTCAATCTCTTTTCTTTGAACTTTGGTTAGCCTTGATAGTCGGAATTATTGCTTTCTTTATGAAAAAATTGGATTTTTCTTTACCAGCGTTTATTCTCGCTTTCGTATTAAGCAACATTATTGAAGAAAATCTCCGTCGAGCTCTTATGATGGCTAAAGGTAGCTATTCCATATTCTTCACACGGCCATTCTCCTTAGTAATCTTGACCCTGATTCTAATCATCATATTAGTAAGTGTTATATCTTCCATTAAAAAAAGGAAGAACAGTACTGTAACTCCTATTTAAATACAACCATAATAGAATACAGTAATTTATTTAATTACTTAAGCTTCACTCAAACAATCATGTTAGTTTCAATAAACATGATTGTTTGAGTTTTTTCGTTTGTTTAAACTTTCATGTTTGTTCGGGTACCTGTCACCATTTCGCCTTCCATTCTTCCACCTTTTGATCGATTTCCTGTTTTGCAGCCTCGGCTTCCGCTTCTTTCTGCTCGACAATCTCCTTGAAATGCGAGTTTCGGAGTTCTTTCATTTCCTTCGCACGTTCAATGACCTGTTGGGCAACCTCTTCGTCGATTAACTCGTTTCGCTTCAACAGATAGGCTGCATCGCTGATCCGGACTGCCTCCCGGTCGGAGAGGTTGGTCAGCAAGCTGTATGTGTTGATGAGGTCTTCCTTGAAGTGTACCGATTCATGCAGCTTGACGCCTTGCTGTCCGATAACTTGGAAAATGCTTGGCTTCCACTTTTTCACGAGCACTTCTTCAAATCCGGCTTCGTCCCGTACAGTCGCGTACTGGCCCCCACCTGCTTCGGCCACTTGTTTGAGATGGTTCTGCCCTTCATCGTCCACATCAAATCCGATGATATTGACTTTCGCTTCTATATTACTTTCATGCAGAAGTTTCGCAGCCGCCACCGGATCACCGCCGCATGTTTCGATACCGTCACTGACGATGTAGACGATATTCCGGTATTCTTCATTCCCGTATGGCTCCAGAATGTCGAGAGCTTCCTCAATAGCGCCTGCGAGAGGTGTCCAGCCACTTGCTTGGAAGGAATCAAGCGATTTCTGAAAACCGGTTTGGTCCAACCCGCTTAATGGATAGACGGCTTCGACGGTTGTACAAGACAATTCTCGGTCAGCCTCGGTCCCCGCTCCTTTATGTCCGTAGGCGAGCAGCGACACGTTCACTTCATCGTCCAGCCCTTCCGTGAATTTCCCGATCGCTTCCTTGGCCAACTGCATCCTGGACTTGCCTGCAATTTCTGCCTTCATGCTGCCGCTCGCATCCATTAAAATGACGACGTTCGTTTTTGATCTTTTCGCCATTTCAACTTCGTCTTCCCCCTCAGGCAACTCCGGCATTTCAAAGCCGTGTTCGATAGCAAGCAGCTGATCATACAAAGTTTGGTATTGTCCTGAACCTAATTGGTGGACTAGATAATTATAGATTTGCTCACTGTCCAGATCTTTTTGTCCTTGAAAGTATGAAGGCAATTCCTTTTCCATGACTTCCTTGAAATCTTTGTCGTAGTAGTTCATGTACTGTGTAAAATTAACCGTTCGTGCTGCCTCGATTTCGGGATCCATATGCGCTTCAACCAATTCTCCCGGCTGTTGGGCAAGCATTCCTTCGATATCTGACGCAGCAACAGGAATTTCATCTTGCGTACCTTCCTTATTTTCTTCCGTCTCGGCGGAAGCCACAGGTTCTTCATTTGGTGCCGTCTTTCCCTGACACGCCGCAATGAACAACAAGCTGGCAAGTAAAGCCGATATGATAAGTAAGCGTTTCGTTTGAGCCATGTGTAAACCCCTCCTCCTCTTATTTACGCATTGATAGGAAGGGAGTTCCTGAGAATTTATTCCTTATTTTAAGCCTGTGAAAAAGGTGCCAGGCACGCAAACATTCATGTTAGTTTAAACAAACGTGAATATTTGAACTTTCACGTTTGTTTGGGTGCCAGGCACCAGATTACAAAGAATTTACAAAAACATTACAACTCTTTTCATAATGTAAGATTTATTGTAATAGACCGGGGTAAATAGAAGGTGTAAGCAAAATATAGGAGGAGGAACTTCAATGAACAACGAAAAACGATTTGTTGGCTTGTTTCATAGTGAATCTGCGTTAATGGATAAAATGGATCAACTTCGAACAGAAGGCTATTCTGAAGATAATATGTATGTCATTGCCAAGGATGATACAAATCTGTCGATGCTCCGCAGTGGGACGTCAGCGGAAGTGGAAACCGCCCACGAATCTTGGCTGGACCGTTTCATGAGTTTCATCAGCGGGGAGGACCATGTGTGGAGCATGTTCGACCGCTTGGGAATCGATGAAACCGAGGCAAGACAATATTCGAACGACATTAACAACGGCGCCCTTCTGTTGTACGTCGATGAAGGAGAGGCGTACCGACTGTATGAAGGGGACCGCGAACATTTCAGCTCCCATGATCATGGCATGAACCCGAATATCGAGCGGACCGGCACTTATATGGCGGATGATCTGGATGTCGATCGTATCGATGCCGACCAACTTGGACGAGTCGGCGGGGAGGCCTTGCTGGATCGCACCGATTATGAGACACCGCCAAGCATGACGGACGAGGAACGTATGCTTCTGCGCGAGGAGCGCCTTCAGGTGAACAAGCGCAATGTCGAAACCGGGCATGTTTCCCTCGAGAAGGATGTTGTGGAAGAGCGTCAATCGATGGATGTGCCCGTGTCACATGAGGAAGTCTATGTGGAGCGTCGTCCCGTCGTGGATGGAGACATTTACGAAGGTCGCGCCGGACTGATGGAGGACGACGAATCCATTCACATTCCAATTACCGAAGAACGCCTGGAAGTAACGAAAAAACCGGTCGTCACGGAAGAAATCGTAGTGAAAAAACGCGATGTCGAGCGCATGGAAACGGTCGATGATACGGTAAGACGGGAAGAAGCCCATCTGGAGCGGGACGGAAATGTCGAAGTAGAAGGCGATTTCGACGAAACCCGTTCGAAGAAGTGGGACAATCTATAAGAGGTATACCAACAACCGTGGCATATTTCCTGCCACGGTTGTTTTTATGAAAATAAAAAGAAAGCCCTCCAATTCAATATGCGAGTGGAGGACAGTCTACCTAGCCATTATTTTATTTATCTTCTTACCCACATGGTTCACTCTTTCATTTTTTCTAAATCTCTTTCAAGTTCCTTGTTTTTTAACGCGACTTTTGATATTTTTCCGGCAGCTGTCATTGGAAATTGATCGACAAATTCCAGTTCCCGAACTTTGGAATAATGAACAACCCGCGTATTGATAAACTCCATTATCTCTTCTTCTGACACGGTTGCTCCTTGTCTTGGAATGACAAATGCTTTTGGGATTTCTCCGACCGTTTTTGCCGGCTTGCCGATAACAATAGCATTTACCACGTCCGGATGTGTCACTAGAATCTCTTCGATTCGGCTCGGATAAATATTATAGCCATTATAGATGAGCATATCTTTCTTCCGGTCGATAATGGACAAGTAACCATCTTCATCAATGATCCCGATATCCCCCGTGTGCAGCCAACCATTTTTAATTGTTGCCGCCGTCTCTTCCGGCTTTTTATAATACCCTTTCATCACCTGCGGACCCCGGATACAAATCTCACCACCCTGATTCGCTGGTAACGGCTCATCACTTTCTCCTTCCAAAGAGACGACTTTAATTTCAGTGTTATAGGAAGGCAATCCGACTGTCCCTAATTTGAAAATCCCGCCTGTTACGCAGACACCCGTGGCTACGGAGGCTGTCGCTTCGGTCAGCCCATATCCTTCCACAACCCGGGCATTCGGGAACGTCGATTTCAATCGCTTCACCTCTTCGTTGGAAAGTGGAGCGGCCCCTGAACTGACATTCCGGATGGTAGAGAAATCGTATTCTTTAATAGTCGGCATATTCAACAAGACATTCCACATAGCCGGCGCCCCTGTGACAGAAGAGACCTTATATTTCTCGATGAATTCCAAGAACTGCACCGGTTCAAACCGGTCGGGCAATACAGTCGTCGCCCCTTGTGCCATTGGTGAAACGATAAGTCCGATGCCTCCCGTAATATGAAATAGCGGGGAAGGGCTGAGTCTTATTTCTTCACCAAGCGGAATTTTATATTTCTCTATATAGTTTGCTTCATCCTTTTCAGCTGGCTCGAATACGAGAGCTCCGTCGTCTTCCACACGTGGCAGGCATCCCGCAACCCATCCCGCCATTTGGCACACGTTGCTTACCAAGTTTGCATGAGTGATCATGACACCTTTCGGGCTTCCCGTCGTCCCCCCTGTATAGGCGATGTGCACGAGATCGTTTTCCGGATCAACTCCCGGATTGAACTCTTCCTCGCTGTTAGCCGCTTTCAAAGCCGCGAAACTATGCCATTTTTCACCATATAAAGAGGTATTGATCGGGTCATCATTCGAGAACATCTCCTGATCTCCCGTCACGATCGCATTCTTCAGTTTAGTGCGATCGAACAACCTCCGTACTGAATCAGCCACGGATTCATGTGTAATTACAACTTCCGTGTCCGAGTCATTCAGCTGAAAGAGCAGATCAGCTTCCGGAAGATACGGGTTGATGGGCGAATAGGTGGCACCCGACAACACAATCCCATAATAGGCTGCGATGTACTGAGGGCACGTCGGCAAATGGGCGGAAACGACCGTTCCTCTGCCGACACCCATCTTGCGCAATGCATTCGCGAACTTCCAGGACTCACGGTAAACCTGCTCGTACGTAATCCGGCGATCACGGTAGATGTAAGCATCTTTTCGGGCATAGCGTCTCACGCTCCCTTTCAAGATGGCGTTGACCGGCACATTCGGAATATCGATTTTTTCCGGCATGGCTTCGTCATAACTTCGATTTTTCGTTATATCAACCTTCAAATTTTACCGCCCCCATCTAATTTAAGTGGAAAAGCCTAAAGTGAGCTGGACCTGTAATTACATTTCAATCACACAGGCTTTCTCATACGTATACTCCAATGCCGAGTCCGTCCCTTGTCCACTGGCCTTCACGCCGCCAAACGGCAAGTCCGCTCCCACGCGAGCATACGTATTCACCCAGACGTTTCCAGCTTCCATCGATTGAATCATCCGATGGGCACGGCTCAGATCAGTTGTCCAGATTCCTGCTGCTAAACCGAATTCCGTGTCATTGGCAATCCGAATGGCTTCCTCTTCCGTGTCAAATGGCATGACAACAGCAACCGGACCGAAAATCTCCTCCTGGCAAACCCGTTTCGTATTATTTTTCACCTTCAACAGCGTCGGCTCGATCCAATATCCTCCCGCCATTTCCGGCTGATCGGGAATTAGCAGCTCTCCGCCATGACGACCACCGAAAATGATTTCACCGCCTTCTTCCACTCCGACTTCAATATAGGAACGGACGCTTTCATACTGGGATGCATTCGCAACCGGCCCCATTGTCGTTTCTATATTCATCGTATCCCCTAATTGATTGAGGGACTGATCCGTCATCCGCTCTTTCATCCGCTTCACAACTTCATCAAAGATTGAACGTTGAATTAAAATCCGAGAACCGCCTACGCAAATTTGCCCTGCATTGCCCGTGAAAATACTTCCGATTGTAATGCCCTCGACCGCTTTATCAAGATCGGCATCTTCAAATACGATATTCGCCGATTTCCCCCCAAGCTCTAGAACAAGCGGCTTCGGTCGGTTGACCGTCGCTTTGGCGATGGCTCGGGCAGTCCCGCCTGAACCCGTCAAGCTCACTTTATTGACCTCATCGTGACTTACTAGAACATCCCCTAATTCCCTCCCCGATCCACAGACGACGTTAACAACGCCTGGCGGGAGAATTTCATTGAGCAGTTCCGCGTAGCGCAAGGAAGAGACAGCCGCCTGTTCCGACGGTTTGATGACGACGGTGTTTCCTGCGGCAAGTGCATATGCTGCTTTAATCGTAAAAGTGAACAGCGGGGCATTCCATGGCGCAATTCCGACGACGACACCGAGAGGCTCACGAAGCGTATAGCCGAAACTAGTCGGACCGACTGGCACCGTTTCGCCCCGGCTGGCTACAGCGGTAGCTCCCGCCGCGTCTGCCCATAATTGCTTCAGTACGGGAATCAGGCCATATGTCGTTTCCCGGATGACCCAGCCATTGTCCTGCGTTTCCAACGCAGCCAATTCTTCGCCATGTTCAACAATCAAGTCGCCAACACGGCGCAAATAGTCGGCACGTTCACTGGCAGGCAAAGCCTTCCACGCGGGAAACGCCTTCCTTGCAGCTAGAATGGCCGCCTCCGCGTCCTCCTGTTTACTTCTCGGAATTTTGGCCCACCCTTTTCCCGTTGCCGGATTAATGCTTTCCAAAGTCTCTCCCGAAGCAGCAGGAATTACTTTTCCATCGATTAAATTGTAATACTCCTTCATTTCCGTTGCGATTGCCAATGCTATTCCTCCCTTTATGGATCTTTTCCGTAAAGCGATTACCCGATCGACACAACATCCCGCTCACTTTTCTTAGCTGACCAATCCAATCCTTCCGCAATCCGTTCCCTTGATTTCCGTACAGACCCCAAGTAATTCTGGTAGTAACGGGCTCGCTTCAAGAACAAATGACAATCGATTTCTTCAGTGAACCCAATGCCGCCGTGGATCTGGATATTATCGGCTGCCAGGCGTGCGAACGCCTCCGTAGTAAACGAGCGGGCACTATACACTGCCGCTTCCCGGTCAGCTGTTTGATTCTCTACCGCCCAATTGGCGTAATAGCTAAGAGAACGGGCAGTCTCCAAGTCCAATTTCATGTTCACGATTCGATGCTTAATCGCTTGAAAGCGACCAATTGGTTGATTGAACTGGATACGGATTTTCGAATACTCCGCCGCCATGGAGACGATTTCATCCATCGCGCCGACCATCATTGCACTTAGAGCCGCATTGAATGAAAGCAACCCCTCCTGCAGGACGTCCCAACCCTGGCCAACCGCCCCTAGCACTTGCGACTTCGGCACTTTCACCTGGTCCATCGTCAATTCCACGACATATTGGGTTTCATCCAACACATTCAGCCTCCGCGTCGTGATCCCTTCTGTTTGATCGACCAGAATTAAGGAAAGGCCTTCTCCTCCTATGCCTTCAGCTGTCTTTGCCAAGACGAGGTAGACATCTCCATGGGGAACGAGCATTTTGACACCGTCCAGAATGAGATCATCCCCTTCTTGACGGGCAAGGCATGTGATCTCATCCGGCCCATAGCTTTTGCCGGCTTCCAACCAAGCAAGTGTGACTGTTATGGAACCGCTTGCAATTCCAGGCAAGTATTTCTTCTTTTGTTCCTCCGTCCCGTACTTCTCCAGCAGAGGGACCGCTAAGGCCAACGTCTCTGCTTGCACGCCTGGCACGAGCACCCGGCCGCTTTCTTCAAAGAAAGGGACGAGATCCAACGGTCCCAGCCCAAGCCCGTCGTACTCCTCGGACACCGGGATGGCTGTACTGCCGAGTTCGGCCAACCCAGTAGACACTTCATCGACCAGCGTCGTATTCCCTTTGATGAACTCCCGTGCAACGTCTGTCCCGCCTACATGATTCAAGTACTTGCGCAATGTTCCGCGAAACATCTCTTGATCTTCACTTAATGAAAAATCCATCTAACTTTCACCTCTCCTTCCTTAACGGCCTAGATCTTTTGGCAGCCCAAGTATTCTTTCTCCAATCGTATTGCGCTGGACTTCGCTTGTTCCTCCGCCGATTGTGACACCGAACGAGCTTAAGTAGCCCTCTTGCCATGACTTATTTGAAATTGCATCCTCTTCCGTCATCACTCCATGATGATCTTGGATGGCGATAGCAAATTCGAATAATTCCTTTGTCAGTTCACTGACCAGCAATTTATCCAGCGAGCTTTCAGGGCCGGGTCGCCCATTTTTCAACGTGTGGGTGATGTTGCGGTAATACGTCAAAAGGGCACCGCGGATGCGTGCATATAGGCCCGCCATTTTATTGCGGACAATCGGGTCTTCCACAAGTGGAACTCCGTCGATTTTCACTTGTTTCGCCATTTCGACTAGATCGTCGAATTGTCTTTCCAACGTGAATACTTGCGCGGCTATGCCCGAGCGTTCATGTAGCATAAGGGCGATCAGCACCGCCCATCCCTTGCCGACTTCCCCCACAACGTCCGAATCGTAGGCAATGGCGTCCGTCAAATAGACTTCATTAAATTCCTGCTTGCCGTCCATTTGAATAATCGGTCTTGTTTCCACCCCGGGTTGATTCATGTCGAGGAGAAAGACAGTAATTCCCTCGTGTTTCTTTTCGGACTGGCCTGTCTTGGCAAGCAGGAAACAGAAGTCAGAAACGTGGGCGAAACTCGTCCACACCTTTTGACCATTGATGACCCATTTACCGCCGTCCTTCACAGCAGTCGTTTCGATTGCCGTCAAATCCGAACCGGCATTCGGCTCTGAATACCCTTGGCTCCAGACATGCTCGCCCGTTAGGATCTTTTCAATAAAATTACGCTTCTGTTCTTCCGTCCCCATCTGCATCAAAGTGGGAGCGACCATATGAATGCCGACGTAATTCACGAGTGGAGGGGACTGAATCCTGACCATTTCCTGGTGATAGATGATTTCCTCCATTAACGTGGCTTCCCGTCCCCCATAGGCTTTCGGCCAAGAGATAGCGGCCCATCCGCCTTCATACAACGTGCGTTGCCATTGCCTTAGGAACTTGGAATACTCCCCTTTATCCCGAGGCAATTCCCGATTTCCAGCTTTCCAGCCATCCGGTAAATTTTCTTCCAACCAGGAACGCAATTCCAATCGGAACGCTTCTTCCTGTTTCGTAAAAGTGAAATTCATGAACTCACATCCTTTTTCAATCAGTCGGTTTCCATTGTGGCAATGCTCGCTCTTCTGTTATGTCTTGCCAAGTCATTTGGACCGGCATTCCGATTTTGACATCTTCCGGCTTGCATTCGAGCAAATTACATAAAATCCGGACATCCGGCTTGTCGTCCAAAGCCGCCTGCGCAATGATGGTCGGCAAGTCATTCTGGAAGCCAGGAAGAAATGGTCTATAGGAAATGACGTAGGAAGAGAGGGTTGCCTTAATGTCTGATCCGAGATTTTCCCATTCGACAGCCGCGCTCCCACATTTTGGACAGGCAGGCCCCGGTGGGTGTAAGTACGACTTGCAATCATTGCATTTTTGCACTTCCAACTCATGACGGTCGGCTGCATCCCAGTAAGGTCGGTTATCCTCATTCTTCAAAGGGATCGGCTTTTCATATTTTGTTTGTATAGTCATTGTCAAACCTCCTAGTTTCCAAGAATCATGGCCCCTGCCAGATCTGGACCGCTCCAACCGGTACAAATCCCGATCTCGCAATCTTCCACTTGGCGATCGGACCCTTTATATTCATGTCGCAACTGCCTGACGATTTCCAGGACATTATTCATGCCATGCGTATAACCTTCTGCCAACATGCCGCCCGCCGTGTTCGTCGGCAACTTGCCTCCCATCTTCAAGTTCCCGGCTGCTACGAAATCGCCTACCTCACCGCGAGGCGCTAAACCATAGGCCTCCAACTGGCGCAACACGACCCAACTGAAACAATCATAGATAGCCGCCACTTGGATATCTTCCGGTTTTACGCCGGCTGATTGATAGAGTGCAGGCGCCACATGATCTGCGGCAACTTGGTCAAGATCAGACCAATAATGGGCATGGGGATGTGTTTCCCGTGGGGTAATTCCCATAATATAGACCGGCCGCGATTTACAATCTTTCGCCCGGTCCGCCGAAGTGACGATGATGGCATTCGCTTCATCCAATTCCAAACAGCAATCATGGATATTGAAGGGAGAGCTGATATCCGGCGTATTAAGATACTCTTCCATCGTCAGCGTTTTGCCGTTCAAATGAGCCTTCGGATTGCGCTGCGCATGTTCATAAAAGTCAATGCACACTTGTCCCAGATGCTCTTTTGTCAAACCGGTTTGGTGCATATGGCGCGTGGCGAATATGCCGAACCATTGAGACGGACTGGCCGATCCATACGGGATGATGAAACTTCCGCCCGGCAACGCGTTCTGCAGCATGTTGGGGTCATAGCCCCGTCCGACGAGTTGACCTGAAGCCCCATTCATCGATCGGTAAATCAAAACAGTGTTCAGCAAACCCGCGTCGATCATGCCGATCGCATCTCCAATTAGCATTTCCGTACTGCTTCCGCCTCCACTTATGTCTTTGACATACTTCGGACGGGCGCCTAAATAGGTAGCGACCTCATGAGATGTGCAGGAGTCGCCGCCTGTTGAATAATTCATGATGCCATCTATATCTGATGCCTCCAGCCCCGCGTCTTGCAAGGCGTTTCGGGCAGCCACCAATGCCATTTGCAGCGGTGTTGTCCCTGACTTTCTGGATCGTTCGTATTCTCCCACTCCGACAACGGCATACTTATTGGATATCTTATCCATTGGAACCCCTCCTCTTTAATCCATTGCATTTCAAATTTATTTAGCTCTCACTACCGGAAACGCAAAATAGCATTCCCGCTGCCAACCACTTCTCCCGGTGCCTTTTCTGCATACAGTTCCAGGCGGGCAAATTGTATTCCGTCCCCTTCATACAGCTTGTCTACCTTGCCCTTGCAAGTAATTTCGTCGCCCGGCCGTGTCACCGCACCGAATCGCATGTTGAACTGGGCAATCTCGGCCTGCTCGCCCGCCAGTTCCATCGCATACTGGCCCAAAAAGCCCATCACGAGCATCCCATGGGCAATCACTCCGTCCATTCCGATACTTCGAGCAAATTCATCATCTGTATGGAGCGGATTAAAATCTCCCGAAGCCCCTGCATATTTCACCAATTGCACCTTCGTTACAGGGGGCTTCGTCATCGGTTCCAACTGCTGGCCCTCTTCCAATAAATCCGGCTTGATCGTCAAATTTATACTCACTGATGCGCCTCCTCACTTTGCAGGTAATGGTCGATAAATGATATTGCTCCGTGAAACTGCCACCAATTCACCAGTCTCATCTTTTATTTCAGTATCTAGCACTAAAAACTGCATTGGCCCGCTCTTTCCTTTCCGCTCGTATAAATCGGAAACGACCATCTGGCATTCTAGTCGATCCCCTAAGCGAATTGGACGATGATAGATGAACTCCTGTTCTCCATGAAGCATACGCCGATAATCCAGATCCAGCGGCAAATCATTCCCTTCACTCAACGCAATGAGGAAGGTCGGCGGTGCAATAATTCCGCCATACGGTGAGTTTGCCGCGTATTCTTCGTCTTTGTACAGTGGATTCGAATCACCGATTGCCTCTGCAAATTGACGAATATGTCTTCTTTCCACATCCACGATATATGGTTGGCCTCTCAAACCAATCAGACTTTTATCCAAGTCCAAATACAGCACCCCCTAGCTGATAATATTTTCTAAATATTCCTTATTGATTAAATCTTATGCCAACCAGAATGGTATGACAATGTAGGTTCATATATATTTAGATTTATTTAATTGTAGGAATTTACATTATTAAAGAGGAGTTAGTAGAGTTTTGAAGTAATATACCAACATACAGGGACAGAGGAGGGCGAATGCCTTGTTTGATTTACAGCTAATCCAATCATTTTTGCAGGAGAGAGAAGTACCAATCGCCTTTCAAATTTGGGAAACTACTTTTGAAAATCCATCCGGCCGGCCGATTGGAAAGAGCAGTCAACGAACAATCCATGTACCGCCTCGTCCGGATTCATTGTATCCTTCTATCCAACAGCTCTCGCTCCATGGACAAACGTTCGTTTATTTCATTTATTCGGCGGATTATCATCTGACGATAACATTTCAAAGCGAAACCCATTTCAGATTGCAGGACTTGCAAGTGCTCTATCATCTGCTTTATCCGCTCTATTCTGATTATGTGGTCGACAACGGACAGGCAAAGCTGAACACAATCATCGAGAGTATAAGCGATACGACATCATCCCTTGATTTGGATAAGGTATTTTCCAATATCTTGGTCAATACATTGGAAGTCATCACGAATGCGGATTATGGGACACTTTGGCTGCATGATTCCAAATCGGACCGGCTTGTGTGCAAAGCATCCGAAGGGTATCTACTAGATGGGATTTGGCAGATGCAATTCGAAATCGGGGAGGGGCCGATCGGGCATTCTTTTCAATGGGGCATTCCGATCCTTATTCAAGATCCGACCGATATGAGCAAAAAGGGGATTCGACGAATATCTGTGGAAAATGCCCGACTTTGGGACAGCACTTCCGATTATGTAACGACAATCAAATCGGTATTGGCCTATCCGATTTTTGTCGATGGAAAAGTGGAATGTGTCATGTATTTGGGGCAGTTGAGGACAGAGAATCTATTAGATGAGCAAGATTTATGGTTGCTAAAAGTCTTTACGACTCAAGTCGGGATTGCCATCCGGAACGCCAGACAATTCGCTGACATCAAAGAACTGAACCATCATCTCATCAAAAGGGATGATATTCACTCGACCTTGACGAATTTATCGATCCGGAATATGGGAGCGAAGAAAATCGTGCAGGAACTCAGCCGCATGATCGGGCAGAAATTACTGTTTGTCGATCTAATGGAGCATGAATGGTTCCCTGCCAGCCAAAAAATTCCGCATAATATACCGTTCAAAGAATTATTGAAAATTGCGGCAGAACGAAGAGGGACAAATTCATATGAAATTATGAAGGACGGAGAAGTAACGCATCATTTGTATCCGATCCGTTCCGGGACCGTTATTTTGGGCTGTCTCATTATCAACGCCCAAAAACCGCTAAGCCGGTTGGGTCAAATGGCGATAGAGCAAGGGCTTTCGGTCCTCGCGCTTGAACTCGTCCAGAAACAGAACATCAGTGAATTTTATTATAAAAACCAGCGGGAACTCTTTAACAGTCTGATCCAGACAACCGATCCGACAGTACGCCTTCAGACCGCATCCGAATTGGGCATACAGGAAGACAACCAATTCGCCACAGTCGTATTCCAGTACACGGATTATACGGATTCCCAATTGCTCGCAGCTTATGTACACCGGCTCATCGCACAAATCAAGAAAAATGGGGCGCCTTACATTCAAACCATCTTCGGGTATCAAAACAAAGTTATTGTCCTAGCCGCCTTGCCGACCTCTTCAGATTGCATCCAATTTGAGAAACAACTGAACGACATACTGATGGAGTCGTCGTCGACAAAGAAATTCAAGCTGAGCGGCGGCATGGGGAGCATTTACGAAGGCATTCATCTCATCGAAAAATCATACCAGGAAGCGCAAATTGCATTATCCAATCCGGCTTCCCGGCAAATCAGGGGACGTTTGGTAAAGTATTCGGATATCGGCATCAATCGTCTCTTTACCAATCAAAACACAGAAGAAATTTCACGGTTCCTCGTCGAGATTTTCGAACCGCTCCGAATGGTGGACAAAACAAATCAGACATTGGAAAAGACATTACTGACCTATTTTGAATGTAACCGCTCCGCTGTCGAAGCCGCCCAGTTGCTACACGTCCATATCAATACGCTTTACCAACGGCTCAAAAAGATAGAAGAATGCCTGGACCTCTCCTTCAAAAACCCGGAAGACGTCCTCCGCCTCCAACTAGCCTGCTACCTGAAAGAATCGATGGGAATCGGGTGACAGGTACCAATACAATTTGGAAACGATTCGGAATAGTGTCTGAATTGTAAGGGTGACTGTCACCTTTGTATGATTTCTTGAAGCGTTTTTTCGAGCATTTGGCTGAAATGCTCGATTTCGACATCGGGACTCAAGTCGATTAATCGGACGTCGTATTCATTCAGCTCGTAATCTGTATCCGTCGTCTCTCTTCTGATCGGATAGACAGCCCACACTTCGGTGACGGGCTGCGCGTCAATCAATGGATTTTTCTCCTCATTCAATGTCAGCGTATGGGATTTCATACCGCTTGAATAGGACTCTAGCTGCCTCATCACTTTGGATGGCTGGCGATTGCCAAGCAAATCATCGTTCCATAAGTATTCTTTCTTCCGATACTTAAAATCAATGATCAATGAACCTTTGTATTTGGCATCCACCCATACGTCGATTCTGCAATCTGGTCTATTATTGCTCATCGTGTACATTGTGCGGAGCGGTGAAATGTCACCTCTTCGTTCCGGTATCCTCTCATCGTAAAAAATCCGGATCGTTTTATTGTTCTTACTCAATTCGACATAGTCGGAGTCATGCTGTCTCGGCACAATCACTTGGTCCAAGGTGTTCTGGTCGATTTGGAACCAGTTGCGTGTAATCTCAAATCCATGCTCCTCTTTTAAGATTTTGATGACACGCAAATAGCCCCATATTTCGTATAGTAAATCCGATCGTTTATAGTGAAATTGCAACTTCGGCGCATTCGCTTTTTGCGCGGACCCTTTCTTCAGCATGCGATACAACTTATAGAATGTGTTATACGTTCCTACTGAGAAGAACGCCATCGGGATCTCTCCGGTGGCGCTCTCCGGGATATTCCGAATCCATCGTTCATTCAAAAATAAAGTCAATCGATTTTGCAAGATGAGGATTTCTTTTTTTAGCAAATCGGCCTGGACCTTATTATGCGATCTAGCGTAGGGATGCAAAAAGCAGTTCCTCATTTCATTAACATAGTTCAAAATTAGAAGCACGATTTTTTTAATCATCCGATTTTCCGGAATGTCATATGTCACGGTAGAAATCGGCGCTTGGATCGTCTTTTGCTGCTCCGGATGCATCATCAAATATTTTATGGATTTGCTGTCGATTTTCTTCGCCTTCGCTTTCGGGATGACCGGATAGCTTTTGATGACTGAATACCTTCTATTCTTCTCGATAATATTCAGTCCATTAATGATATTATCCCGTCGCGACAAGATGACAGAGTATTCCTCGACCTTCTCAGGACCGAAAATATCCAAAGCGACTTCACTGAAAATCTTCCGGCGGCTTGTCAGTTCGCTAGACAAGCCTTTGACCGCTTCCTCTATCTCTTCAATCATTTTCACATGCTGGTCTTCCGTGATTCGCTTTGTCGTCACCTTCGCCCTTGCTTCATACACTTCCTCCTGGTCGGTTGTAATCATGAGGAAGTAAGTGCCCGGTATGAATGGATATGGCTTATTATACCGCTCCGGATTGTACAAGACATACGGATCGGAGGATGGGTGGAGATATAATCCCCTCTCATCCTCTTGGACAAAATCCACTTCCAATTGGTCTAACCCGTCCATGTACAAACGGTAGCCGGCAGGCGCGTCGAACTGCAACTGCAGCACCGAGTTTTCCATCAACTGCACTTCATCTGCCAAATAATCGAGATCCATTCTTCTACGGAAATGGTCGCAAGCAATCGTTTTTTGTACAGCCCCGTATGTTTCAATGAACGCGACTTTAAATTGTGTAACCATTTCTCGTAAGCTCCTTCGCTTTTTCTGAAAGGATTAACCGGGATTTCTCAAATTCAGAAATGGAGTCATATTCATCAAATAGCTGAATTAGCTTGGAGTTTTGGCTTTCTTTTGTGTCCGGATTGTAAACACCCAACAGATGTTGCAGCATTTCTTCCGACCCCCGTATTTTGGGTAGAATCCGTTGCGCAAACTGCAAATCGAACGCCTTCTCCCGGTCGATTGGACAACCATCCAAATGAGACAAATTCTTAATATATAAATCAATTTGTTTCACAATCCGTGGACCAATTCCCATATTCGGGGTGACGGTATTCAATAATTGATGGACATTCCATAAAAACTCAAGCTCATAGTCGGACAGAGTCAACTTTCGGTCTTGGTAAATAAAGGCATGGACCGCATAGGAATTTTTCGTCTTCGACTCTCCTTTTTCCGGCTGGCTGTCCATGAGCAACATCTTAGTAAAAGGTTCTACGTGCAAGGTGAGAAGATTGGAGCGATCCAGAACCTTATCACTAAATTGATGGGTGCTCTCATCCAAGTTCACCGTACCTGTAAAGATGACATTATCCCCGATCAGCACTTCCGGCGGGTAATAGGAACCGTTATAAAATTTGTTTTGCAGGTCCCGATTGTATAACTTCAGTTTCCGGCGGCCTTTTTCCATTTCCAGGACGGAAAGAAATTGAGAAAAATAATGTTCCACTTTTGCCAAGTTCATCTCATCAAAACAGACGACGAACGTTTCCGAGCGATTCTTCTCCGCCTCGATCAGCAAGTTGACGAGACCCGTGTCCGCCGGGCGATAGACATTATTGACAATGTCCGGATATCCAATTAAGTCGGTGTCATCTGTCCATGTCGGGCTAACCGGGATCATCAAGAACTTATCGGCATCCAAATGCAGACCCTTCTGATAGGCATTGACTAACTGGGATTTCCCCGTCCCGCTCATCCCTGCCAGAATAGTCAGTCCGCCCGTTTTGACGCAAGTATGAAAGTTGTACAAATCCTCGGTATTGTACATCAGATTCATCTTTTTTGTTTCAGTTAAAAATTGCTCCATGAATGCCTCTTCCATCCCTTTGAGCTTATCCTCGCCCTCATTCACTGAGACAGGTTCCGGCATTTTTTCGACATGGACAACTTCCTTTTCCTCTAGGACCGCTTCATCCTGCATGGGGACTTGGACCGTCGTCGTCTTCGCGGTCGCACTCTCATCCTGCAGCGACGTGATAATTTCATGGTCTTGATCCATGCCTACGAACATGACATCTTGGAAATTATAGATTTCATTCATAACTTTTTTATCCACCAAATTGTATTTGATGGTTTTATCTTCCGATTCAAAACTAAAGCCGCCATGGGCATAATGGTGGCTAATGAATTCTCCGACTGCATAATATTCATTGTCAATCGTCTTATACAAGAGAATGCGAGGTGTATCTTCCGGCTCTCTCGAAACATGCTCATTCCGGCCTATGTATGTTCCATCATTCAAGTTCTGGATGAACTGTTCCCATGTGAAATCCTCCTGTGTAGCCTTGTCCTTGTTCTCCGTGAAAAGAGGTACGGGAATATAACTGGATTCCGGCGTGAACGATGCTTTTTTCGGTAAAAGATGAATGTTTTTCGCCGTAAAATACTCGACATTTGGACCGATCCGCTTTTCCACTTGAAAAACAAGAAGTTGTCCATCGAGAAAATCTATTAGGCTTTGGATCCGCTGTTCCTTGTCGAAATAATGATCCTCAAATCCATGTTGCTCCAAGTCGCTGCCCCAACAAGTGATTACCCGCTGACTGTTTGGGAAGCTATGGGGCGGAGTCGAAAGAATCCGGATTGAAAACTGGATCTCATTCGAGTTATTAATAAAAACAGAGCGTTGGCCCGGATACCGTGCTTCCGCCGTTTCAGCTACTACTCCTAAGATAAATGGCTCCCAAAATCTATACATATGTAATTTCCCCCATCACTTTTTTCAGTTGCATAAAACTTTCAATTCGTTTAATATTTTCTCTAATCGTTTCTGGTACCATCTCTTCATAGACTACTTCATCGATCACATAGCTAAGGTAAAATATGTAGGCATACTGATCTGCCTCTTCTATGAAATTTTGCAGTTCGTCCAATTCGAAAACAGTAATATGAAATGCTTCATTCTCT
This sequence comes from Sporosarcina sp. FSL W7-1349, assembly GCF_038003045.1. Taxonomy (NCBI): domain Bacteria; kingdom Bacillati; phylum Bacillota; class Bacilli; order Caryophanales; family Caryophanaceae; genus Sporosarcina; species Sporosarcina sp. FSL W7-1349. Next base: position 805,269 of record NZ_JBBOOK010000002.1, read on the forward strand.
AAAATTCGGCTATTTTTTGGATGGCCAATCATGGCTAATTTTTCTTTGGCTCGAGGCGGTAAGTTTGCTTGTTCCACTGCGTTCGAATTTTCCACCCGTAAGGCCGCATTTTCAGCCCGCAGCTTCTCGATATCCGATTTAAATTTCGTCAGTTGCTCTTCCAATTCGGTTACTAACTTTTTCTCTTCGGCCAATGCTTGTCTCGCTTGGTTCAGATCCTTAATATATTCTGTGTTTTTCTCTTTCACTTCTTGTTTCAGTTGGTTGTTACGGGCAATCAATTCCTCTTTCTCTATTGTCAATTTTTCGATTTTTGACTGTAGTTTGTTCTCGATTTTCGCTGAAACGACCTGCTTTTCACTCGGCTTTTCCGGCTCACTCTCTTTTTCCACTACATCTGCCTCTTTCGCCGCCGTCTCTTCTTCGTCTCTAGTTTCATAGTATTCCCAAGCCTCCTCATAATGATTTTGTAGATAAAATATGAGAGCTGCCTTCCTGGCATCGCAATTCTCTTCTTGAACCACTTCCATTATTTCGTCTTTGGATTCAATCTCTTTCTCTCCCATTTTTTCAATATAAAAAGGAAATGGCGGTATTAACTCCATACTTCTTAATTTGGATCGCACAGCTTTTGCTAACACTTTGTTTTGTAAAAATGGAATCGGCAATTTGACTAGTTTTTTTACGTTTTTCTCTGTTTTGGTGACAAAAAGCAACATGGCCAGCTCCTCGCTGGACAACTCCTCAATCATCCATTTAATAAAATCCCTATCTTCTAACCGTTCTACTTGTTCCTGATCAATTTCTAAAAGTTCACTCAATACTTCCCCCTCCTTAAGTCTATTATACTATAATAATGGTTTTGAATTTGCGGATGTTCTTCAAACTTTTTTAATTACTTCCTATCGCAACAGGTCCTCCTACCTATATAATTAAGAATAAAATTTCATTTCGTGGGGACATTTCAATGCCCCTTCTACCGTGAAAAACCACTTTTTTCTTATTATAATCATTGCGCTTCCCGGCCTCATATTCTTTTGGCAATGCCCTTATTCCGCTGGCAGAAACTTTCCTTCTTCGCCATCCTAATTATGATGTTGGTGATTTGCATCCCTTGATAGAGCGCCTTTGAGTTTTCCAACAAAATAATATTACTTACGAAACAGGTACGGTAGAATAGGATAAACGGATTTTGCAAGGAGGATGTCCTTTGAAAGAAATACAGGTTTATCATTATGATGCTTTTTCAATAAAACCGGGGAAAGGGAACCCAGCCGGAATTATACTGAACGGGGAACACCTTTCTACCGAAGAAATGCAGCAGGTGGCCAAAGTGGTCGGGTTTAGTGAATGTGCATTTCCCATCTTATCGGATCATGCAGACATTCGGATCCGTTATTTTACACCCGGTTATGAAACACCTCTTTGTGGACATGCGACAATGGCTTCCATTGCGGCTCTCCTCGATCAAAACGTTCTTCCCCTGAAAGAAAACTATTTAATTGAAACATTAGCCGGTGTCCTTCCGGTAAGTGTTTCAAAGGATGATGCCTTTTATCAAATTCGGATGCATCACGCAAAACCGCAGTTCCGGTATTTCGAAGGGATAATAGAGGATTTGGCCCAAAGTCTAAACATCCCTGTTTCCGCCATCGATACAACATATCCAATTGTCTATGGCAGTACGGGGCAGTGGACCTTATGTGTTCCCATTGTAGATGTCAACGTATTTAAGCAAATGAAACCGCAAACGGCACAATTTCCGGAAATTTTAAAAGAACTTCCAAAGTCGTCCATTCATCCTTTCAGTTTCACAGCATTAAACGATGATGCGGATCTTCATGCCAGGCACTTTTCATCGCCTGACGCAGGTATAATCGAGGACCCTGTCACAGGTACGGCATCCGGTGTGTTAGGTGCATATATTGCAACTTACCTCAAACCTGAGTTAAAAGAAACATACGATATAGTCGTAGAACAAGGCCAGGAAATGGGGAAGGACGGACGTGTAATTGTCCATGTCAATGCGCAAGATGACCTGAGCATTGCGATTTCGGGAACAGCTGTATTTGTCGAGGGAATTAAAATAACGATATGAAAATATAAATGGCAGTTCCGCCTTCGTAGAACTGCCATTCCAGATACAATTTTTACTTTTTCTCGAGCACAGCAAAATAATTGTCTTCGTCATCGGCAAAATTAAAGACTTTTCCCGTAGGCATCGTCATTACTTCTCCTACCGTAATGCCTTGCTTCAATAAGTTTTCACGGAATTTGTCAAGATCTTCTGTGTAAAACAGCAGTGACGGGGTTTGAAGGTTTAATTCGGGTTCCATTTTCGCTATAAATTCCTTATTATGAAGAACGATACTTGTTTCCGCTTCCGGAGTCGGAGCGACTTCAATCCATCGCATTCCCTGTCCGTTATCCTCCTCGGAAATGACAGCAAACCCCACTTTTTCCTTCCAAAATTTCAAGGCATCATCCTGATTCGTAACATACAACATCACTTGTCCCAACTGATGAATCACATGCTATTCCTCCTTTACGCTATATCTAATTTGAAGTATTCCCGTTATGATCTAAATTTTCCTGCATAGATTGAAAGTATTAATGAATTTAAGGTCCCAGGTGAACTTCGGGGCATGCCTAATGTATAGTAAAGGCAGGTGATAATATGAAAACAAAACTATACATTGACAATGGACAGTTCCAAGCGGGTATAACGCTAAAGACTGAAATGGAACCGGAAAAAAATAATATGGCGCTGCATGCTTGTGTCAATCCAAATGACGTGATTGAAAACCGAAGAAACCTAGCCGTTTCCTTAGGATGCACACTTGAGGATTTTGTTTGCGCCAATCAAACCCATAGCTCGAATATGCAAAAGGTGTCGCTTGCAGACAAAGGGCGAGGAGCGGAACGCCTGGACACTGCCATCGCCGACACGGACGCCTTGTACACGCTGGATTCCAATCTTGTACTTTGCGGCTTCACGGCAGATTGTGTCCCCGTCATTTTTTATAATGAAGTGAAGGGCCTTGTCGGTGTCATCCATTCAGGTTGGCAAGGAACCGTCAAAGAAATCACTCGAAAAGTCTTTTCACATTTACAACAAGCCGAACAATGCGACCCGGCCGACTTTCATGTGCAGATCGGTTCATCCCTCAGTCAAGAACGGTTTGAAGTCGATCAAGATGTCTATGATAAATTCAAGGCCCTCGGTTATGCGGATGAGTTTATGTACTACAACGAAACTACCCGGAAATATCATATCGATAACCAACTTACAGTGAAACAGCAGTGTGAGCTGGCGGGCATCCCACTGGAGCAAATCGCTATGGATACGACTTGCACCTATGATAGCCCCTCGGGATTTTCCTATCGGCAAGATAAACAGTGTGGAAGGCATTTAAGCTTTATTATGAGGAAATAATCGAGGAGGAACATTGTGATAGCGAAGATCAGCAAAACGCAACAAGGTTACATGGCACAATTCGAACGCCATCTCCCGCACCCTGCCGAAGAAGTTTGGACATGGTTAACCGAAAATGACAAGTTGGCCCAGTGGTTTCCTGAACTGCGCGCCGGCGATCTCCGGAAAGGGGGATTCATGGCATTTGACATGCAGGATGGCCACTTGGAAGAACTCGAAATTACGGATTTCCAAATGGGGCATCTTTTAGAATTCAATTGGTGGGCGGAACATGTCCGGTTTGAGCTGACCGAAGAGTCTGCCGGTAGCCGACTACTAATGCAGGAAAAAATCGCACACCTGACAGATCACACCCCGAAGGATTTGGCAGGATGGCATGTTTGCCTAGATGTGATCTGCGCTTTGGCCGATGGAAAAAGCGTCGATAACCGCAAGGATGAATGGAAGTTTTGGTATGAAAAATATACAAATGCAATCGATGAAATAAAACCTCATGCTACCTGAAGAACCCAGGCGGCATGAGGTTTTTGTTATGTCCCGCAAAATGTCTGATACGGAACCATCGTCCGAGGTGGAAGGTTTGCAAATTCCTTCTGTTCTGGTGAATGCGCATAGGGGGTCGAAAGGATGCCTAACAGCCGTCTCATCACACTAAGATCCCCTTGCTCCGCTGCGGAAAGAGCGGCCTCCACTCGATGATTCCGCGGAATTACGGCCGGGTTGCTGTCTTTCATCAACTTGAAGGAGTCATCCTTGCCTTCCGGCTGTCGGCTTAACCGTTCCTGCCAATTTCCGTGCCATTCGGTAAACTCCGACGATTGGAAAAGGGATGAACCTTCGAACGTCCCGAACGTCAAGGCCCGGAACGTATTTGTAAAATCCGCCTCATGCTCTTCCATCATATCCAGTAACGCTTCAAATAGGGTCCGATCCCCTTCTTCTTCGTTACGTATCCCCAGTTTCGCCCGCATGCCCGCCAACCATTCGGATTGATACAGGGAAGCAAAACCGGAAATCACCTCTTGGGCCATTTCAATCGCCTGTTCCGTATCTTCATCAATCAACGGCAATAACGCTTCTGCAAATCGCGATAGATTCCATGCGGCAATTGGGGGTTGATTGCGATAGGCGTATCGTCCTTGGACATCGATGGAGCTGTATACTGTTTTCGGATCATACGTATCCATGAATGCACACGGGCCATAGTCAATTGTTTCCCCGCTGATCGTCATATTGTCCGTGTTCATGACCCCGTGGATGAACCCGACGAGCTGCCATTGGGAAATAAGCTTGGCCTGTCGTTTCATGACTTCCTCCAGCAAAGCAAGATACGGATTCGCGGCAGACCGAATGGCTGGATAATGCCGTTCAATTGCATAATCTGCAAGAATCTGCAGATCTTCATCGGTGCCCCAGGCCGCCACATATTGGAACGTGCCGACACGAAGATGGCTGGACGCCACCCGAGTGAGAATGGCGCCAGTCAGAACGGTTTCGCGATATACCGGCTCCCCAGTGGTCACGACTGCCAGGCTGCGGGTCGTCGGAATGCCGAGCGCCTGCATTGCTTCACTAATGATGTATTCGCGCAACATCGGTCCCAATGCCGCGCGGCCATCTCCGCCCCTGGAATACGGCGTCCGGCCCGAGCCTTTTAGCTGAATGTCAAAACGGTCCCCGGAAGGCGTCGACTGTTCGCCCAGCAAGACTGCCCGACCGTCTCCCAACCGATTGAAATGGCCAAATTGATGACCGGCATAAGCTTGGGCAAGAGGTATAGCACCTTCCAGAACTTGATTGCCCGCAAAGATAGCCGTTCCTTCTCCTCGCAACGCAGCAAGGTCCAAACCAAGGGATTCTGCCAACGCATCGTTCAAGATGACAAGTTCAGGTGAGTTTACAGGTACCGGTTCGATTTTCGTGTAAAACGACTCAGGCAGACGGGAATAGCTATTGTCAAAATTCCATCCTACTTTATTAGTTCCCATATCTTCTCCTACATTGATTTATTTGGATAAAAGGCTCCTACTGAAGTTATACCACGAACGACCGACGACAAACAAAGGGCGGCTTGCATAGTTCAGGTGAAATATTCCAGCTTCGCAGCAGGGAAAAACTCCTCCAAATACGCCTCCAACCGCTCTTTTATTTCATCCTCTTCATTTTTTTGATAAATATATTTCCCGATGCCGTATTTGCCCCATTTATAGCGCCTTTTCGATTCATCCAATTCCAGCTTCGTCTTCGGATAGTTTTTTTCAATTACCTTTTTAGCGGGCTTCGTGAACCGATGCTGGATGAATTCAAATGTAATATCGTCCCGCGCATCCTGAGGCAATTCCGCATCAAGCCGTTCAAATAAATGATAATACCCTTCCTGCCATCCTTCGTGGAGATAGATCGGTGCGACGATGAACCCGAGCGGATACCCGGCACGTGCCACTTTTCCTGCCGCCTCGATCCGTTTGTCCAGAGGTGACGTGCCCGGTTCGAAGTTCTTGATGACATAATCGGCATTGACACTGAATCGGAAGCGGGTATGGCCGTTATGCTCGGCATCGAGTAAATGGTCGACATAATGGAATTTCGTTACGAAGCGCAACCGGCCCAATTCCGTCTGGCCGAAATGATTGATCGCTCTTTTCAAAGTATGTGTCAGATGATCGATTCCAACGATATCCGACGTACATGCTGCTTCGAACCGGGTAATGTCCGGAGCACGTTCCTCGATATACTGATCCGCCGCCTCCAAGATCTCCTCGACATTCACATACGTCCGGATATACGGTTTGGCCCCCATCGTCGTCTGCAAATAACAGTAATGGCAATGGCCCATGCACCCCGTCGCGAAGGGGATGGCGTATTCGGCGGATGGCTTGGACGTATCAAACTTTAACGTTTTCCGGATTCCGACGACTAACGTCGACTTTGCGATCCGGTACTTTTGAAGATCCGTTTCCCCCGGCAAATTCCGGACTTGATTATGCGAAGTGGTGTAACGGATTTCGATCCCCAGCTTCTCGAATTTCTCCTTCAGTTCCTTCCCAAGTGGATAGTCCAGCGCATTCGGCTCAAAATAGACTAACTGGGGCATGAAAGGTTGTTTCATGACTTTCACACCTTTCTCACGTCTTTTTGTTAGGTTGCCGAAAGGCGGGGAATTTATGCCCCCGCAGGACGGACACCAAACAAAAAAACACTCCACAAAAGTGAGTGTTTTTTCGAATTACTCTTGGTTGGCCAATTTCGGTAAGTCCTCATTCAAATGTGAAGACAGGAAATTACGGACCTTCAACTGATAGACTCCCTTTTCCAATACATAGGACTCCCCATGATTGGCGAGATCGACCAAGAAGATTTCCGATTCGCTTCGCGTATGGCGATATAGATTTTCCGACATCTCCGTGGGCACAAACGTATCGCCCTTTCCATGGATATACAAAATCGGAACATCCGTTTTCGCCACTTCCCGCAACGCGTTCGCTTCCCGGAGCGAATAACCCGCCCGCATCTTCGTCACGACACTCGTGCTATCCAATACAGGAAATGCCGGAAGGTGAAACATCCGCTTCATCTGATAAGCAAAGAGATCATATACCGACGCATATGGACTGTCCGCGATGATCGCTTCCAGCTGTTCCGGTAAATCATCTTCCCCGCTCGTCATCAGCACCGTTGCCGCACCCATCGACAATCCATGGTAGACCACTTCGGTATCGGTTCCAAGCTTTTGCACTAACAGATTCGTCCAGTCGATCAAGTCCAGTCGATCCGGCCAGCCAAAGCCGTAATAATCTCCACCGCTCTTGCCATGCCCGCGTGCATCCGGCATGAAAATATTGAACTGTAATGTATCATGATAAAACTGGCCGAACAGGCCCATTTGCTTTGCATTCCCCAAATACCCATGCGTCAAGATGACTAACTTATCGGTCGGCACAGCTGCCGGCAAAAAATAACCGGATAGCTCCAAGCCGTCCCTCGATTGCATATGCAGTTGCTCGAATGGTTGAACTGCGACCCACTGTTTCCAATCGCCATTCAAAAACACATCCATCGCCTTATCGGAAACTTCCAAATCGGTATTCCCCTGCAAGTATTCTTTCGGCCCTCGCTTAATCGCCAAATCATAAAAAAAGAAACTGGCGGCTATCATTCCCACAAGCAAAATCCCCACCAACGCCCCGATCAACCGACCCCAGCCTTTTCGTTTCATCTCTTCTTCCCTTTCTCTATATCACTTACTATTATTATACTTGAAAAATGAAAAAGAGCATACCTGTTTCTACTGAAAAGAAGAAGATTCAGCGCAATTGTTTCAAAATATGCAGCCAGGTCCGCTTGACGGAATCTTAATCAACCAAATAGTGAGCCACTATCGATATAAAAGATTTTCCTATATTCAATAATGCTCTTTCGTCAAAATCGAATTTCGGATGGTGGTGCGGGAATTGAGTGGAACTATTTTCATTATGGGAGCCGACTCTAAAATAAGTTCCGGGCTTCTTTAGTAAAAAGTAAGAGAAATCCTCCGCTCCCATGGAAGGTTGCATTTCTACTACCTGTTTTTCCGTAAAAGCAGCCTTCAGCAAATTTCGAACGGTTTCCGTTTCTTTCGGATGATTGTATAAAGCCGGATAACCATTCAAATAGTCAATGGTATAAGAAGCACCAAATGCAGAAGTAACCCCTTCGACGATACGTTGAATCTGTTTTTCTATTTGTTTGCGAATAGCTGCGTCAAAGGTGCGGACTGTTCCTTCGAGCGTCGCTTTATCGGCAATGATATTGAATGCACTCCCAGCCTGTAGCACGCCAATGGTCACAACCGCGGATTGCAGAGGGTCTACATGACGGCTTACAACTTTCTGCAAGGCATTGACGACATCGCTTGCAATCACGATCGCGTCTACTGTGTCATGTGGTCTGGCCCCGTGCCCGCCTTGGCCTTGAATACAAATCGAAAATTTATCGACTGCCGCCATTTGATATCCTGATCCGACCGATACTGTGCCAATTGGAGCCTGCGAATCCAAGTGAGCGCCGAATACGTAGTCAACTCCTTCCAAAACGCCATCCTCCACCATGGACTTAGCTCCCCCGGGCGGTGTCTCTTCTGCCGGTTGAAAGAGGAAAACCACTGTTCCTTTCAAATGTTGACGAAACTCACTTAATGCTTTTGCAGTTCCCAGCAAGGCAGCAGTATGACCATCGTGCCCACACGCATGCATCACTCCCGAATTTTGCGATTTATAAGGGGCTTCCTTTTCATCTTGAATAGGCAAGGCATCGAAATCCGCCCGCAAGGCAACCGTCTTTCCAGGTTTCTCCCCTTCTAGAATACCTATTAGACCAAACCCGCCAATATGTGTCTTGACCTGCAATCCAAAGCTGATTAGTTTTTCCTGAATATAATGGGCAGTCTTCTCCTCTTGGAAGGACAGCTCCGGATGCTGATGCATATGCCGTCTCCAATCCACCATCTCTTCGAAGCTCTCCGATAATTTCTCATTGATTTGATTCGATATCCCGCTATTCACTACCATTTACTCGTTCTCCTCTCTTCCTACTGAAAAAGCCTGTAGGGATCAATTGCAGATTTTCCATCTACTAGTCCCCACAGGCCCGACCTTTTCATTTCTTATTGTAATTCTTTTGGAATAAACCAGTAATCGTCTTTATTATGTTCTTCCATATACGCCTTGAATTCATCAGATTGATACGCTGCTGCTACATCTTTTGCCCAAGGTAGATCTTTGTTCTTCTCCGTGGTGACCGCCACTAATACCAAATGATCCAATACATCCTCAGAAACTAGCTTTGTTGAAGGGTCCATATTGGAAGCATATACAATGCTTCCCGGTACAACGCCATAGTCCAGGTCAGTTAACGATCGAGGAATTTGAGCGGAGTCCATTTCGACAATTTTTAAGTTACGAGGATTTTCTTCGATGTCTTGGGAAGTTGCCTTCATTACCTCCACGCCATCTTTCATTTTGATAAGTTCGGCTTTTTGAAGAATCGCATAGGCCCTCGCTGCATTGGAAGCATCATTCGGAATGCCGATTGTATCACCATCCGCTAACTCATCCAAAGAAGTCTTTTTACCAGGGAACAATCCCGCTGGAACCGTTGGAATCGGAGTTAAACTGACAAGATCTGCGTTTTTGTTTTCATTGAAGTTATCCATATAAGCGGTGTGCTGATCAACATTCAGATCGACGCCTCCATCTGCCAACGCCACGTCGGCTTGAAGCAAATCATTGAACTCTACTTGTTCCACCGTATACCCTTTTTCCTCCAAAATCGGCTTAACCGCCTCCAAAAATAATAAACTATACGGACCAGGTGATGTCCCGACTTTAATATTCGTTTTTTCTTCCCCAGCTGTGTCGTCATTCTTGCCGCAAGCAGCGAGAACGAACACAAACAATGCTAGCATGCTGATGACTAAAGATAATTTTTTCATTATTCCTTATCTCCTTCACTCATGTCTAAGTTTTTTTGCTAATCGATTGCCGAACCCTTGGATAATCTGAACAATGATGATCAAAATAATGACCGTCAAGAAAATGACAAACGTGTTGAATCGCTCGTATCCGTAGGTGATGGCTAGGCTTCCGACGCCGCCACCACCGATGGTTCCTGCCATGGCTGTCGCCCCAATAAGCCCAATTGTCGCGGTTGTCAAAGTCAATACCAACGAGCCCATCGCTTCGGGCAAAAGGAAATAACGGATCGTCTGAAACGTAGAGGCGCCTAAGGATTTTGAAAGCTCAATAATGCCTTGCCCCACCTCCAACAATGAATTCTCGACTAATCGTGCTATAAACGGAAATATATATACGCAAAGAGGAACAATCGCAGCGGTTGAACCATATGTTTGCCCCACAATAAATCGTGTCAATGGGGTAATGGCGACCAGTAAAATAATGAATGGAACCGACCTTAAAATATTGATGAAGCCATTCAGTATGGTGAAAAATCCCCGGTTCGGCTTGATCCCATTTGATCGTGTCATAACCAATAGAATACCTAACGGAACACCGATCAGTGTACCGATCAATAGAGAAACAGATACCATATAAATGGTTTCATAAATAGATCGGATAATTAATTCGGTTGACACGCCATTCATAGCCTCACCTCTTGTACAGGAATATCCTTTTCTTTCACGTATTGATATACACGGTCAATTTCCGTGTCTTCTCCAAAAAACGCCACTGTAAAAATCCCTAACGTTGTCCCTTGAAGTTCTGTCACATTGGCAAAAACAACATTGGATTCGACATCAAACTTTTTAGCAAGCTCGTATAATAGGGAATTCGTCGTTGTTTTTCCAAAGAATTTAAATTGGTACACCCTCTTATTCCTCGTCGATTGCCGGAGCTCTTGTGCGATACTTTGGGGCATCTCATCGTGAATCACGGTCTTTACAAATTCCTTCGTTGTACGATCTTGCGGGTTTCCAAAAACATCAATAACATTTCCGGATTCAATCACTTGGCCTTGTTCCATAACCGCAACTTTATTGCAGATTTCACGGATTACTTCCATCTCGTGGGTGACAACGAGAATAGTAATATGAAATTCTTCATTGATCCGTTTCAATAATTCCAAGATGGAAACAGTCGTTTTCGGATCCAGTGCCGACGTAGCTTCATCACATAACAGAATTTCCGGGTTCGTGACCAATGCTCGGGCAATCCCAACCCGCTGTTTTTGTCCACCGGATAATTGGCTTGGATAGCTGTTTTTCTTGTCGGATAATCCAACAAAATCTAAAAGTTCAGCGACCCGATTCTGGATTTCTTTTTTGGTCACTTTATTTAAAATAAGGGGGATGGCAATATTATCGAAAACCGTTTTAGACTCCAGCAGATTGAAATGTTGGAATATCATACTGATGTTTTTCTTCACCTGTGAAAGTTCATGGTTGGATAAAGCACCTAATTCTTTTTCTTTGACCATCACTTTTCCTGTCGTCGGCACTTCCAAGGCATTGACCATTCTGAGAAGAGTACTTTTTCCGGCTCCGCTATACCCAATCACTCCATAAATATCCCCTCTTTCAACTTTCAAGGAAACATCGTTTAAAGCGACCATGCTCTTTCCCTTATGTTTAAATTCTTTATGAATCCCTTGAAACTCTATCAAAAATAAAAGCCTCCTCTTCAGAAATTAAACCTACTTAACTTATAGGAGTTGTTAATTATTATCTTCCTTTTTTTTCTGGTTGTCAATCACTTTTTGAAATAATAACCATTATTGAAAGACTACACTGGGTTGAGCTGATAAATATGGAAGAACTTTTACATCAAATTCTATCGGAAATCAAAGATGGAAATCGGGACAACTCCGGCTTGAGACACGAATGGATAAGCTGGAAACTCGGATGGAGAACATGGAATCTAAAATGGATCATTTAACTACCGAAATGCGTAGCAACTTTAAATACTCGACGACAAAATGGACGAGCATAGGGGGCTATTTGAAACTATCTCAGGAGAGATAAAAGGGCTCAAAGTGGACATCGCTTATTTAAGTTCCAAAACAGGACGCCACGACATGAAACTGAACAATTTGTTTCACCGACTTTAATCCACCTATTTACAATCATTTTCATCACAACTTCCCTAGCGCGTATGCAGATTTATTTGCAGACACGCTTTTTTTATGCAGGACTTTGGCAAACTATTCAGAATAGTAATCTACGTAGTGAAAAAAGAGGAGGGACTTCTTTGAAGAGTACTATTGAGAAATTGTTGTTAGCCAAGGACGTAAAAGTGAATGCAATCGAACTGGAAGCACTGACAAATCAATGGGGAACAATTCAAAGTTTACGGGACGGCCTACGCCATGCGGATGGGAAAGAGCATGATATCGGACTTGTTCATCGATTAAAGGAGGAAGTGGAATGAGCCAAAAATTGAATGAGAAAACCATTACGGAATTAGCTCCTTTGATCGAAAACAAGGAAGTCTCGCCAGTCGACGTGGCAAATGATGTGTTCGACCAAATCGAGGCACTCAATGAAGAAGTGAATGCGTTCATTTCAATCACAAAAGAAAAGGCTCTCGACCAAGCCCGACTTGCTGAAAAGGAAATACAGGAAGGCCGTTATCGGGGGCCGCTTCATGGGATTCCGATGGCCATTAAAGATAATATTTATATTGCCAATGAGCCGACTACGATGGGCTCCAAAATACATCAGGATTTTATTCCGACTGAAAATGCAACGGTCGTCAATCAGCTCGAAAAAGCTGGTGTCGTATTTACCGGTAAGCTGAATTTGCATGAATACGCATGGGGAGCTACGAATAATAATCCGCATTTCGGAGCCTGTCGAAATCCATGGGATGTAGAGCGCATTTCCGGAGGGTCTAGCGGCGGTTCGGGCGTATCGACTGCGACCGATATGACGATTGCCACATTAGGCACCGATACAGGCGGTTCCATTCGCATCCCCTCTTCCTTCTGTGGAATCACCGGGTTAAAGCCGACCCATGGCTTGGTCAGTAAATATGGTGCATTTCCACTTGCCTGGTCTTTGGATCATATCGGCCCGATGACGAAAAGTGCGAAAGACGCCGCGTATGTGCTCGAGGCTATCTCGGGATACGATCCAAAAGATCCGACTTCGGTGCGTGTGAATTCGACCCGCTATTCGAATGAATTGACTGGATCCATCAAAGGATTAAAAATTGGAATCAATGAAGACTACTTCTTCCATAATGTCGATTCGGATGTGGAGAAAACTGTCCGCCAGGCGCTTATATCTTTGGAAAAAGAGGGGGCAGTCGTAGAAATCGTCAAAATTCCTGCCTTGGCGTACGCTGAATTCGCCGAACTAATTACAATCATTACGGAAGCGAGCGCCATCCATCATGATAATCTTGTTGAAAGGGAGGAGGATTTCGGAGATGACGTCCGTTTCTTGCTGAAACTCGGAGAAATTCCTTCCGGTGTAGACTTCCTGCAAGCACAGCAAATTCGCATGCAGCTGAATCGCCAATTTAATGACCTTTTCAAACAAGTGGATGTCTTTATTTCACCGACAACCCCTATTTTGACTCCGAAAATCGGACAAGATATCGTCCAGCTGAACGGTGAGGATGTCGGCTTCCTAGATCATATTATTCGCTTCACGGGGCCGTTCAACTTAACCGGACTGCCGGCGCTTAGCGTTCCATGCGGTTTTGCGAGGAATCTTCCGGTCGGCATGCAGATTGTCGGTCCAGCTTTCCAAGAGTCACGATTGCTCAATGTAGCTCATGCGTTGGAACAGATCCATCCGGAATTCCGCCAAACTCCGACAGGAATTGGACAATTGTCGTAATATGAAAATGTTTGCGTGATCAGTCATCGCGCAAGCATTTTTTCACGTGGAACTTTTTCATCTATCTACCTTCCTTAATCTGACCACTAAACTTTAGCCTAATTTGACACTTTTAAAAATGTCAGTTCTCCCTTAATCTAAATTCATAGAATTTCCGGATAGGGAAGGTGACAGATGATGCAAAAAACAGAGAGTTATTCGCGTACTCGAACGAAAACGTTTGACCTCGTATTGACTGCCGTGTTAGCGGCGCTTGTACTTGTGTCAACGATGTTATTGAATATAAGGCTGCCCATGGCGATAAACGGCGGCGGCTTGATTCACCTTGGAACGGCGATGCTTTTCATAGCGTCCATTTTATTCGGGCCGAAGAAAGGGGCCATCGCCGGGGCGCTTGGCATGGGGCTTTTCGATTTGCTCGGAGGCTATGCGATCTGGGCGCCGATCACGATTGCGGCGCGCGGTTTGCAAGGCTACGTCGTCGGGAAGATTGCCTGGTCGAACGGCCGCCGAGGCAATAGCTTCGCGTTTAACTTAATCGCGACAGTTGTCTCCATCCCTCTAATGGTGGCAGTTTACTATATTGGGGAAGCCATCATGTTCCATAGCCTCATCGTTCCATTGGCGTCCATTCCAGGAGACTTGATTCAAAACTTTATCGGACTTGCGATCGCCATTCCGGTTTGCGCGATGTTGAAAAAAACTCCTATCTTTAAATGAAAACAAAAAATGCTTGCGGTGGACGATCTCCCGCAAGCATTTTTCATTTAGTTAACTATGAGCCAACTCTTGATTGTGTAAACCAAGGGATTCGGCAGTAGAGGCATGAATCTCTTCCAGAAGATCCGGGTTTTGCATTAAGGATTTTCCATAGGAAGGAATCATTTCTTTGATTTTCGGTTCCCACTCTTCCATATGTTGCGGGAAGCATTTAGCAAGTACTTCAAGCATGACATGGACAGCCGTGGATGCACCTGGAGAAGCACCAAGGAGCGCGGCAACTGTGCCGTTAGCAGCCGTGATGACTTCCGTACCGAATTGAAGGGTCCCTTTGCCTGCCTCTGTGTCTTTGATGACCTGTACACGTTGGCCTGCAACAACTAGATCCCAATCTTCGCTTTTCGCATTCGGGATGAATTCCCGTAACTCTTCCATGCGCTGCTCTTTTGACAACATCACTTGCTGAATCAGATATTTTGTCAAAGACATCTCTTTCGCGCCTGCCGCCAACATCGTAAACACATTGCTCGGGTTCACAGAAGTGATCAAGTCCATATTGGAGCCCGTTTTTAGGAACTTCGGAGAGAAGCCGGCGAACGGTCCAAAGAGCAATGATTTTTTATTGTCGATGAAGCGTGTGTCGAGATGCGGCACGGACATCGGTGGAGCACCGACTTTTGCTTTGCCGTACACTTTTGCATGGTGCTGCTCGACGACTTTCGGATTGTTACATACCATGAAGATCCCACTGACCGGAAATCCGCCGATATGCTTCGCTTCCGGAACACCTGTCTTCTGTAAAAGGTGCAAGCTTCCACCGCCGCCGCCAATGAAAACAAATTTAGCAGTATGGCGATTGATCCCACTGGAGTTGCGCACTTTCAGTTCCCATGCACCGTCGCTCGTCTGTTTAATGTCACTCACTGTATGTTGATAGTGCAATTCCACGCCCTTGCTCTTCAAGTGGTCAAATAAAATACGCGTCAATGCACCGAAATTGACGTCTGTCCCCGTGTCGATTTTCGTAGCCGCGATTGGTTCATTCGATTGCCGATCTTGCATAATGAGCGGAATCCATTCCATCAGTTTTTCCGGATTATCGGAGAATTCCATCCCTTGGAACAATGGATTCTTCGTCATTGCTTCAAAACGTTTCTTCAAAAATTCTACATCGTCTTTCCCTTGGACCATGCTCATATGAGGCAATTGCATAATAAAGTCCTCCGGATTACGGATCAATTCACTATTGACCAAGTAAGACCAAAACTGCAAAGAAAGCTGAAATTGTTCGTTGATATTGATAGCTTTGCTAATATCAACGGTTCCGTCCGGTTTTTCGGTCGTGTAATTAAGCTCACATAATGCTGCATGCCCTGTTCCGGCATTATTCCATTCGTTCGAGCTTTCCACTCCTGCATCTTCGAGCTTTTCAAACACTGTAATTTTCCAGTCCGGCCTTAATTCTTTCAGCAGTGTCCCCAAAGTCGCACTCATGATTCCAGCACCAATTAAGATAACGTCTGTTTGGGTTTTTCCGTTGCTCATCTTTACCATATCCTTCTATAGAATTTGCAGAAAAGATGCGGTCACTCTTACTAAGGCGTCATAGCAAGACAAAACATGACTTCTAATCTTTTCTGTATATTATGACTTTGTGTAGAGTCTCACAAACTTTATATATTATATCACAAATATCGACAAATGTGTGTATAAGTCCGTTTATTTAATTTCCTATTTTATTATAGCAAAATAGGAAAAATAAAGCCGTACATGTATTTGTTTTCAAATACATGTACGGCTTCAAATTATTTTAATATATCATGGTCTACATAACGCTCTCCATTTAGTTCACTGATTACATTAATGGCAACCTTTGCTCCGTCTCCGGCAGTAATGATCGTATGCATGCTGACGCCTGCACAAGTGCCGGCTGCCCAAATTCCTTCTATATTCGTTTTCCCGGCAGCATCCACATCAAAGATGGTTTTAATCCTCGGTTCCGTTCCCGGCTTTGTCTGTAAACCAGCAGCTTCCGCTAAATCCGTCAGCATCCCAGTCGCCAAAATGATATGTTGGGCCTCGACGACTTGGCCTTCTGTCTCGATTTCAAAGCCATTTTCAGTAGATCTTATGGCAGTTACGGTTGTATTGATCAACTCGGCTCCAAACTGTTTTGCCTGCTCAATACCGACTGCTACCATATCGGGTCCGGTAATTTCAGCCACCCCATAGTGATTCTTCAACAACGCCCTTTTTGTTACGCCTTTATCATTATCTAACATAATCGTTTTCTTTCCCGCTTTTGCTGCATATAAGGCAGCGCTGCCTCCAGCCGGCCCTGCTCCAATTACTGCGATTTCATACATTCCTGTCTCCCCCTGCTCTCAATTAAGTATGTTACATAATCTCCCTTATAATTATAGTAATAATCGAAACTTTTTGCATACATACCGCTTGGTGCCAAGCACAAAAAAGAGTCCCATATAAGAGACCTTTCGCATTCTATTGTTTTAAAATGACCCCTTCAAAGTTCCCTTTCAATACCAGTTTTTCATCCTGATTGGTGCATTCAAAGGAGGTTAAAATGGATATCCTGCCATTCTCAGTCTTTTCATATCTCTCAATCGTGACGGCACATAGTATAGTATCTCCGGTAAAAACGGGTCTAAAAAACTCAAAATTCATCGTCCGGGCGAGTACATTATGATCGCCGCCCACTTTTGTCGGCAGGGTAGCGGTCAACAACCCTTGAATGACAAGTCTCCCTTGTTCATCTGGGGTAATATGGTGATCCCCTTCATCACGCGATGCTTTTGTAAACAGTTCAACATCTTCTTTTGTAAAGGTCCGTTCAAAATGAATAACCTCGCCAACTTGTAAACTCAACCTGAACTCCCCCCAGGAATGAAATCATAGGATCCGATTATGTGAAAATATCTTGAGCTTTCCAATCTTTTGGCTTAACGTTCTGATCCATCCAGTTCTTTTCCGGCGCTTTGTATGGAGCAGTGGCGATCAACCGGTCATTATGCCAACTTGCTGCTCTCGAACGGATTATTTCATCCAGCAAGACCTGAATAAATTCCTCAGGCTGTAATTGAAAGGAATGGCGCGCAAAGTCATGGAACCAACCGCAGCTGAGCAAGTAAGGAGCAATCTCTTCCTTCGCCATTCCATCTTTCATGATCAAAGTAAATGAAAAAATCCGCTTGCAAGCATGCCAAGCAATTTTCTCCGGCGATCCAAGCCATTTTTCAAAGCGGCCTCTCGCCGCGTCAATAGCCGCCAAAGGATCATCGATTTGCGGTCCATGCCCTGAATATGCCTGTTGAATTCGAAGTTTAGACAACCGATCCAGACTTTCCAACGACCGCTGAATCGATGAAACACCTTCCCGGAAAATATTCAGCCACCCAATATCATTGCCGTGGAAGAGATCCCCGCAAATCAATGTCTCGGCTTCCGGATCGTATATAGAAATATGTCCCAATGTATGTCCCGGCGTGTGTAAGACTTGCAAAGTTCTGCTTCCTGTATGGATTTCGTCATGATCGGAAAGTTTAGTATCGACATGGTAAGGCTCTAAAGGTTGGTCTAGCCATTCTGCTGCGCACGCTTCTTGGTCATGTAAGTTGATCAACTCGGCGTCCCATTTGTGAGCCGCAATCCGAGTACCGTAATTTTTTTGGAAATGAAAATTGCCACCTACATGGTCGCTATGATAATGGGTGTTTACAATCAAATGCAAATCCTCTGATGCAACGCCTGCTTCTCTGATCAACTGCTCGGTCTCCAGTGCATCACTACCAAAACCAGTATCAATCAGAATGGGTTGCTGATCGTTGATAAGAACCATATTGGCACTTGGAAATGTCCTTTCAAAGAAAATGACTCCGGATTTCCCCAAAATTTACTCCCTCCTTTATGAACGAACGCTCACTCAATTCCATTATATAGAATTCACTGAAAAATTCAAATAAATTTTCACTGAATTGACCTAAATAAAAACACGCTGACTTCTTTATGAGCAAAGAAGCCAACGTCCTTCAATAATCCCTATTCACAATATAATGTAATATATGTTTCAAATAGGGAGTGTTAAACTGCATCTCCTGCAACGTTTCCATTGCGGTACAATAATGGTCCCATAGTGATTTTCGGGCGCCCTCGACACCTAGGATTGTTACGAAATTTGAATTATTGTTTTCGACATCTTTTCCAACTGGTTTGCCGAGTACAGCCAGATTGCCTTCCACGTCAAGCAAGTCATCCTTAATCTGAAACGCGATACCGGCATGGTAGGCAAATCTTTTCAACGCTTTTAGTTCCCGCTCCTGTTTCCCTGCTAAAATGGCTGGCATGACGAGAGAAGCTTCAAATGCGATGCCGGTTTTATAAAAGCACATCGTATTCAATTGTTCCAATGTCAACAGTTTGCCTTTGGAATTCAAGTCCATTGCCTGCCCTTTACACATATCCGCTGTCTTTCCGGCCGAATATTGAATCAAGCGAAGCACCGCTCCCGGGTCAAACTGTTCAAGTGACGCTTGTTCCTCAACCGCCTTTTGGGTCAGATAAAGGCCAGTTAATTCGGCAACGGCTGTATTATACACATGATGCAGCGTTGGACGCCCTCTGCGGACAGAAGAATTATCTTGGGCTGGCAGATCATCGAAAATCAGGGAAGCTGTGTGCATATATTCCAATGATTTTAGAAGCGGCATGATTGCAGACTTTTCCAAGCCATATTCATAAACACCGGTAACCCAAGTCACAATTGGTCTAAGGCGCTTTCCATCGCCTTCCAGACTGTAGTTTGCAGCATTCACGATTGGTTCTTCTTCCATGAAAGCGGCATCCCCGTTTTCATGGATAGGTAAGATGTTGTTTATCTCGTTGCGTACGGTTTCAGCAATGTGTAAAAAGTCTTCCCGCTCTTTCCGTTCCTCTTTAAAATGGGCTAACATATGGTCCCGAAGCAGTTTATCAAAGAAATCCACGTCGTCCGCTTGTCGAACCAGCTTTTGGATAAGCCGATCGAATTTGAGATCTCCCGGTGCAAAGAGCTCCATCACTTCGTTGTATGTTTTGTCTCCCATCCGCTTTTTAAATCTTTTCAGCCCATTGATTGCACGGTTTAAAATCACTTCACCTGTCTTGACGTCCGAGTGATACACGGTATGGATCAGATTGGTGATGACCGTCCAGTATAATTCAAAAGGGTTGATAAGATCCGGACGCGACCGATGGTATTTCATGTAATAGGTGTAGGGGGTGACTGCATCGGCCTCCCAGTCCTCAAACATATCGGCGAAATCATCGGCCAGCTGGTTGTAAATGCCGTAAAAGAATGTTCGGTTGTCAAATCCCTCATCCTCCCCAGCACTCAGCACGGAACGGACAATCAAACGGGACGAAGCAGATTTTAAAATGATCGGTACATAAAGCTCTTCATTGGTGTAATTAGCATTGGATAAACTCTTTTCCCGGTCCACTTCCTGGGAATGAAAAAACACATACGATTGCTCGAAGAAACTTTCGTTTGTCTCTTGTCGCAGACATGCCTGAATATACATAAAAGCGTCACGGAGTTCTGAATGAATCGACCGGATCAGCTCTTTATTCATTCCGATCCAATCTCCTAATTCAGGTACAGTCCCTGTAATAAGGGTGGTGCGTATCAAACCGGAATATTGTTTTTTCTCCTCACCTGACAAGGCTTCCGAATCCAAAAGATCATCAATAAAAGGGTATGTCAAACCATAGGAATAGCCCAGTCTAATCGCTTCATCCAATTTCCGGGTCCGTTCTTCAGCCGGCAGATCATCGTCCATTTCTTCAACTTGGTGCAGGATGACTCCCGCAATGATTTTAATCAGTTTCCGTTGAGCCTCTTCAGCATTCATCCCCTGTGGAATAAGGGAAGACACGGTCTTCAATTTGTTCATCACCCAGATCATCGTCGATTCTACGCTTTCCTTCTGAGCCCAACGGTACAACCCGGTGATGCTGAACAAGTCAGCGTTGCCCCCGTCAGCGGATAGGGGCAGTTGTTTTTTTAATTTGGCTGCCATGTCCCGAATCCGGTTCTGCGTATGCGATGAATTCAGGTCCTTGCCCAAATCTCGCAAGAAAATATAGGAAATGCTTCGATCCAAGTAATGATCCAGTTTCCCGGTGTAGTCCAACCATCGGATATAACTGAAATACTCCTGCGAATCAGCTTTTTCCCTTCCACGCAGCAACAAGGAGACCCACGAAGAAGGTAAATGATTCTGTTTCCAAGTTTGTATATCTTTTGTCAAGGTAGTAGCATAGATCTTGTTTACGAGCTGTACAGAAAGTGATGCAAAATAATCGACAGCCTTCTTCTCAGCAAGCCGATAACAGGCATCGGCATTTTTTAGTAACTTTTCATTCACACTACATGACCTCAACTTCGTATTTTTTGGATGTCTGTGATAATAACCATTTCTACTATATGCAATTGCAAAGCATTGTCTGAATGATGTACATGCCTTGGCATTACAAACCTAAACAAATACTAACATATTATCCGGGATTACTATTATGATTGGATGGCATAGCATTGTTAGGAGCCGACAAAAATGAGTCTAATCCATAAAAGACAGGGTAAAAACCCGCATCTTCAACCAAATATCATTATTAGCTTCAAAATGAAAATGATTTTACTAGTAGCTGCCCTTTCCATGGCGATTATTACGGTAATCGGACTTTTTATTGGTCATTTCATATCCGTCACGATGGAAGCTCAAGTCGGGGACCGCGCGCTTAGTGTAGCTGAAAGTGTTGCGCATATTCCTGAACTGGCCGAGGCCTTCGGGCAAGAGGATCCCTCATCTATTATCAATCCCCTTGTTGCACCCATTCAAAAAGCGACAAAGGCTGAATTCATTGTCGTCGGCAATACGAAGGAAATTCGGTATGCCCACCCTGACATCGACAAAATCGGAAAGAAAATGGTCGGAGAAGACAATGAAAAAGCGTTGATTGATGGCGAGTCGTATGTCTCGAAAGCTGCAGGGTCCTTGGGTGACTCGGTGCGAGCCAAAGTCCCCGTATATTTGGACGGAAAAATTGTGGGCGTCGTATCGGTCGGATTTTTAGTGAATGATATCCAATCGATCATAAGGTC
The DNA here is from genome assembly GCF_038003045.1 of Sporosarcina sp. FSL W7-1349. NCBI lineage: Bacteria > Bacillati > Bacillota > Bacilli > Caryophanales > Caryophanaceae > Sporosarcina > Sporosarcina sp. FSL W7-1349. Next base: position 826,920 of record NZ_JBBOOK010000002.1, read on the forward strand.
TTATAATATCCACTTATGGATTGTCTTATTAAATATAGCGATAGCCGCGGTAATCGGTGCCATTCTTATTGCATCTTATATTAAAAAAGTATTGTTCGGTTTAGAACCGGAAGAGATTGCTCATCTATTCGTCCAAAAAGAGACGATTCTCCAATCAACGCATGAAGGCATTATTGCGGTGAATCAACACGGTATGATTACGATGATTAATGTTGCGGCGCAGCGTTTATTGTTCAATCAAGTCACTCATCCCAATCAATATGAAGGAAAGTCCATCAAGGAATTGGAACAGGCAAAGCAATTACTCCATTTTCTTCAAGATGAAAATGATCGAATCGATCAAGAGCTGGTGATTGGCAAAACAATTGTTTTTGCTAATAAAGTTCCTATTTTTCACGAAAAGTCATTGATCGGGACAGTCTTCACATTTCGGAACAAAACTGAAATTGATTTGTTAACAAAGGAACTGACATCGATAAAACAATATACAAATGCGTTGCGAGCCCAAACGCATGAATTTTCAAACAAGCTTTATACGATCCTTGGATTATTACAGCTCGATAAAAAGGAAGAAGCGCTATCTTATATTCATCAGGAAAGCTCGCTGCAAAAAAACTGGATTCGTTTGCTCATTCAGAAAGTGTCTGACCCACAAGTAAGCGGCCTTTTACTTGGCAAAATAAATCAGGCGAGTGAGTTAGGGATCGAAATCAGAATTCAAGAGGATAGCAGACTGGCAACCCCTTTATATGAAAAGCAAAGAGAAGCCCTGTTGACTGCCATCGGGAATTTGATTGATAATGCGATGGATGCAGTGAGAAAAAATCCACCAGATGATCGGAAAATCGCGATATTTTTTACGGATATCGGAAAGGATATCATTTTTGAAATAGACGATGCGGGTGAGGGCGTACCTGATTTATATGTAAAAATGATTTTTGACCAAGGATTTACATTAAAGAAGGGCGAACATGGCGGTTTCGGGTTGGCGCTGACAAAGCAACTGATTGAGGGAGTAAACGGAGAACTTTATTTAGAAGAAGGTGATCTGGGCGGGGCAAGCTTCGTGCTTTCCATGCCAAAAGAAAGGGGTGAATCGGATGCTTGATGCGATTCAAGTATTAATTGTGGAAGACGACTTTCGAATCGCGGAGATCAACCGTCAATTTGTTAATCGTGTGGAAGGATTTGTCGTAGCGGGGATCGTAAAAACAGGAGATGAGGCACTCACTTATTTGCGCGGCGCCAGCGATTTGCCACAGCTTATTTTATTGGATGTCTACATTCCCGACGTTCAAGGATTAGATTTGTTTTGGACATTGCGAAACGAGTTTACTGAAATTGATGTCATTATGATGACAGCTGCAAATGAAGTGGAGACCATTGTAGAAGCACTGCGTGGCGGAATTTTCGATTACATGGTAAAACCAGTGGACTTTGACCGATTTGAACGAACGCTATTGAGTTTCCGAAACCAAAGGCATCTTTTGACGACAAAGACAGAGCTCATGCAAGAAGAAATCGACCTGCTGACGGGCTTGCAGATTACCTCAATGCCACCAAGAGAAGATGATGAAAGGTTGCCGAAAGGAATCGATCAACTGACTTTGGACAAGATAAAGCGGATTTTACAAGAAAGCGGTGAATCTGGCATCACGGCATTGGATGCCGGAAGCAACGTAGGGGTGAGCCGATCGACCGCCAGGCGATATCTGGAATATTTAGTGTCCATAAAAGAAGCGGATGCCCAGTTGAAGTACGGGGATATCGGGCGTCCCGAGCGAAAATACGTGCCGTGGACAAAATGAACAAAACGTTCAGAATGCACATTAGTGTTTTTAATTAAATAAACTTATACTCATAACCTTTCTATGATAAATTTCTAACTAGAATATTTTGAAATAGAGATGGTTATTTTTTTGTACGGCGATGTTTTTGCATCAAGGATGTATCCGCTTGCAGAAATGAATGCCCTTCTCTTTCATAAGTGCACTTCTGTTCACTGGAAAGGAGATAATATGCTCAGTATTATAGGTTTAATAACGATTGTCATCATTGTAGCACTACTCATAAGCGGAAAAGTTTCTCCCATAGTCGGGCTTGTGTTAGTGCCAGTTGTAGGAGCATTTGCTGCAGGCTTCAGTTTCGATGAAATTGGTGTGTTTTTCACAGAAGGAACTACGAAAGTTGCAAGCGTTGCCATTATGTTCATCTTTGCCATTTTATTTTTTGGAATTATGCAAGACGTCGGATTATTCGACCCGCTTATTAATCGGATGATTGCGATTTCACGTGGGAATGTCATTGCAGTTGCAATTGCGACCGTTATCATTGCCGCAATTGCGCACTTGGACGGATCCGGTGCATCGACATTCCTTATTACTATTCCTGCATTGTTGCCATTGTACAAACGCTTGAAAATGAACCCTTATTTACTTCTAATGCTTGTCGGAACTGCCGCATCTATCATGAATATGGTTCCTTGGGCAGGTCCGCTTGGTAGAACGGCTTCTGTGCTGGATCTGGATGTTACGGAACTTTGGAAACCATTGATTCCAATTCAAATTATCGGTCTTGTTTTATTAGTCATGATTGCCGTCATATTGGGCTATCGTGAAAAACGATTGATTGCGAAACGAGCTGTAGCAGGAGAAGAGCTTGAGGATGAAATTTCTGAGGCAACGATTGCTGATGCACAAGTGGCGGCGGCTGTAGCAGAAGAGAATGATTTATTACGTCCAAAACTTCTTTGGATCAATGCCCTTCTGGCGATTGCTGTGATCGGCGTGCTTGTATGGGGCATTATTCCGGCAGGTTTTGCGTTCATGATCGGTGTCAGTATTGCATTGCCACTCAACTTCCCGAAAGTAAAAGATCAAATGGAACGCATTAAAGTGCACGCACCAGGCGGAATTATGATGGCGACGATTATTTTGGCCGCTGGATCTTTCTTAGGTATTTTAAACGGTACGAATATGCTGACGTCAATTGCCACAGATTTAGTAACCGTTCTACCGGCATTTGTTGCTCCGTATTTACATCTCATTATCGGTATATTCGGCGTACCTTTCGACTTGCTGCTAAGCACGGATGCATACTATTTTGCCCTGTTGCCAATTATTGATCAGGTTGCCCTTACATTCGGCATCCCATCACTTTCCACGGCTTACGCAATGATCATCGGAAACATTGTCGGTACATTCGTAAGCCCATTATCACCTGCACTTTGGTTAGCGCTTGGGCTCGCTGGCCTGGAAATGGGGAAACATATCCGTTATTCCTTCATGATGATGTGGGGACTCAGCATTGTTCTGTTAATTATTGCAGTTTTGCTTGGTGTTATTGTAATTTAAAAGCAAAAAAGGTATCAGACACTCCCGAGCGGTTGTGCTGATACCTTTTTTCTTGCTATCTCTGGAAGGGTTTTATCAGGCCAAAACTACTTCGTATAATCCTCTTGAGCCGTCGGCAACTTTCTACTTCTCCAACAACTCCTCCGAAAGCAGCGTAAACCCCTCGATTACCGCATCCTCCTCCACCTCGATCAATAAGCAGCGCTTGCCGTCGACAGTAACTTGTCTCACAAACCGTAAGTCTTGCGGGCTGATAGCGATATTGGCTACTTTCGTTTCGATTTTGATCGATTTCGATGTATAGCTCGGGACGATATGCGTCGCTTTCAACTCATATGATTTGTCTTCGACCACTTTCTGAAAGGCCCTTTCCACTTTTTCCGTACTTACATCTTTCACACCGCTCGCCTTCAGCACACGTTCCACTTCTTTCGTGTCCAACGTGGGGAGACTCTCATCTTCTTTTTCATTCTCCTCTTCCACAACCAACAAACTGTTGATTTCGTCGTAGACGTTGGCGAGGGTTCGTGTTTTCACTTCTTCCCCGACCACTTCCTTGACGATCTCCTCAAAGACAGCTTTATCATCTTCGGCTGTCATGATTTCCTCACCATTAAGGACATTTTCGATAAGATGGAAATCCGGCTTATTCGCTTTGCCAGCTGCATACAGGAGGTGATTGACATCCGCAGCGTTATTCGTAAAGCAAGGGAATAAAAAACCGCCAATCGGAGAAGTGAGATTGATGATGGGATCGCTCATAAAACTCGACTTAAACTCCCGTTCGGTAAAATCGAACACGAGGGACCGCTTCGGCTGTTCGGTCTGATTCATGCTGCAGAGGATAAAGGGGGTGGAATAGACCTCATCTCGTTCCGCAACCTCATATTCTTCCGAATGCCGTTTCGTCGGCTTGAAATAGGTGCCGCGAATGAAAGTGACGACTAAATCCTTTTCATATTGGACGTCCTGCACCATCTTCAGGGCAAGGCGTTGCATATCCGCCTTCCAATCTACGACGTCCTCAGCATGAAGCCCCGCATACAAAAGCTGTTGCGCATGATCCGTCTGCTCCTCCGCTGGACGCTGGAACTTCACCTCAAACAGCTTCATATCCAATTTCCCGCCTAACACTTTCTTGAAATTGGCGAGAAACAGTTCCTGCTGCTCCCGATCCAACAGGGAAAACGGCTGGCCCTTCTCATGATAGATTTCACTGCTTTCCTGTCTGATGTATACGTTGTAAATATCATTGATTTTCAGTAAATCGGTATCCAACTTGAAATGTTTGCGAATATCCGCGATATCCTTCTTGTTCATCTATGTTCCCACTCCCCGGTTAGTAAGATTCAAAAAAAGAGCATCCAAAGCTAACCGTTCAGCTTGTGACGCTCATTTATTATAACAGGGTTCCGACATAGGCAGGAATGAATCGACGTTACGTGGAGTTAGCAGATTAATTCCTATCGTGTAAGTTTTAACCTACAATGATAGGAAAGGGCTGAGGAAATTAGGGATTTCGATGATGTGCGGATCAAAATGCTTCCTAGTGGACATGGAAGTGAAAGGGACGAGGGAAATCAAGCAAGTCACTGCAAGAAACTCCATCGGCGCGAGAAAAGTCGTCAGAGGGGAATTGGGAGCTGAAGTAAAAATTTTATCCGTTAAAGAAGAAAAGCGAAACCGTTGAACTGCCTAAGCAAAAAGCTAACTACCCATCAGGAATGGATAATTAGCTTTTCATTAACAATTAGAATGGATTTGTTGCGATGAAGCTTGCTGTTTTCGTGTAAATACGTGGATTCAGCTTTAATTGGTTGACGATAACTTCGGCAATATCTTCAGCTTGGATTAGTTTAGCATCGTCATTTTCTTTAATTAAACTTAAATCCAATGCCAAATCCGTGGCAACCGTACTAGGGGTCAATGCAGAAACCCGAATATTATTTCGGCGAACTTCCTGCGCCAATGATTCGGTGAACCCGATCACGCCAAACTTGGATGCACTATATGCACTGGATGTCGCTGCCCCATTTAAACCATTCGTCGAGGAGATCGTAATGATGTCTCCCCCATTTTTTTCGATTAACTGAGGCAAAACGGCACGGGTCACATAATAAGTCCCCATTAAGTTCACATCAATAATCTTCTTCCATTCCTCCGGATCCATATCCAACACAGATGCAAATGAAGCAATTCCTGCATTGTTAATTAAAATATCGGCAGACCCTAAGTCATTCGTTAAGGAAGCAATCGCTGCTTCCACTTGCTCTTTCGAGGACACATCGGCCGCAGCATACGCTACGTTGACACCTAATGTTTTAATATCCGCGGCCACTTCTTTCAACGTGGACTCAGTTCTTGCGAGCAACCCGACATGTACGCCTTCTTTTGCTAATGCGATCGCAGTCGCCTTCCCGATTCCTCGTGCTGCGCCCGTGATGAACGCGACTTTTCCATGTAATGATTGTGCCATTTTGCTGTCTCCTTCCATGCTGTCTGTACGATCGCTCCCATTATACGATGAATGGGGATTAGAGGCATGGATTTGGTTTTGAGATTCGAATGTTATGGCTGATCTTCCACAATCTCCTGCACTTCGTTCAATTGCTGTTTCATCAAGTTCAACTGTTCTTTGTTTTGCCGAACCGTATCCTTATGCTCATCATGTTGTTCCGCATTCACGACGGCGTTTTCCGCACGTGCTATTGAATTGAAAGCATGCTCGATCGCTATCTCTTCTGGATGCGACATCGCTTGTTTCACGGAACGTTCTGCCTTTTGAACAGAGTTGTTTGAAAACGTACCTGGATGTAGCTTTTTCCAACTTGGTGTATCTTTGGCCATTGATATTACTTCCCTTCCTGATATTTAACGACGAGCTTAGTATTGTGAAATGTCTTGGAAATATGCGTGGACAGAAGGGAATGGACTACTTGGAAGGAGGATGGTTATGATATTCTTTGTGTAAGCGGGACAAACTAGGTGAATGTGAGGTTGTTTATGAAAAAGAAATCAGTAAAGGGAAATAAAGAAAAGAACGAAAAGCAACTACGGATCATATTTCGCTTTTTACTCATCCCCGTTGTTTTGGTTTTCATAGGAACCATTCTAATTACTTGGAATCGATCCGCGACGGATCTTTATAACGCGTTCGTCATCAATTTCATTGGAATAACCTTTGTGTACGCTGCTGCTTTGGTGCTCTGTTCGTTTTTCCTGTATCTCTCCTTTGTCATAACTATTTATAATCCTCAAAAGATCAAAAAATCTTCGGTCATCAAATTCGCAATTGGTGGGATCTTCACCTTGCTCATTGCCATATTTCTATTAGTTTTCAGTGGCAATGAAACAAAAAAATCGATTCAGGATATGAGAGATTATGCCAATGGTGAATGGCAGGTTAAAGAATTAGTAGTAAGGGATGTATATAGAGGACCTCGACGTTCGAAGAATGTACTAATTGAAACGGACGAAGGCGAAATGATACTCCATGGGAAGAGTTTTCGGATCTATAAAGGGCAACCGTATCGTTTCACTTATTTAGATGCCACAAACACGATTATTAAGGTTGAAAATATTATAGAATAAGTATTCCGATGGGGCCCTGATTTTTACGCGGTGTTGGCTGACTTAAAAAATGACCCATCATAGCGAAAGATTCAATTTGAATACTAATTATAGTCTAGTTCAAAATGAGCTAGGCTATTTTGCTTCAATGCGACAATTTTCCGAATTAAAAGCCTCCGATCCCTGCTTATATGATAAAATAATGTAGTTATGCTTCAGCACCAAGGGGGTCTTCATCATGAACGTAAATAAAGGTATTTTATTTATATTAATAGGCGCTTCGTTTTTTGGGTTTACCCCGATATTTGCGAAGTTAGGGTTTAGCTACGGCTATACACTCGGCCAAATCAATATCGTACAAATGGTAATTTCCTCATTCCTTTTATGGTCTATCACTTTAATGAAACGCTCCAGTTTCAAAGGGCTCCATAAAAAGAATATCCTTCAAATTATGATGACCGGTTGCTTTGTCGGGTTAACCAGTATTTTTTATTATGGTTCCATGCTGTATCTGCCCGCTTCCTTGGCTATCATTTTATTGTTCCAATTCGTTTGGATCGGCTTCCTGTTGGAATGGATTTTTAGCAAAGCGAAGCCCGCCCCCATCACAGTCCTGTCTATTATTTTAATTTTAATAGGGGTCTTTTTCGCTTCAAATATTGTAAATGGAGACATACAAGGTCTGCCGATAAAAGGCTTTATATTCGGTATTTTATCTGCATTCACATATGCAGGTTTTATTTTTTTCAGTGGAAAGGTTGCTGTAAAAGTCGATGCCTGGACTCGGAGCTCTTTGATGGTAACCGGATCGACTATCATGGTGCTTGTCATATTTATGCGTGATCTTCCATCTATCCTGCCTTTGGAACAAAACCTGTTAACTACAGCCGCCGGGGTGTCATTATTTGGAGCAGTCCTCCCTCCGCTCTTTTTTGCATTGGGCGCACCGTTAGTGTCGGGAGGAATCGCAAATATATTGACATCTATTGAATTGCCGATCGCCATCCTATCCGCCAGCATCATTTTGTCGGAAACCGTAACACCACTTCAGTGGCTAGGCACCGCCATTATCCTGGCCGCGATTGCGTTTAATGAAATCGGCCCAAACCTTTTCCGGATTCGGAAGCATAGTTAGTGTTTATTATTCAGGGGTTATTGAATGGCCTAGATTAACTGTAATCAATTGTGGCGACCTTGAAGCGAGGGAAGGAGCATTTGAAGAGTAACGTTTTACCAACGGTAATCGAGTAGGAGGGAGTGATTAGCTCCCGACCTCTCACACCACCGTACGTACGGTTCCGTATACGGCGGTTCAATAACTTAAGTATCGACGCTCATACAAGTGATTCAGGTCTTTCAGACCCCACTTGGTGAGCGTTTCTGCTTTGATTGCTTTATGTAGAGTTTCGCTTTTGGAGACTCTCCAATATCCCTTTCGGGAATTTGATACTTTCCAAGCTTCTTCATGTAAAATTCCCAGCCTTCGTAACTGACGGTATTTTGTCCATATCTTCTTCCAACGTTTCCATATCAGTTGACGTAACCGATGGTTCAGCCATTGTGCCATGGATTTGATAAAACTTTTCATAAAGCCAATTCCATAGTAGTTTATCCAACCTATTGTCACTTGGTTGATTTCTTTGGCAATCTCGTCAAAGCGGCCCGGGCGATTCCGTTTGGTGATTTTCTTTAATTTTGATTTGAATCGACTTTTTGCGGAGTGATGTGGTCTACAACCCACACCTTTAGATGTGGAATGGAGGCAGAAACCGAGGAACTTGAGTTTGACCGGAGAACCCACCTTGCTCTTTTCTTGGTTCACTGTCAGCTTCAAATCATGTTCAAGGAACTTTGTAATGCTTTCCAAAACACGTTCCCCTGCTCGCCTGCTTTTCACGTATATGCAGAAATCATCCGCAAATCGTACGAATTTATGCCCCCGTCTTTCAAGTTCCCTATCTAATTGATTCAAATAGACATTGCTAAGAATCGGGGAGAGTACGCCACCTTGCGGAGCACCTTCTTCTGTTGGACTGATAAGTCCATCTTCAAGGATGCCACTCTTTAGAAACTTCCATATCAACTTTAGGACAATCTTGTCGTTTATGAACTCTTTTAGATATTCCATCAGCTTCTGATGATTAATGGTGTCGAAGTAGCTTTTTAAATCACAATCGACTACCACTCTATAACCTTGTTCATAATATGTGATGGATTGCTTAATGGCTTGATGCTGATTCCGTTTTGGACGAAAACCATAGCTCCTCTCCGAAAAATGAGGGTCAATGATTTTACCAATCACCTGATAGATGGCTTGTTGAACCATTCGATCCCGTACACACGGTATGCCGAGTTTTCGCATTGACCCATCTAACTTTGGAATTTCAACACGTTTTACTGGCAGTGGTTCGTACGAACCGTCTTTCAGCTTTCTAATAAGTTGGGTTCGGTATTTGGCTACATGACCTAAAAGTTCATCTACTGTCATTTCATCGACACCCGGCGCCCCTTTATTTGCCTTCACTTTCTTACAAGCGTTAAAGAGGTTGTTGATGTCGACTACTTTATCAATCAAATCGATACCATCCTGTCGCTCCATTTCTGTAAAGACAGGACTGCACGCTCCCGCATATTCTTCGGTTTCCAACCTATCCCTTTGCGGCCAGCCATCTGCCGATGTTTTCTGTGGTCTTTGCACTGTCTTTACCTCCATTTCATTTCAGGATTATTATTGTTCAGCCCTTCGTCCTTATGGACTACTATGGCTTCTGCTGACTTCTTACAGTTCAACCTGCCATCACTGACCGGTTTGTTCCTGTGGGATATTCCATCCCTCTTGTCGGGAACCCCTGTAAGACCTCCCCGGGTAAGAGCTATAACCTTCCTCCCATGTAACCGCTGCATTTACTGTATGGAACTCGGGCAGTATTGGACTTTGTTTTGTACGGCAAACTCGTCCGTTCCAATTCAGCCTCATATGCAGTTTCTGTCCGTCGGTTCGGGATTTTGCCGCCGGCTTCCTTCAGATTCCACCTCACGGTGGACACCCTTGCCTTAAGCTAACAGTTCCTACTGCCAAGCCTGTAGTGGACTTTCACCACCAAGTTATAGCCCATGCCGGGCACACCCTAGACAAACGTCAATGTGTAACATTGACGTTTCAGACTGTAGACAAACTCCAGAAATTTTGGAGTTTGCCTACAGTCTTTTTTCTTTTACAATGGAAGTAATCTTAGGAAATGTTGATTTCCGCTGCGGATGGACGCTTTCCGCGGGCACGGCTTCAGCCGCTTCCCTCGCTGCGCTCAGTCCAGGGTCTTCCGCTCGTGCTGTTCCCGCTGGAGTCGCCATCCTCCGCTCCAATCAACAGTTTTTCCTTCAAACTTACAGAGGTGATGGATATGATGACGAAGAATCAAATGAACCAACGAGAACAGTTGGAAATGCTGACTATTGAACAGTTGGTGCCCCAGGATCATTTGGTACGTAAACTGGATGCAGCCATTGACTTCGCGTTCATCTATCCATTGGTGGAAGACCTGTACTCGACAATCGGGAGACCCAGTATCGACCCGGTGGTACTGATCAAAATGACATTCATCCAATATACCTTCGGCATACGATCCATGCGCCAAACGATCAAAGAAATTGAAACGAATATGGCATACCGCTGGTTTCTCGGCTTTGGCTTTCATACAGAGGTGCCCCATTTTTCCACATTCGGGAAGAACTACATTCGCCGTTTTAAAGATACGGATCTATTTGAACAGATCTTCTATCGGGTGCTGAAGGAGGTCGCAGATCGTGGGCTTCTTAGCCCGGATCATGTCTTTATCGACTCCACCCATGTGAAAGCGAGTGCGAACAAGCGCAAGTTTCAAAAGAAAGTGGTTCGGAAAGAGACCCGGGCATATGAGAAGAAGCTCCAGGAGGAGCTCAACATGGACCGAGAAGAGAATGGGAAGAAACCGTTCCCTCCGGAGAAGTTCGAAAAGGAAGAACATAAAGAGATCAAGGAGTCAACGACAGACCCGGAGAGTGGCTACTATGTAAAGGACGAACGGACCAAGCAGTTCGCCTATTCCTTCCATGCAGCTACGGATGAAAAGGGATTTGTTCTCGCAAACATCGTCACTCCAGGTAATGTCCATGACAGCCATATGCTTGAGCCGCTGGTACAGAAGATCATCGACAAAGTGAAGCGGCCAATTGCCGTTGCCGCCGATGCAGCCTACAAGACGCCCGCGATTGCGAACTTCCTGATTGAACATCAGATCCTTCCTGCACTTCCTTACAAACGGCCAATGACCAAGGAGGGTTTCTTCCGAAAACACGAGTATGTCTATGACGAGCACTATGACTGCTATCTCTGTCCGGAAGGACAAGTCTTACCCTATAGGACGACCACAAGGGAGGGATACCGTCAGTATGCCTCGGCACCATCCATTTGTGCATCGTGCCCGGTGATCAGTCAATGCACTCAAAGTAAGAATCAGCAGAAGATCATTCAACGTCATATCTGGCAGGATTACCTGGATGTAGCGGAGGATTTGAGACATCATCATGAGATCAAAGAGATATACGGGAGGCGTAAAGAGACGATTGAACGTGTCTTTGCCGACGCCAAAGAAAAGCATGGCATGCGATGGACAACCCTACGAGGGCTAAAAAAATTGTCCATGCAGGCGATGCTTACGTTTGCTGCTTTGAATCTTAAGAAGTTGGCCAGCTGGACGTGGAAAGCGCCAGCCACGGCGTAATAGAAAGAAAAATAGAAGAGTGGTAGGGCTCATTTCCGTAAAAAAACGCTTAAAACAGGAAAAGGGTTGGAAATCAAATTGATTTCCAACCCTTTTGTCTACAGTCTGAAACGTCAATGTGTAACATTGACGTTTGTTTTAAAATGTAAAGCTATTTTGAATAGCACTCGAATTTTGTGGTGCACACTTTTAAGCTGTGATCAGTTCTGCTCTGGTTTCCATAAGGAAAAACGCTTCTCAATTACGCCGATTAATGCGTTTAACAGGACACCGGTCAGGGCTATTACTAAAACGCCAACAAACATTTCATCCGTTCGTAGATTTTGGCCCGCGTTTGTTAGTTGGTATCCGATTCCAGCAGTGGAAGCGAACATTTCACCCACTACAATGGCAATTAGCCCTTGTCCTAACCCCAAGCGGATTCCATTTAGCAAGAAGGGAACAGTAGAAGGCAAGGCAATGGTCGTAAAAATTTGAAATTCGCTAGCCGAAAAGCTTCGAGCAGCTTTAATCAAGTTTTGATCCAGCGTACTCATTGCTTTTTGAGCACTCATTACAATCGGAAAAAACGCCATTAAAAATACAATTACGATCTTTGAAGTCAATCCAATGCCAAAAGCGATTACAATAACAGGCAGTAATGCAACCTTAGGCGTCACATAAAGGGCTGATATGAAAGGACTGATGATCGAATTAAATGTTGCATTCCAGCCGGCAAAAATACCCATAGGAATTCCAATAGCCGCTGCCAAAACAAATCCCCACAAAAACTCATAAGCACTGACGCCGATATTCGTCCAAAACGTCCCATCGACTATCAAAGACTTGGCCGCTACCAGGATAGCGATCGGTGAACTAATGAATAAAGGATTAATCCAACGATAATAGGAAGCTGTCTCCCATAAGACCAAAAACATTATGACAGACAACGTACTAATCAAAAGATTCTTCTGGCCGCTAGATATTTTTTTATCTCTTTTGTTACCTTTTCTTTCATTATTGGAATGTCTTTCTGTTTCGATTACACCTTCTTTTGACATTCTATCCCTCCTACATATCGAACCCCTGTTTCGGAGATTCTCTTTCAATCAATTCCCAAATCCTATCAACGTATTCCAAGAATTTTCTTTCACGTTTAATATTTAAATCTCTAGGCCTTGGCAATTCAATCGGGATGTCTTCTACTAGATGGCCAGGTCTTGCACCAAACACGAATACCCGGTCTGCCAAAAATACTGCCTCATCAATCTGGTGGGTAATAAAAATACTTGTTTTCTTTGTTTCACTCCATATTCTCAGCAGTTCTTTCTGCATGAACTCACGTGTTTGTGCATCCAACGCCGAGAAAGGCTCATCCAATAGGAGCAAAGAAGGATCCACCGTTAAGGCACGAGCCAAATTCACGCGTTGCTGCATACCGCCTGAGAGCTCATGAGGATATGAGTTTTCAAAACCTTTCAAACCGACCATTTCAATATATTCTTGTGCTAATTTCCTTGTTTCATTATTTAATCTTTTTTGCAATTGCACACCATACAAAACATTGTCTTTTACGGTCCTCCAAGGCAGAAGGCTTGCGGATTGGAAAACCATGGCTCGGTCCTTGCCCGGGCCATCGATAACTTTGTCGTCCAATAAGATTCTTCCTTTACTCGGTTTTATAAATCCGATAACCGTGTTCAGAAAGGTAGTCTTCCCACATCCAGAGGGACCTACAATACAGATGAATTCCCCTTCCTTGATATTCAAATTAATGTTTTGCAAAGCGACAACTTCGGCGCCTGTTTTATTATTAATATAAGTGACGTCAAGATATTGAGTGCTCAGTTTATACTCATTTTTAACGGCTTGTACCATCCTCACAGCCTCCGTTCTTTATTCAGAAAATGCTTCTTTGATATATTTATTCGTCCAGAGGACATCTTCTGTCGTATCATGCTCTTTTGAAACACCGGACAGCTCACTGAATTCCACAAGTGGTCCTTGTGCATTATCCCAGCCGCTTTTTGTCATTTCCCCGTTTCCTACATAAGTGGCTTGAAGTCCTTTTAAGGAGGATGCAATCATTTCCTCATCAATACCGTCAAAATAAGAAACAATTGAAGCAGCCGCTTTTTCAGGATTATCACGTGCAAGCTCAATTCCAAGCCCTAATGCTTTTACTACTTTCTTTGCAAGTTCTGGATTTTTCTCGATATATTCTTTTTTGGCAAAGACGACTTCCCAAACTAAATCTGCATACATCTCTTCTTCACTTAGGCGCAGGACCAGCTCTCCGCCTCCGTTGGCATCGACTTGCGCTGCGAATGGAGGGGATTGGATTCCACCGTCAATAATCCCTTCTTGCATGCCCCCGATTTTAGGGCCACTGCCTGTTAATTTGACTCCTTTTACGCCGGATTGATCCAGATTGTATTTTTCCATTAAATAACGCAAATAGACATCGCTTGAATCTCCAACTTGGTCTATTCCAATTGTAGCTCCTTGAAGAGCTTCTAATTTTTGCTCTAATGGAGATTCAAAATCAATATTTTTGTTTTCCAAATACTTTTCCGAAAGTGCAATTTCATAAGTCAATGCCGAGTTTAGCGATTGAATCGCGATTAAGTCTTCACCAGAATCCAAAGCGGAAAACATGGCACGAGGCGCGTTAATTGCAAACTGTGAGTCCCCTGAGAGAAGCGTGGCAATGACTTGCGCTCCACCCCCTCCGGAGGATATTTTGGCATTGATGCCTTGCTCTTCAAAATATCCTTCCTCAATTGCAATATAAAGCGGGGCGAAGGATAAAATTCTTGCCGGTTCAGCAAATGTGATATCTACTGGGTTATCCGAAGACACAGCACCTTCGGAACCATTAGAACTTGACGAGGAAGTAGCGTCCCCTCCGCAAGCTTGCAACAGAGCTATAATTGCTATAAGTAGGGTTACTCCGATTTTCTTCATCTTGGCAGATCTCCTTTTCTTCAGTGAATTTACTCTTTTTTATTTTCAGGCCATACTTTTTTTCCTATCTGCAACGAAACAATAAGAAACTCCTGCTAGAATGGAATTGGCCGAACCGAAAGCCGTTATGAAGAACAGCTTCCGTTCCGGCCACTTAAAAAACATGCCATTCATGCTACTTCCTGTAAAATTTGCCGCTCTCTAACTTCCAACAGTACAATCTTCTACAGAATACTTTATCTTCTCATGTACTTGAATAGAGAACACGATTAATATTCTTGAATTCAACCCGCTTTTTCTTCACTTGCAAACGGAACGTCCGCGATTTTGATGGAATCGGTTGGACATCCATCCAAGGCGTCGACCAAGTCTTCCTGAAGGTCCCCATCTATCGGAGTGATGCCTCGGTTATCGTCTAAAATACTATATGAAATGCCTTCTTCGTCATAATCGAAGATATCCGGGGCTACCCCGCCGCAAGCGCCGCAGGCTATGCATGTCTCTTGGTCTACTCGTGTGTATTTAGCCATTTCAGCAACTCCTTCCTATTAAGTAGACGTAGGCTGCACTTCATTAAAACTTACATAAAC
The DNA here is from genome assembly GCF_038003045.1 of Sporosarcina sp. FSL W7-1349. Classification (NCBI taxonomy): domain Bacteria; kingdom Bacillati; phylum Bacillota; class Bacilli; order Caryophanales; family Caryophanaceae; genus Sporosarcina; species Sporosarcina sp. FSL W7-1349. The sequence goes on from NZ_JBBOOK010000002.1 coordinate 842,139, forward strand.
TCATTGATAAGTTCTTGAAAAAGCTCTGGATCCAAGTTCAAATCCGATTTGGATAAAGGAGCATCTGCATACCCTTTCACCATACATTGGTAAGAAGGTCTTTCTTCCTGATAGATAATCCCTGTTACCAAGCTGTTATTCTCCATGAGAACATTCATAGCCATTGTGCGATTTGTAGGGTCATATCCATCAATATCGCTCAATTTCACCAAGTTCTCCTTGAACCAGTCATATGTGTTCACTTTGTTGTAAGTTACACAAGGACTGTATACATTGATAATAGAAAAGCCTTTGTGCTGGATACCTGCTTCAATGATGGAGGTCAGCTCTTTAATATCCGTGGAGAAACTTTGAGCCACAAATGTTGCACCGCTGATCAATGCCGTCTCCATTGGTGAAATGGCCTTTTCAATGGATCCTTCCGGTGTCGTAGTTGTAATGAACCCACTATCCGAACGCGGGGACGTCTGCCCTTTCGTCAATCCATACACTTGATTGTCCATTACGATATACGTAATATCCATATTGCGTCGCATCGCGTGGATCGTATGACCGATCCCAATCGCAAACCCATCGCCGTCTCCACCAGCAGCAACGACTGTGAGGTCGCGATTCGCCATTTTTACTCCTTGCGCAATGGGAAGCGCGCGTCCATGAATTCCATGAAACCCATACGATCGGATATAGCCAGATATGCGGCCGGAGCATCCAATCCCTGATACGAGGGTAAGTTCCTCAGGAGTAATTCCAACATTTGCGGAAGCCCGCTGAATAGCCGCCTGCACGGAAAAGTCCCCGCAGCCCGGACACCAATTCGGTTTTACAGAGTTTCTGAAATCCTTAAATGTTGATGTACTCAAGTTCCAGTACCTCCTTGCTTGCAGTATACACATCTTTTGGACAGAATGGATCTCCATCAAATTTCAATTTACTGCTAATTTTATTGATATGTCCCACATTCATTTTAATTAAATTAGCCAGCTGTCCTGTCGCATTGTTCTCCAGCACGAGGACATTTTTGGCAGATTCGATATACGATTTGACTTGATCGGTTGGAAACGGGTGGATCAACCGGATATGCACATGATTGACTTTGATTCCTTCCCGACTCAGCTCCTTGATTGCTTCCTCAATGGCGCCACGCGTAGAATTGAATCCCATCAAAAGTAGATCCGGCTCTTCATGAGGCGCATATGCTGTAATCGGGGTCGGGAATTTTTCCACCAGCGAATTCAATTTGCGCATTCTCTTTTCCATTTGTTTTTGACGATTCGCTGCAGATTCGTTCGGCCTTCCTTCTTCGTCGTGCTCCAAGCCTGTTACATGATGAATTCCATACTTTGTTCCAGGAAGGGCGCGCGGTGAAATTCCATCTTCTGTGACTTCGTAGCGCTTGAAATATGCCGTCTTGTCTTCCGGTTCTCCCACTACCTCAGCTACTTTGCCTCTTCGGATTTCAACTTGGTCTAAATCGAATGGTGTAACAGTCTGCTTCGCCAACGAAAGCTGCAGATCAGACAAGAGAATGACCGGGCACTGATATTCATCCGCAATGTTGAACGCTTCCACCGTGTCATAAAAAGCCTCTTCCGCAGTGCTCGGCGCAATGACTACTTTCGGGATTTCGCCATGTGTCCCGTAAATCATCTGCATCAAATCAGACTGCTCCTGCTTTGTTGGAAGCCCTGTGGAAGGACCTCCCCGTTGTGTATCAACAACGACAAGCGGTGTCTCTGTCATGCCAGCCAGCCCAATCGCTTCCATCATCAAAGACAAACCCGGACCAGAAGAAGCTGTAAAAGAGCGGGTACCCGCATAGTTGGCACCGATCGCCATTGTCACCGCCGCAATTTCATCTTCCGTCTGAATAACAGTACCCCCGACTTTCGGCAACTTTTTGATTAGGTATTCCATTATGTCAGAAGCGGGAGTGATCGGATAAGCAGGCATAAGCCGTACACCTGCAGCCAATGCACCCATCGCGATCGCGTCGTTTCCGATCATGAACATTCTGCCTGTACCGTCAGCCTCCGCCAAGGACAAGCCCGCAGCGCCCCCAAGGTTTTCTTTCATAAATTGAAAACCTTCCTGCATTGCATTCCTGTTTTTCTGCACCATCTCTTCGCTTTTTCTTCCGAAGATCTCTCTGATGACACTTGTAAATACGTCGACTTCCAGGTTCATGACTGCGCAAGTAGCACCAATTGCGACCATATTTTTCATTAATGATGTGCCTAAATTGGAAGCTATTTCAGTAAGCGGAACAGAGAACAACTGAGCATCTGTCGTTTCCGGTTTTTGAGGATTGAACTTCGCATCTGCAATAATGATGCCTTCTCCGGTCAATTCATGATGGTTCAAATCAATTGTTTCTTGGTCGAAAGCGACAAGGATATCTACCGTTTCGGAAACCGCATCCACCTTCTCAGTGCTTACGCGGATTTTATTATTTGTATGGCCTCCTTTGATTCTTGAAGAAAAATGGCGGTATCCATATAAATAGTAGCCAAGCCGGTTCAAACCAATGGAGAAGATTTCACCTGTGCTTTCAATCCCTTCTCCTTGTTGCCCCCCGACTTTCCAAGTTAGTTGCTTCTTCATCGTAATTTTCACTCCTATACTCCCATCTGCCGACATTGAGGAATTTGATTAGTCAAACATTTATTGTTGCTCTTGATCAAAAACGCTCTAACAGTTCAATGATTATTTTAAAAGTCGACGTTGTATCCATGTAGGCATACCGCCCTTTGCCGTTGTAAAAATTCCCTGTTTGAATAGCGGGATAGCCCTTTTCTTCAAGCAGTTTCATTTTCTCTTCCATATTCTCCACGACAAATGAAATATGATGGACCCCTTCGCCATGCTGATCGAGGTAATCTTTCCAAGTGCTTGGAGAGTCGCCCGGTTCGATCAATTCAATTTGAATCATAGGGGTGTTGATGAACATATATTTGGACTTCGCTTCTGTCGGTTTGCCTTTATACATTACGTTGGTCAATTCGCCTGGACCCGAATGAATTACCTCCGGCTTCTCCACCCCAAGCAATTTGCAATAAGCATCGGCGGCCTCATCGAGATTTCTCACGACAAAAGCCAACTGTTCGACTTTGTTAGTTCCGAGAAGAGGCTGGACGTTGGAATCTTGAGGTCTTTCCCATTCCGTCTCACGCGGGTCCGCGCTTTCCAGCAGCTCTACTAATGTCTTGCAATCTTCCAACGTATCCACATAGGCGTAACGGCCATCGCTGAAAGTAAATTCACCCGTCTGCAGAACAGGGTAGCCGTTCTGCTGCATGACCGGTGCATATTCAGCGATGGAATTAACGTCAAAAGCGATATGATGTAGGCCTTCTCCGACGATATCCAAGAATTCTCGCATCGTACCAGGATTCTCATCCGGTTCGATCAGTTCGAATTGGATGGTCGGTGTGTTCAGAAAAGCCAATTTCGATCTTGACTCTGTTGGTTCCCCTTTAAAGACCACTTTGGAAATGGAACTATCTCCAGTCAAAAAAGGTTCATTTTTTTTGATTCCCAATAGTTCTGTAAAGGCTCCGTTTGCCGCGTCAATATCTTTCACGACAAAGGCTAATTGATTGATTTTATCGTTTCCAAGCAATGGTTTCATATCAACACACCTTACATTTCAAAATCAGCCCAACCCGCGAACCGATAAACCGCCATCGCTTGAAATAATTTCTCCCGTAATCGCTCTGGCTTCGTCTGAAGCCAGAAGAACATAGGCCCCGACGTGGTCCTCGGATGACATGGCAATTTGTAGCGGATTGCGTTTTTTTATATTTTTTGCTTTTGTTTCATTGTCAATAATCTTCACAAACGGCTGCAGCGGTGGAATAACAGTTAATGCTGTCAATGTGCCGCCCGGAGCAACTGCATTCACCCGCACATCTGGCGCCAATTCAAAGGCAAGCTGACGTAATAGGCCAATTTGGGCGTGTTTGCTTGCCGTATACCAGACGCCCCCACCATCGGGATAAAAACTTGCCCCCGACACGGTGAAAATAATGTTCCCCTTTGTTTTCAACAATTCATCAACCGCTGCTTTTGCCCCTAAAAAAGAACCTTTAACATTGATGTCGAACAAATAATGATACGCTTCTTCTACTGCCTTTGGATCAGCGTCCATGAATTTTGCAAAGCCATCGAATACACCCGCATTTGCGATAAATACATCCAGCTTTCCAAATTTCTTAACCGTCGCCTCTACTATTTTCCGATTATCCTCGTAGTTGCTAACATCTCCTTGAATCGTCAGCAGATTGTTGCCGAATTCTTCTGCCATCTTATCCAGTCTGTCTTTGGAACGGCCCATCACGCTAACACGTGCTCCTTCTTGGATGAACCTTCTCGTGACAGCTTCTCCGATTCCTGATGTGCCGCCTGTAACGATTACAACTTTTTCCCGCAAACCTGTTCCCATCATGGATACCTCTTTTCAACCTTGGAGTCTCGGCATTCTGGCAGGACTCCATATATTATTATCAGTCGCAAGTTAGACAAAAATGGCAAGATTCCGTGTATTGATTGTGGATTGATCGACGATGAAATCCCGTTTTGCCAATTTCCATTCTCCATCCTCATACAAAAACTCATCGATTCGTTCACCGGAAATCAAGTCATGGTGAATGTCAGTGCTTCTGCTGCGATAAATGAGCAAATAACTATTCACCTTGGCGCTTTTCTCTTTCTCATACTCAGTAACTCGCACGTTGCTGACGAAACGGCGGGTTCTAGATGGAGGGATTTCTGCCCATGCGTAGTCCGTCTTCAAACGATCCACTCGCAACTTCAAAAGTTCAATATCATCATGGAAAGCGAACATGCTTTCCGAGTAGTCCGGCCTTTCAGTTCCTTCCTTATTCACTCTGACAGGCATGCGGTACCGAAGGCTTGAATGCATCAAATGGAACCAATCGTCAAACTCAATATTGTCTAACAATGAAGCTTCATGATACAGCCATTGTTCAAACTCAGCGTTGATCAGCATTCTTTCAATATTCATTTCAATCCCCCTTGAAAAATTTCATCACTTCGTCATGAGTTCAAGCCAGTATTTATAGAAGTTCCGTTGGCTCGCTTCGGAAAATTTATCATCATACACGACGCCTGGACCTACGAAATCTACAGGCTTTCGTTGTAGACCCATCGTATAGTTATACGTCAAATTCTTTTCAAACGGCATCGTGCCCAATGCCGTTAACGTGATATCCGTGAAGACTTCCGTATCATCCTGTTCGAAGATACCGGATGGGCTGAATGTGAGAACAAATGCGTCTCTTGAACGGTCTTTCCATTCTTGCGGAGCATCCTTTTCAACAAGCATCCAAGCCGTTACTTCCATTTTATCTACACCAATTGGTCTCCACATTCTGACAGAGGTATTCGAGATGTGTTGTCCCTTTATCTCTGTATGAGAAATAAGGAAAGAAAGGTTCGGGAATACGTTTCCAATCATATTCTTCATATTGCTTAAAACATCGAATTGATCATCCGTAAGATTCGATTTGAACTCTTCCTTCAATTCCTCGGGGAAGGCGAATACAGGGTTCGGCATTCCCAAGTTCAGACCGTGGCCATTCTCTGTGTGGACTTGATATCCTTTTTTGGAATAGGTCGCGCTAGGGACCATACCCAGCTTCGCAATCGATCCATGAGTGACCATTGTATGGTAAGAATCTCCGACAAAATTGTCCGACCCGACTTTCCAGTTGGAGTTTACGATAAAACGTTGAGGTTCGCCAACAACTTCCATTTCTGCACGGCCAACGAGAAGATCCAAATACCATGTAAAATCTCCCAAGAATTCTTTCAACGGCTCTGCTTCATCATTCCATGTAGCAAATAATAGTCCTTTATATGATTCGATCCGCACTTCGTTCAAGCCCATTTTCGAACGGTCGAAGTCTTCACCGTAAATGTCTTTTTGGAGCGGAACCCCGATACATTCGCCCGTGTTTTTGAAGTTGAAGCCATGATACGGGCATTGGAATGCCTTTTTATTTCCTTTGTCAGCACGGCAAAGCTTCATGCCTCGGTGTGTACACATATTGTAAAAAGCGTTGATTTTATTGCCTTTGGTACGTGTGATAATAATGGAATATCCTGAGAGCTCCCGCGTCATGAAGTCATTCTCTTTCGGGATCTCCGATTCGTGTCCGACGAACACCCACGTTTTCAGAAATACTTTTTCATGTTCCAGTTGATAGACGGATTCATCGCCCAAAATATACGCCGGGACGACACCCTTTTCAGGATGGACCGTCTCTTTTATATGATCCGTCAATTCCACTTTTGTCATCTCGCTTGATAACTGCTGCTTCTTTTCGGTTTTGATCATTTTCTATTCCTCCCCGCTTTTATTAGCCAATCTGTAGGGATTGACCTTTATTTTGAAGTGTCGAGAGAACGCTTAACGCTGCAAGAAAACTTGTTTTCGGATTGGTCGGCATTGGATTATTCTCAATATTAAGCTTGAAGTTGCCAAATGATCCTTCCGCCTCTACCAAATGCCTGTTTTGGACGACAGCCGGATCCGCGATGATTTTTACTTTTGTTTTTTCCGGTCCTAGTCCTGCAAGCGAGAGTACAATCGCGACATTTATGTTTCTCGGAAACTGTTTGATTGCATCACTGGCAGAACCTTCAAATAAGACTTTTTCTCCTTCTACTATTTCTCCCGTCGGCAGAGCTGTCGGGGGCTTTCTTGTAGTCAAAGAGACAGAATCCAAACCACCAGCCGCTTTGGCAGATTTTAAAATATCAAGCCCCCCCACTGCGCCGGATGGTAGGTACACGGCAACACTCTTTTTATCGCAGACTTCTTGAACTTTCTCCAAAAACAAATTATCAGCCATTGCGCCGATGCTACTAACAACTAGATCCGAACCGCTCTCCAAGACTTTTACGCCATACTCTTGTACAGCCTTGATGGTAGCCGCTTCAACGACTGTATCAATACCAGATTTTAGAAAATCCTCAATCTCTCCATAAGCAGCTGCATTGTATTTTTCTGCAACTCGACTTGCCACCTCACTGCGGCGAGAAAATACGGATGTGATTTTCACACCTGGAAGATGATTGCCAATATTGATTGATTGCAAGAGAAATTCCCCAATATTGCCGCAACCGATTAAACCTAACCTCATACAATTTCATCCTTCCTAGTCAGCAAATCCATATGAATCTGCAAATAACTCCAAGCTGCCGTGTCTAGTCTCTCTCGACACTCCACTCTCTTTCAGTCCAGGGAAATCCAGTCTTAAGTCTTTGAAGACGGTATGATTGTTATGGAATACCGCCCCCGCTTCCAACCGGTCTGCCATCTCCACTGCCTTTTCCTCATCAAGGGTCCAAATGGAAGCCCGCAGACCGAACTGGCTATCATTCGCCATTTCCACAGCTTCGTCGATCGTGGAGAACGACAATATAGGAATGACCGGGCCGAATTGTTCCGCTTGGACGATTTCGCTGTCCTGTTGCACTCCTGTTACAATGGATGGCAGCATATAATATCCTTGCTCCCATGTCTCCGGATCCAATTGGATTCCAGCCGTCACAACAGTCGCGTCTGTTTGGGATATTCTTTCAAGCAGTCCATTTACATAATTGAATTGGGATTCATTATTCAACGGTCCCATTGTCACATCCGGCTGAATGCCGTCGCCTACGACAACTCTTTCAAATGCTTTCGTCAATTTTCCCACTAATTCATCATGACGAGATTCGTGGACATAAATCCGCTTAATGGCGGAGCATACTTGGCCGGCCGCCCGCAAAATGCCGCCTTTCAACCGTTCAATTGTCTCTTTGTCCAAGTTGGCGTCTTCGAGGACAATGGCCGGGTCGTTTCCTCCCAATTCCATGAATACTTTTTGAAGAGAACCGGAGGACTTCTTCATGATGTCCTTTCCAGTTTCAGTACCGCCTACGAAAGCGATCGTTCTTACACGGGAGTCGGTACAAAGTTGGTCTCCGATTTCCCTGCCAGACCCTGTCACGACATTGATGACCCCTTCTGGAAAATACGCCGCTACCACTTTGAGAAATTTCATGATAGTTAATGGGCAGTTTGTAGCCGGTTTCACTACGACTGGATTTCCGGCAAGAATGGCTGGAACGACCCTTTTAAAAGTCAAAATCATCGGTGAGTTCCAAGGCGTAATAACCGCTGCCACTCCTCTTGGTCGTCTTCTGATTTGCACTTTCTGCCCATCGGTATACTCTTCGGGTTTCCACCACTCGAGCAACTCCTCGGCTGAGCCTCTCATGACATCCACACATCTAAGCAGATCTTTCTTCGCTTCGACTAACGCCTTCCCGTTTTCCCTGACGTACAGGGATACACTCTCTTCCACAATTTGGGCAAGCTCATCCGCTGCTTTTTTCATACGGATTGAACGATCATTTATATCGGAACGAGACCATTTTTTAAACGCTTGTGTTGCGGACTCAATTGCCTCATTAACTAATTCGTTAGAACATAAGGCAACTTCCCCGACCACTTCATCCGTATGGGCTGGATTGATAACATTTGCTTTTTTATCTACGCTCCGCCATTCGCCATTAATAAGACATTTTCCTGATGTTTCAGGGTAAGTAGCAATCATTTTTTTACCTCCTGTTAAATTCTCTTTGGTTTGAACGCCTCTGCTGCTCCTGGAGGTCCTCCAAATGGTTTCGCCATCGGCCCAACTTTATCCATATCCACAACAATCATGGAAGGTTTACGATTCTCTACCGCCTTCTGTAATTCGGTTGCAAACTCATCCGCCGACTGAATTCGGACTGCATCAAAGTGCATTGACTCAGCCAATTTTACGAAATCCGGGCTTAATAGATCTACAGCCACCTGGCGTCCGTAAGCTGCATCTTGAATGTTGCGAAGGACACCATACCCGGAATCATCGAATAGAACAACGATCAATGGAAGTTCTTCTTCAGCCGCCGTCACCATTTCCCCTACATTGACCATGAAGCCCCCGTCGCCTGCCATTAAAACAACGGTTTTATTCTTGCAACCTATTTGAGCTCCGATTGCTGTTGGAAGCCCTTGACCGATTCCGCCCCCGGAAGCATGGATGGAAGTACCCGATTCATAGATTTCGTACAAACGGCTTCCCCAAACGTTCGCCTGTACTGTTACATCTCGAACGAGAATCGTATCTTGAGGCAATACTTCCGACATGCCATCCAAAATTTTCTCATAAGGACCAAGCGTTGCTCTTAGTTCGGCCCGGACTTTGTTTCTTAACTCCAGCACTTCCTCCAAATAGGAAGCATCCGGTGTGATCGACTGCTGTTCCACCGTTTCGCTCAAGCTGCCCAAAATAGCTTTTGCATCTCCAACTAAACCGACATTCACTTGATAGTTTCGATTGATAGCCATCCAATCCGCATCGATTGCGATATGTTTTTCAGGGACAGGTACTTTCCAGTTGGATGTTTCATTTCCTCTGAACCGAATCCCTACACTAATGAGCAAATCTGCATTTTTCAAAAACTCTTTTGTAGCTTCATACGCCGCAAAATGACCAATGCACTGCGGATGATTTTCCGGAATGCTTCCTTTTCCGGATTGGCTCGTAATGACAGCGGCTCCAATTTGTTCAGCTAGTTTTTGCAGCTCTTTCGATGCCTTTGCAGAATTCACGCCGCCGCCTGCCCAGATTACCGGCCTTTTTGCTTCGGCAATTAACTTAGCAGCCTTTTCCGGAATAACTAGATTAGAAAGGCTTGCATATTCACTCTTCAATTCTTCAATGGTTACATCATCAACAATGGCAGATTGAAAGTCGATTGGTATTTCAACGGACACCGGTCCGGCAGGCGCAGTAAGAGCTTCTTGAATGGATTTCTTCATTAAAGAAGACGCCTGATCCGGCTGCCGCAATCGAACTGCATTTTTACACGCTCCACTCATCATCGATAATTGATCTTTACATTCATGGATGTATCCTCTTCCCGTTCCCAGGTAAGGAGATGCCACTTCTCCCGTCAAGTGAAGAAGCGGCACGCCAGCAGCCCATGCCTCGACCAACGAACCCGCTGCATTTCCAGCACCTGTGCCGGTACTCGTTATTACGACACCTAATTTTCCGGTAGCCCGAGCATAGCCGTCAGCCATGTTTACCGCTCCGCTTTCTCCTCTTGAACAGATTAACTGTATGGTACCTTCCCTCAAGATTGCGTCATAAATGGGCATATTATGTATACTCACGATACCAAATGCAACTTCGACCCCTGCCCGCACTAGCTCTTTTACCACCGCATCCGCAACTGTAAAATTCAAGTTAGTTTCCATTATAGATTCAACTCTCAATCCATTATTTTTAAAGTGCCTTTCCAAGCGCTCCTGCCGTTTCAATTACTGAACCTGCAACGTAGCTTGCTTTTTCTGAAGCCAAGAAAACAATCACGTCAGCCACTTCTTCCGCTTCACCTACTCTGCCAAGCGGGATGTTCCGCTTTTTCGCCAATTCAGCATAATATTCTTCCGGATCCATATCAGGCGCATTTTTTAATCGTCTGCGCTCCCACTGATCAGTTCGAATCAGTCCTAAGCTGACAGAGTTCACCAGTATGTTATCTCCAGCAAGTTCCTGTGATAATGTTTTGCTTAAATTTAAGAGACCCGCACGTGTAGCCGCTGTAGCAACCATATGTCTTTCCGGTTCTTTTGCGAGCGTAGCATTGATATTAATAATCCTGCCTCCTCCTCTTTTCACTAAATGAGGATGAACAGCCCGCACCGCATAGATAATGGCAAAATACTTCAATTGAATTTGCTCTTGCCATTGCTCATCTGTAATATCAAAGAAGTAGCCCATCACACTTTGACCGGCTGCATTTACAAGGATATCGATTCCGCCAAATGCTTCAGCCGTTCCATTTATAAAAGAATCAACATCTTCCTTCGACGTGACATCACATTGTTCAGCGAATATATTTTCCTTGTCTCCGTATGCCAGCAAATGCTGAACAGCCTTCTCCATTCGCTCTTCGCTACGTCCACAGATGGCCACTTTAGCACCTTCCTGCAAGAATGTTTCCGCTGTCTTTAACCCCACGCCTGAAGTGCCTCCCATTATAACGGCCACTTTTCCCATAAGCCCCAGATCCATTTCCTCTACTCCTTTCAAGCACTTCTTAATAGTTAGTGCAGAACAAGCAAGAAGCAATGTCTCCATTCGCTTCTTGCTTGTTCAATTCACTGAATAATTTAATTAATACTAAATGGATGGATGAATACTGTCTACGACAGCCCAGCCCAAGTCAGGTTCTCCGCCCATCGCTTTCCTTGCTTCCGGCGATGGTGGTCCAGCGATGCCCCATTGATCCATCAAGTGGGGAACACGTTTCCATACTCTCGCTCTCCATTCGGATTCATCTTCAATCGTCTCTAAGTAGCATGTATACTCCATAACGAATCCGCCTGGATCTTGGAAATAACAGAAGATGTTATCTCCCGGCCCATGTCTCCCCGGACCCCAGAGTTCTTTCAGGCCAGCTTCCCGGACGTTCGCAATCCCTCTCATCACTTCGTTTACCGAGTCGAGTTCGTACGCAATGTGGTTCACAGAGGTATGAGGCGCTTGGTTGAAGGCTATGGAATGATGCTTTTTGTTGCAGCGGAGGAAAGACATCTGGTGCTCGCTCCAGTCTGTAATTTTGAAGCCCAGCACATCTGTATAAAATTCCACTATCCCATCTAAATCTGTTGTGTTCATGACAATGTGATTTAGTTTAACGGGATCGACGTTCTTTTTACTCCAGATGGATGTTTGCACTTCCACCCAAGCAGACAATTCGATCAACCGGTTTTCAGGATCTAGGAATCTAAGTCCGTATCCTCCGCCCGCTTCTTCCAGATAGCCTGGCGGGTCAACCAATCTTACATTTTTGGATTGGAGAATTTCGGCTGCTCGGTCAACAGCATTTTTATCCACCATTCCAAAAGCGAAATGATGCAGTCCCGTTTTATCTCCTTTATGAAGACTTAAGATATGATGCTCGGGACCAGCCCCCCGAAAGTACGCCGTATCCTCTTCCGAAGTCTCCACTCGATCCAGTCCCCAAACATTACTGTAAAAAGCGACTTGCTCATCAAAATTTGGAGTGATCAAGCTGATATGGCGCAAATGAGTAATTCCAAGCATTTGGTTTAACCTCCCATCATCTTTAAATTATCTCTCTTGAAAACTAGAAGGTCGCATGCAATATATGTGGTTAAAACTTAGCCTTTGTTTATGATTGCTTCACGTTCAGCCGCACGCTGCTTGCGGAGCTCTTCAAGCTCGCTGCCTTCCGGATAAGTCGGAAGATTCGGCTTGCTTGCACCCAGCATGACAAGCATCATCGCTTCTTCATCACTGTCATTGCGGATTCCGCGATGCACGCCAGGAGGGCTGCTGATGCAATCTCTTTCGCTCAGTTTGATTTCATATACTTCGTCATTGTCGACTTCCTTAATCATCGCCGTGACGTTACCTTTTAAAATGAAGAAAACTTCTTCTACATCATCATGCAAATGCAAAGGTCCTACGCATCCTGGAGGTAAAACCATTGTGCTTAATGTAAAATGTTCCGCAGCAATTACGTTTGCATCTGCATTGGCTGTCGCACCCCGTCCAATGTAACGCATTTGTGCACGCTTATACTTTGGATCAATTTCTTCTTGAAACTTCAAAACGTTCCAATCCAACGTCCGATCCTTAAGTCTTGCCACATGCTTTTTTTCAAACTCTTCAACTGAAAATTTTTCATTTGCCATCTAAATTTCCTCCCTTTTGTTTCCTAATGTTGTTTCATATACAAAACAATGTTTCATTTACAACTCTATGTTAATAAATAATGATAACGCTGTCAAGATTAAATTTTTAGAATGTTTACATATAATTTAATGGTAACTTTATCGATATGAAAAATAGCAAATTTAACAAAAAAAACATAGACGCTAAAAATAGCGTCTATGCGTATAGGTTTCTTAGCCAATTCGTTCAGCCGTTTGATTGTAGACCCGGCAATCTGCTGCTTCTTTTTTAAGAGTAAAAAGATAAGCGAGTAAACCGAGAATTGAGGCCACGATCAGCATAATAATGGAAGAACTGAAACTCCCTCCAGACGCATCACGCAACCAGCCCATAATATAACTTGAAAAGCCTCCCATTATATTTGTGAAGCCCATAAGACCTGCAGCCCGTCCAGCAGTTTCAGGTGTTGAAAACTTAACGATAAATAGATTACTTAGATGGAAAACCCCGCCTTGCGCTCCCATAGCCAGTCCCATACAAAGGCCAGCAATGATTGCATTCGGGGCCATAATAGCATAAGCGAGAAATAATGCTGTGATTCCAAACAAAACAGTAGCCATTAAACTTGGTCTTCTCGTCTTATCAGATAAATAGCCGGAAATTAAAACAAAAACGAGAGCAAACAACCATGATATCGAGGTTATGTTTTTCATGCCTTCTTGAGCAAAACCGCGTCCCTCGGACAAATAAGTTGGTAACCATATGCTAATACCAAAAAATAAAAATGAGGCAACCAACATTCCAAACCAAACAACCCAATAACGGAAATCATGTGTAAAGCTTCGAGTCGGTGCCTCATCTTGGAAATCTGTCATTCGAATGTATTCCAGCTCATCTTTACCTACCCTTGGATGTTCTTCAGGAGTATTTCTTGTTAAGAATAGGAACATCGGAATATTAATAAACAAGTTAAAACCAGCAAGAATGAAAAACGCCGCCTGCCAATGCAGAGTTGAGATGATAAAAACAAGAATCAATGCCCCCAGAGCAGGCCCCAAGTAATTCCCCGTAATCCAGGAAGCTTGAGCCTTTCCTAATTCTCGTCGGTTAAACCAGTTTGAAATGAATTTTCCCGAAACAGGGATCATCATCCCTTCCCCCAACCCGAGAATAATTCTACTAATCAAGAACATTTCATATGTAGTCGATAATCCCGCCATAATCATTGTCACAGTCCAGACCGCTAACCCCAGAATAGCCGTTTGCCGAGCACCCAGCTTATCGATAATAACGCCCCAGAATAGATTTGAAAGCGCATACGAAATAGTAAAAACAAATGTGATCAATCCTATTTTTGCGCTCCGATCATCACCTGTTAACCCCAAAGCATTTAAAAATTCTTGGTCTGTCTGAATGATAGAAATACCCATCTTATCAATTTGACCAAAAAACCAGAAAAAGAAAATAGGCAAAGCCACATACAGCCACCGTTTGTTATTTTGAATCATATGTTTCTCCCCTTTCCAAAAATCAATTTCCGATTATTTCTCTTTTATAACTATTTTAACTGTTCTGACATGTAGTTATAGAGTTCTTCATAACCGAAACACTGTTTTACATATGAAAAATCTTAATAGTTTCAAAATATATTGTCAATAGTCTTTAATAAAAAAAATCTTACTTGTCAGCAGACACGTAAGATTTTTCTAGTTATTTCTTATACCCTAAGTACTCGGATAATTTTGCCGATACTTCAAGTACTTTCGGCAAAGCCTCTTCTATAAGGAGTTTCTCCGGTAACAAAGCCTCCGTTGCTACCACGTTTAGCGCCGCCTTCACGCTTCCTGTATGATCAAAAATAGGAGCGGCAGCTGAACGAACACCTGGTAGAAAATCTCCTTCTGTTATTGCATAACCTTGTTTTCTAATTTTTTCAAGTTCCTTTTGAAAAGAAGAACTATTTATTTCCTGGTTCGCTGCAAACTTTTCTATCAATCTTTCCCTCGGTTGAAATGCTAGCAGCACTCTTCCATTTGCAAGCGATTGTGCCGGCAGCCTCGTTCCTATATTCACATTAACAACTGAAACATGCCTTACCGGAGCAGTGCCTATATAAACGACTTCTGGGCCATCTAAGATGGATAAATGGCAAGACGTATCCAGCTCGTCTCTCAGCTTTTCAATATATGGTTGTGCAATTTCTGGCAATTTCAAGCTGTTCAAATAGGCAAATCCTAATTCTAGTACTTTTGGGGTCAAGCTATACCGCTTAGTGCTTTCATCCTGATCGAGATACCCCATACTTTGTAGTGTATGGAGAAAACGGTAGGGCACAGTCCTGCTGACCCCTAGACTTTTTGAGATTTCCAGTAAAGATAAAGTAGGGGTTTCTTCATTGAAAAGCTTTAATATTTCTAGTCCTCTAACTAGGGAATTCACGGTATATTTCTCTGTCTCTACTTCACTCATTAATAATGCATCTCCTTATAACATTTTCAGCGTCTTACCTAATCATAAAGTCAAAACTAAGATGGCACAACATTATTCTGTCTTGAAATAATACAAAAAACTGGCAGAGACATTAAATCCTCTACCAGTTTCTGTAATACACTACTTGTTATTCTCCTAAAAAGTTAATAACCTTTTCATTAAATGTATCCGGATCTTCCTGATAACATAAATGGCCTGCGTTTGGAATGATTTCGAGCCTTGATCCCTGAATGGATTGATGAAACACTTCTGATTCGCTAACAGGCGTTACTTTGTCCTCTTCTCCACATATAACAAGTGTTGGAACAGATATTGTCGGCAGCAAATCCATATTATTCAAATTAGATAGCGAATAAGTTACAGAGCGGTATCCCGACGGTCTCACTTGGGACATTATCCGTTCGGCCTCTTTTATTACTTCTGGCGAGGCATTGGATGAAAGTAGGTTTCTTGCCCGCTGTCTCGCCAGTTCTGTCGGATTCAGATTGTTTATCGAATCGAGGCGATTTTGCAGTTTTTTTTGATTCTCTTCCTCTGACAAGCCCGCTGCCCCCCTTGTGGGATCGGCAATAATTAGCTTATTTACCGTTTCAGGATATCGGCTTGTAAAATCAATGGCAATTGCTGAACCCATAGAATGTCCCAAAAGATAAATAGATTTGTAGCCTAGCTTATCGACAAATTCTTTAAGCACGTCCGCAAACTGTGAGAAATGTTTAAACTCTTCCTTCGGGTCAGAACTCTCGCCATAGCCCGGTGCATCCCAAGCAATAACGGTAAATTTATGACTTAATAATTCAAGTTGACTTTTCCATGACTGGGAGTTATTTCCCAAGCCATGTAAAATAATAAGAGGATGTCCGTTCCCTTCTTTTTTATAATGTATCGTAAAATCTTTCAGTTGAACCGTTGGCATTCTTAAAACCT
This sequence comes from Sporosarcina sp. FSL W7-1349, assembly GCF_038003045.1. Classification (NCBI taxonomy): domain Bacteria; kingdom Bacillati; phylum Bacillota; class Bacilli; order Caryophanales; family Caryophanaceae; genus Sporosarcina; species Sporosarcina sp. FSL W7-1349. The sequence goes on from NZ_JBBOOK010000002.1 coordinate 858,326, forward strand.
CACTAATTTTGAATTTTTTATCTTGGGCAAAGAATCATTTGTTTGTCTACATCTCACCAGTAAACAAACTTTTTCCTAATAAACAACAACAAACGATCTAATAGGTATCCTAAAGTAGAAACTATAATAACAGCAGCCAATACTTTACTTTGTGATAATGAGGCTGATAAATACGTAAGCAAGTAGCCGATTCCATTGCTTGAACTAATCATTTCCGTTAACACCGCTATGACAACTGCTATGGGAAGGGCAATTCTAAAGCCTGTAAATATAGCAGGCATTGTTCCTGGTATAAAAACTTTCCAAAACAGTTGTCGATCATTTGCCCCCATATTTTTTCCACTCCAAATATGTAAACGATCTACCCTTTTAGCGCCATAATAAGTGTTAACTACAATTGGAAATATACATTCCAAAAAGATGATAAATATTTTAGAAGCCGAGCCTAATCCAAAAAGCAAGACTATAATTGGGTAGATAGCAACTCGGGGAATTGGATACCCAGCAGTGAAAATCGGTTGCATTATATTGTCAAACACTGTGGAACGACTCATAAATATTCCAATAGGCACACCTATTAAAGCCGCTAGGAAAAAACCGCCTAAAATTCTGTATAATGTAACAGAAATGTTAGTCCATAAGTTGGAAGAGACGAATAACTCAATTAAGGATGTAAAAATGATTTTTAAATCGGGGAATAACTGTTCCGGAAAAAGATGAGTCATAGCCACGATTTGCCAAAGCACCGCAATAAGAATGAGTGACTGGTATTTACTAATTCCTTGCCAAACTTTGCTCACTGCTTACCCTCCTCCTGTCTATTCCACCAAAGAGCACGTGAACGTATGCCAATTAACAGGCGATCAAAAATAAAGCCTAAGGCGGCGATAACAAATATTGCCGCAAGGACAATATCAGTACGTCCATAGGCATCCGCATTCAAGATCAAAAATCCTAATCCTAGTCCTGAAGATGTTCCGATCATTTCAGAAGAAAACATCATAACAAAACATAAGGCAAGCGCCACTCTCCAGCCGTCAAAGATTTTTGGCAGAGCAGCCGGTAAAATAACCCGTCTGAGAACTTGTAATTGACTAGCTCCCATATTTTTAGCCGACCAAAAGTGCAATTTATCAATACTTCGTACTCCATCAATTGTGGCAATGAAGCAAGGGAAAAAGGCGGATGTAAAAATTATAAGGATCCTTGTTGTGTCAGTAACCCCAAACCATACTAAAAAAACCGGTAGCAGAGCTATTTTGGGAACCGGATTAAAAAATGAAATAAGCGGATCGAAAAACCTACCAATCGGTTTAAAATATCCAGCCAATATTCCTAATCCGGTTCCAATAATGACAACCAAAAGAAAACTTACAAGTGTGCGGTATAGACTAATTTCTATATGAGGAAATATTTCTTTTGTGGAGAACATTTCCCAGATGTTACCTAAAACTGCTGACGGGCTAGAAAGATATGTCGGAAACGTACTCATTTTTGATAGAAAGTGCCAAAGCAATATGAATAACACCAGCTCAATTATTGCATAAACAGTGAACCTGACAGCATTCATATTACCTTGCATATGAGATGCCCCCTCCCCCTATACTCTTGACATTTTCTTCAGCATGGAGTAAATCCCAAATATGATTTCGGTAATCTACGAATTCATAAGACTTTCTTATCTCAATTCCGCGCGGTCGCGGGAGTTGTATCTGAATAATTTCTTTTACTATAGACGGTCGCTTCGTTAGGACTACTACGTAATCACTTAAAAAAACAGCCTCCTCAATATCATGTGTTACAAAGAGAACACTTTTTCTCGACTCCGACCAGATTCTCTGAAGTTCTGCCTGCATTTTTTCCCTAGTTTGCGCGTCCAAAGCACCGAATGGCTCGTCCATCAAAAGTACATCCGGATTAAATGCAAGTACTTTTGCCAAAGAAACCCTTTGTCTCATCCCCCCTGAAAGCTCCGAGGGAAGATGGTTACGGAAATCCCATAATCCTACCAAAGACAAATAGTGCTCCACACGATCTTTTATTTCTTTTTTAGAATAACCCTGGACCTCCAATCCCCATGCAACGTTCCCGTATACTTTCTTCCAGGGGAATAAAGCCGACTCCTGAAACATCATCCCCCGATCTGGCCCTGGTTTATCAACTTCTTTCTTTCTAACAATCACTTTACCTGAAGTTTTATCAATAAAACCGCCTACTATATGCAAAAAAGTACTTTTCCCACAACCGCTTGGACCTACGATGCTGACGAAATCACCTTCTTTTATGTCGAGGTCAATCCCTTTAATCGCTTCAACTTCTTCATTTTTCTTCGCAAAAACTTTACGGAGACCTTCGATTTTAATAGCAGTTTCCTTATTGACCTCTGTTGGAAAACTTCTTGCCACCACTTTGCTGTTTTTCATATTTGCACCCCCGCTCAAATATACAGGCGCCTTGCACACTACTTCATGTCAGCAAGGCACCTGCAAACCATGACTGCAACGCTAACACAGAAATTACTTTAAATACGATTCGTCCAAGAGCTTATCCAAGTCCACTTTATTTTCAATCCATTTCTCTTCAAGCATGATTTGCTGCACCTCTTCCCAGCTCTCCCGATTTAAAGAAAGGTCCTCGGAACGGTTACTGTCAAGCATATTCAGGTAGATCTCTTGGTCCGCCAACACGAATTCTTTATCCAGCAATTTTTGGCGTGCCTCTTTTTCATTTTCCAAATAATATTTCATAGTAGCTTGATAATCTTCAATAAAGGCTTGGAATGCCTCTTCATTTTCACTAATAAACTTAGGATTAAAGAAAAGAGACAAAAAGTCCTCATCGACAGGAACTCCATCTTTGGAAGTGAAGACAGTTTGAAGTTCACCTTTCGGCTCCAATTCAGCATAAAACGGCTGTGGTACTAGACCAGCATCAATTTTTCCGCTTTTTATGGACTCCTCAACAGCTGGAGTTGGCAAAACAGAGAATTTCACGTCTTTATCCGGATCTAACCCAGCATTTCTAAGAGCAGTACGTGCCCACATGTCGGTTGGGGACTTGAAATCGGGTATTCCTATCGTTTTTCCTTTTAAATCTTTTGCTGACTCTAAACCTGATCCTTTTTTCGCCATGAAGGGAAAGTTGAACCCTTTATTCGGAGTGTCTTTTGCTATACTTGCCACAACCTTCAAATCTACGCCTTGATCAGCTGCCATAATTAGAGCCCCTTGACCAAGGGATCCCCCTTCAAGTTGGCCTGCGCGATACGCATTAAGTCGGTCCGCATTTGCTCTAAACTGCTGAAATTCCAGCTCATATTTATCCCCATTATATTTTGTAAGTTCAGGCGCCGCACTCATCAGCCAAAGAGGTTCCTCTGTTGCATAACCAATTCCAATTCTAATTTTCACCGGACCATCTTCTTTACTGCCGCTAGAAGAACCCGCTTCACTTGCAGAACTACAACCTATCATTCCAACTGCAAATAGACTCATTAACATGCCTAACATTAACCTTTTCATCTTATCCCCCTCTTTTTGTATATTAAAATACGTAGGATTGTGTCCAGCTTCTACCTCCCACCAATAATATTAACCGCTTACATTTTGTTTCATATGCAAAACTATGTTGTAAGTAACGGTCTTATAATTATTATCAGCAAATTCAGATTTGTCAACCACATATACAATATTTTTTCTCTCTTTTACAAACTTCCAAGCTAAGGGCAATAGTAGAATGAAAAATAATTCTAGAAAAACACTTGTATTCTATATAGAACAACCCTGCACATCGAAAGTGGTACGTAGGGGGCGTTCTTGCCTTGTTTAAGTGAAATCCCCCCTATAGACTCGCAAAACTTATAGGGGAGATAACCCTTATAACCCTACGCAAAAATTTCTTTTACATCTTTCATTTGCTTTATCTCACCAAACTGTATCCAGGCGCACATTATGTTGCTCTGTATTACTAAATACTTTTTCTGCATGGCCTATTGAATTAAAACTATGCTGAACATTCATCTCTTCCAGAAGAGACATTGCCTGTTTCACTACTTTATTATGCGAACATCGGTATCCTAAATAGGGTCAATTATATAGGCTGAAATTAATGGATTCTCAGTGTATTGGATATTAGGTGGACGAGGACATTTATCACCGCCTACTAGAACGCCTCACGTATCGTGATTTGTTTAGCAAACAATAGTAAAAAGAAAGAATGTATATTGTGAGGGAAGATTTTATTGAGAGAAAAATAGAGGTTCATTCTACTATATAACCTGAAAGTGTAATAGTGAGCGAATATAAATAAACCACAAAAAAACAAGTTAACCTTCATCCGGTTAACTTGTTTTGTAGATGAGATTAATCATCCTTTTTTTGAAAAGTGCTAGGCATGATGACAAGCTCTACTGTACCCCGGGCGCAAAGAGTATCTTCGGCGTACATTTCGGTCTCGACTTTCCATCTCTTCGGGTGGATTTCCTCGACAGTCCCCACGGCTTTTAATGGAACCTCTTGAGGAGTCGGTTTCAGGTATTCTACATTGAGCGTAGTCGTGACAAATCGGGGTGGTACGGACCCGTCGCCAATTTCATTCCCGTTTTTACGGTGCAGCGCAAGCGCAGCAGATCCTGATCCATGGCAATCAATTAAAGAAGCGATTAAGCCACCATAGATGAATCCTGGAATCCCTCCCGAGTATTTTGAATCCGGCGTAAAGTAGGTGACTGTCTTGTCTCCTTCCCAACCAGTTCGAAGGTGGTGGCCCTCTTCATTCAGTCGGCCACACCCATAGCACCAAGCGAAATCATCTGGATAAATATCTTGAATCGCTTTTTCTACAACAAGTTTTTCCATCTTTCTTCCTCCTTAAAAGTCTAGTAAATAGACTCCTCTCCCTACACCGAGCGAGCGCTCAATCATTTGAGTTGCTTAAGTATAACCCATTATTTTCTTTTTATCAATAAAAATTAGAATATTCTAAAGTGGAAGTAAAGATTTTTACGCATTGAACAATCAGGGGGGAATCTTAGTAAACCGACGCCTATGCAAAGGACTAACGTAGAACGTTTGAAGTGCAAGAAGTTTTGCGTTACAGTGAGCAACAAAAGAATTTCCTTGGCAATGTTTGTATAGACGCATCATCCTAAACACCAATAAATTCTTTTTAAGCGTAATATTTTCTGGATTAAGGGGGAAATGACAATGACGGACCAATTGAAAGGTAGGACAGCCATCGTGACCGGTGCCAGTAGTGGAATCGGAACGGCGATTGCAAAAGAGCTTGCCGGACACGGTGCGAATGTAGTGCTAGCTGCGAGAAATGAAGAAAAGCTTAAACAGATAGCAACAGAGTTAGATAAGGATGGAAGAATACTCTGTGTCCCAGCAGACATGGCCAAGCAACAGGACGTGGACTCCCTAGCCGAGCGAGCAAAACAAGCATTCGGCAGCGTAGATATCTATGTAAACAACGCCGGGAGCATGGGGTCGAGCCGAGTATTGCAAGGTGTGGTCGCTGACTGGGAGCAGATGATTGATATTAATATTAAAGGCGTCCTGTACGGCGTTCATTCTGTTTTACCTGAGATGGTGGAGCGGGGAAGCGGCCATATCGTCAATATCGGTTCCGAATCGGGATTTGAGGTCACGGAGCGGCTGACCGTATACTGTGCAACGAAATTTGCTATACGCGCCATCTCCATGGGACTGGAAAAAGAGCTGGCCAAAACTGGCGTACGTGTCACCAACATTTCACCCGGCATGGTGGAAACCCCGTTGAGTTCAAACAGTCCGTTCGACGACGATCGGAAAAAGCTGGAGGCGGCTGACATCGCCCGGGCAGTCGTTTATGCAGTGACTCAGCCAGCTTATGTGAATGTCAACGAAATCACGGTCAGACCAATTTAAAAATAGGTGCCTGTGCTCAGAGCTAACATGTTTGTTTTTCAATAAACACGATATTTAAACAAGCATGAAAGTCCGGCGCACAGGCTCCTCAATTATACGATTCCATCGGTAATGCCATTTCCGTCTAAATCAACAAAAATATCATGCTCATCCGGGATGCCATCGTTATCCATGTCTAGGCTTAATTCCAGATGGTCTGGTATGCCATTTTGATTCAAGTCAAAAAAAGGGTCATTTCGATCATCTATATTATTTTTATCAAGATCGAGTGTCACTTGATGGTCGTCTTGAATCCCATTCCGATCAAGATCAACAAATAAATCATGGGTATCCGGGATATTATTTTGATTCATATCCAGAAAAGGATCAGTTTGCGTCCATCCATCAGGTCTAAACGGATTTTTGTTCAACATACCTATAGCCTCCCTCAGTATCCTATCAGTATTGCGGCATTGCTATCCCTGGATTTCATTAGCTCCTCTATGACATCCGCCCTGTTTACTAAGCTGCCCTCCTCCAACGGCATCGACTTGGTAATATACAATTCAATCAACCTATTAAACATGGCCTTTTTCTTAATATCGTCTTCCTCCAAAGAACTGTCCTTCAGTAGAAATTTTCCATGGTGACGGGAGGTGGAATAATAGATGTTGCTCGCTTGGTAAATATAATAAGGTAACATATTTTGCATGAGATGTTCAAAGGAATCCAATGCCTTCGTAATATAAAAATCTATTTTGCTATTGTCGTTTTCCTCGATAATTTGGTTTCTTTTTATATTACTTTGATTTGATAAATGCGTATTTAACCCCAACACGCCGCCCACCGCAACGAGACTGATACCCCCCGTCACGATTCCTAGACCGGCTAAAATACCGGCTGTCCAATAACTTTTATTTGATTTATCCTTCTGTACTGAGTTCATCGTTTTTCGGGGAATGATCGCAAAGCTCAAAGCGTTTAGCGATTGCTCAATTTCCGTTAGATGACGTTGAATCTGACTGGATAACGTCAGCAACTGCGTCTGCATCCACTCATACTTCTCCACCTGTTTAGTTTGCAAAAAAATTTCTTCTTCTCTCGACAAGGCCTTCGGAAATTCGATCGAAATGATATCCAACAATTTTCTTTGCTCTTTTATTGCATGGTACATAAAATTTAAGATCTGGTGGTTTTTATCGTTTACTGATTCGTTTTCCATTATTTTTTTAATGCCTTTATGTAATAAGGCCAGTTGTCCAAACAAATTATAGATTAAATAATCATTGATTTGCCTGCACCAACTTGTATATAAGTCTGTTACGGATGCTTCCTTTACTAAAGGGAATTTTTTCACCATATAAGTGATCCCGATTAAATCAGCCAAGACACTTTCACGAACGTACAATCTATGTTCATTTTCGACAGAAGAGGAATCACGGATGGCAATTAAAATCTCCTCAGAACTTCTATGCTCCACAATTTTAATTCCCATTATATTGACAGCAGAAATGACAAAACCATATTCATTGGATTGATAAAAACACCACTCTTCGTCCCTGTACTCAATGAGGTACGGATCTCCGGTTTCATCAATGACTATATTTTTTTGATTTCCACTATCCTCCCGATCGTTCCAAGCCTTTTCTATTTTCGTCTCCAATTCTTCAAGGAGCTTTGTAAAAGTAAAATACGATTTCATATTATGTTGGTTTGTAAATTGAATAACTGTACTTCCATCATCCCGTTGTAAGCATACCGCTAGCTGCGCCAAGTTGAGACTAAGGATGTCTCCATAGTCTAGGAAGATCCAGAGTTCCTCATCAAACACCATTAAACTGATTTTGTCTTCATTCAATTTCAAGTCATTTAAGGAACCGCTCACTCCACAGCATTCGTAGAAATAACGGTCTTTTACTATATTGTAGGTAGATAAATCAAACGGGACTTCATTCTCGCTAAATAGTAAATAATATAATTGTTTCTCATCAGACGTCACGATAACATTGTTAGATAGGTATATCTCATCGTCTTTATGAAAAATAACTATGTTTCTCTTATAAACGGTATCTTTTATTGTGATTTTATCCTCAGTCTTTTTTACGTCAACTATTAAGTCGATACTTTTTTCTTCAGTTGCGATAACCAATTTACATTGGCATTCCTCAACGATTTTATTTTTTAATAACTTCCACAACACCGTATTATTATGACGATTATACTGACGAATTTCCAATTCATTTACCATTTGATTATTGATGTAGAAAATCCCAAGTAAGTGAAAGTTGTATAAGCCCGTGTCAAATTCCTCTACTTTTACTTCCAGTATGGACTCCAATGCAATGGGCTGTATACCTGCCTCTTGAACTGTGATGACTCCATCATGGTATGAATAGTCAGTCCTAATGAGATCTCCATTATAGACAAGGAAGCCTTTGTGGAAAAATGAATTGCGCAGGGCTGATTCATAATCATTATTCACTCATTAGTTCCCCCCTTATTTCCAAGTTGTTTTATTATTATATAAAATAAACTAAAGAAATGAGCACAAGCAACGGGAGTGGCCAAGTCCAAATTTTTGTTCATTCTATATAGCTAAAAAGATTTATACATATTCTACCTGTCATCTACCATTTTCCTAAGTCTAAAACTCTGTCATAGGTCTATTTTAATTGAATGGAAGATATTCCACAATGACTCCTAGAAACCGGATTGTAATGGAGGTCTTACACAGGATTCTTTATGCAGCTTTTCACTGCGGTTTCATATACTTTACAGTGAAGGGAGGGGTTGCAATGGATTTCGTCAGTTTTCACCAAGCGATGTTTACATATTTTCCACTGTTCATTGCTATATTTTTTGCGGTCTTCATTATTAAGTTCATCTTCCGTGGGGTAAGGTTCATCCAGCAATGGCGGCTTACGAAGAACTCCCCGGAGCTTGCTGTTCCTGCCTGGGTCGTCGGCAAGCAAGTGAAAGAGCGGAGTCGCAAGGACAGCGCAAGGCCGTATGCGACGATGTATTATGTTACCTTTAAAGTCGAAAGTAGCGACGAGATGGAATTGAGGGTGCCTCAAGCGGACTATAGCAGACTGGAGAAGGATATGTTGGGGATGTTGCGTTTCAAAGGCGCGCGGTACTTGGGGTTTGAGCGACATTCCTAAAGAGCAAAGCTTCAAAAATTACGGCGACCTGTATGTAAGGAGGATGTAGAATGTCTGCCCGACCTTTCTTTAAAATGATGTGGCTTGCCGCAATTTTGGCTTTGGGAGCTTGTTCGCAAGAGTCGAAAGTTGCTACGGATCCGCCCGGGCCTGCCGAGCAGTCCGAGAGTTCTTCCCATTCCGCCGATCCTACAACAGATTTGACTGCTACTCCTATTGAGACGACTGTTTCCATCCAAAAGATCTTCCTTGATACGAAAGAGTTGAAAACCCCAACCCCTGCCATGTTGATGAATGAGCTCCCGTACGTACCGGTCCAGCCGGTTTTCAAATCATTGGGAATGAATATCGGCTGGGATCCGGAGGAACAATTGCTTACGTTACAAGATAGTGAGAAGACAATCACATTATTTATTGGAGAAAACGAGGCGGAAGTGAATGAACTGAGGTTCCCCCTTCAAGCGGCAGCCGAGGAAATAGATGGAACGCTGCAAGTGCCGCTGCATTTGGTGCAGGATGCCACGGGAGCCGCTGTTTACTGGGATCCCTATACTTCCGAAGTCTCCATTATTACTAGAAAATTCATGAATGAAAACAATATTAGCAGGGCTGACTTGGATGAAGCGATCCATGAATATTTGGAAGATGCTGCTGCGAAACAGAAGGATTCACAGTCTACGGAAAGCGTAGAGCCTCAAATAGAAAAGAAGCCGAAACCCCCTGTCGATCTGAAGAAACTGGACGGGATGTATGCGGGATTTAGAAGTGATATGGGCGGATATGAATGCGGCGGCATGTGTTGGGATTTCTATACGTTCCTGCCGAAGAAAAAGGTATTCATCGGCCTGCCAGCAAATGGAGGGCCGGAGACGATTGATTGTAAAAAGGAGGAGTGCCTGACGTACTCGATCAGCAACGGTCAGCTCAAGCTGAGCACCGGAGAATCATTGCCTATCGAGAAGTCGGAGAAAGGCTCGCTTGTCATAAATGAAATTTCATTGGATCATGTGGAACCCGTCTCGAGCGACATGAATTTGAATGACACCTACACGTATTTGGGATACTCCGGCTTGATCGGCATTACGCCGGCCGCCAATTCATGGAGATACACATTGACCTTGCGCACGGATGGCACCTTCGAACTGTCCGGCTTGAGCCTTGGCAGTCTGACGGTAACCGGTGATATTTCAACCCATGCCAGCCAAACCGGTAAAGAGGAGCAAGGGACGTATGAGATTCAAAACAATACGATTACGATGATAAGCGACAATGGGAAACTCCATAGAACCTTGTTCTTCCTGCATAATTCGGATGTGAAGGATATCCAGATCGGGTTGAGGAATTATTATGTGGATTAAGCATGGTAAACAGAGACACCGGCCCTACGGATGGCCGGTGTCTTTTTGCTGTCACTGTGGAACTTTATCTGTTTACAGGTGGTCCACTACAGAAAGGCGACAAGGCAAAGGAGGAAAAAGTTAAATGGGTATGCTCAATTTCGCCAGCATCACACTCGGCCTTATTGCGTGGATCCTGCCAATTGTTTATTTAAAGCGAATGGATCGGCCCGGCCATCGGAAATGGGTCATCCTCTCCGTAATAAGTATGGGAGCGTGTTCGATTTCCTTCGCTTTCCAAATCATATATACCCATCATCTCGTCAAAAAAGAGGATTGGTCGTCCCTTTTGGACACAATGGGTGCTGTCGGAACCGCTGCAATCATACTCCTGTTGGTGACGATCGGTTTGAATGGATTGGCGATGTTGGGCTATTACAAAATACGGGATGGTGATGAAGAAAATTGAATCTTGATACCAAGATGCAGTAGCCGGAAGCTCTAGGCAAGGAACGAACGAAAAAAATGTAAGAAAAAAAGCAGTTTCCTCAACGCTTACGACAGTATTCAAAAAGAGATAGATAAAGGTAGAATTGGTTTCAAACGGAATTATATAAGATGTTAAAAACCGGCGCCTGTGCGGAAACTCACAGGTTTGTTCCACTTAAAGTTTAAACAACCATAAAAGTTTGATCACAGGCACCCTTATCTATAAAAAGCCTTGTCTATATTGTATTTCGACTTAAGCTCATTGATAATATACGTTTCGTAAATTTCCCGATGTACAGGGTCTTCTACGACACATACCTCAATTTTGGTGACTTCATCCCGGTGATTTTTGATCGGGGATACCGTATCCTCAAAATGTTTTTTAATTCTCGGTCTCAGCTTCCTTGCTTTCCCGACGAATAAGAGCTCTTGGTTTTTGTTATAGAACATGAAGATGCCGCCCTTGTCCCGAGGAATCGAATGGAAATCCGAAAATCCGTACGTATTACTTTCTTCAAGGTTGTCTCGTTTAGTGATGGTCACCGCGGGTTCTGGAATAGTTATGTTTATCAATGACGTTCCTCCTTCAATTTCTTATTAAACCTTATCATACCTTGAATCGGGATACTCATGTAATTGTAATGCGGTTGCCTACTTAAGCGAAGCGGTAAGGTAAGTACTGTTTTTCTGATTAAAGTTTATAAGGTGGTGATTGCATGCCAAGCAATGACATTAAGGAACAACTTATAGAAAAATTAAAACAACAGGTGAATCCTGATTTCATCATCCTTTTTGGTTCTTTCGCAAAAGGGACCGTACATGAGGAAAGTGACGTAGATCTTGCTTATTTCAGCGACAAGTAGCTATCGTTTTACGATCAGTTCATCCTTGCAGGCGAGCTTGCCCTCATTTGCGGGCGGGAGGTGGATGTTGTCAATATTGGAGAAATCGACACGGTATTCACCATGCAAATTTTTGAGCAAGGAACACCTATTTACATCCAAGACGAAAGTGAATACATCCGGCAAAGGATGAGAGCGTACAGCATGTATGCGACATTGAACGAGCAGCGCGCACCCCTTCTTGAGGCGATTAAGGAACGAGGAAGTGTGTTGGATGAATGATGTTATTTTGAATAAAGTAGCTACGATTGAACGTTGTGTGAAAAGGATTCGGGAAGTGTACGAAGGCAAACCTAGAAAAAGCAGGATGGAAGTATTGACGAGTGTATAAATGATGACATACTTCAATATTTCCATCGTTTGTGAGGTAACCATTTGTTCACCAGTAGCTAGAACTGCATGATAGAAAGAATATCTTGATTGTCACAGGTTTGCACCAACTCCCTAGCTGTCTTCCCGGTGTGATCTTCAGCATGAATGTCTGCACCATAATGTAATAGTATTTCTACAGCAGCCGCATTTTGAGCTTGAATCGCCCTGTGCAAAGCCGTTTGTTTATACTGATTTCTACCTTCAATCGCAGCCCCGTGATCTAGAAGGAATTTGATCCCGACCACATTATGAGCATCCGCAAAGCTATGCAGCGGAGGGAACGGTTTTCCTTCCTGGTTCAAGTCACAGTCCATTTTTAAAATGTCTTCCAGCAGCGCTTCATCCTGACAACGAAGGGCAATCCCAAAACCTTTCTTTTTTACCTCTTTTTCATAAACATCCGGAAAATGAGAATGGATATAATTCACGATATCACTGGAATATTGAAAAGCAATTTCTAGGGACGTTTGGGCCAAAGCGCGCTTTCCAACATTTGCACCCTTTTCAGCAAGCAGCTGAAATGCCTCCACATTATCGTGTTTACTGCAAAATTGCAGCGGCGTACCGCTATATTTCAAAACCTTGTCTAACTGGGATTTTTTCGCACTGGGGGCGAGCTCTCTAATCCGCCCGATGTCATTCATATAACAAGCAAAAACTAATGTTTGTTTAATTTTTTCAGCTTTTAATGATTCCCGCAAGACCTCCTTTCTTTCCCCCTCCGCGGGCTCCAAATTATATCTTTGGAAATTGAGCAGCTCAAAGAGATCCGCATCAAATAACTCAGGATTTATATCTTTCACCAAGCTATGGTCAACCAATATACCCGCATCTGCTTTGATACAAAGAATGCCTTGTCCCCGCATTAAAGTTTGAATCGTATCAGCATACTTGTTAAAGAGAGCAACCGTGATGTCACCGTCATATGAAGCTTCATTTTCAACGATTGTAAAATATCCGCTCGTAAACGAGTTCTCAGTCCCTAAAATGAAATACGTATACGTTTTTTCCCGTAACATTGGCTCATTGATAATTGCTTCTACTAAATCTTCAAGGTTATTCATAAGTCCAGCCCCCCTGCCTTGTTGTATAAAATTCGAGCTATTCCTTGATTACTCCGTGTGTGCTGAATGCTTGAATTCCGTTGGATTACTCGCCCCCGTCTTTTATTCATCGATTAATTTATCAAAAATATTTAATTGCTCATTTTCCTCCTTCTCTCCTACTTCTACGTTTTTCAGACCAACTTCTCCAACGACTATTTCCTTGTAATCCTCAACTGATAACAATACTTTGTTGAGTAAGCCTAGTCTATACAAAGAGACATACAGGGCCACAGACCTTGCTTGACAATTGATAGACTTTTGCGGATTAAATTCAATATCTGTAAAGGCATCATATTCAACTACTTGTTCACTAAGCTCCTTGTTTAAAGACAAGGCATTGATATACAACCAATCATAGAAAAATGTCTTAGGTTCAAGGTCAAATTCTCTTTTAAAAAATTGAAAACGAATTAGCTTGCCACTGTTTTTGATTCTTGGATCTTTTTTAGCTTCTCTCGATGTCTTCTCATAAAGGTCCAGAAAGGGGCCGCCAAATTCAAAAACCTTACTTGCCTGAAATGCGGTTTCCACACTAAATGACTTAATCTTCTTTGTCTCTATCATTAGATTAAATGCGCTGAGCGCTATTCCCAATTCGTTATCTGCTTTACTGGAAACTTCTAAAACTTTTAGGGTAGGGTATTCTTCCAAGATACTTTCATGTAAAGATTGTATGGATCTTTGTTTTTGCTTTACCGAGAATCCAGGAAACCATTCGAATTCGATGTTTTTCGCTTCTACCAATTCTTTTTCATCTTTGTTTGATATAAAAACCGGTCTTTGTGCCATATATCCTCCTCCTACTCACTGTATTTAAAGTCTTTTTATTATTCATATATATAGATTGAATTTATTATTTTAGCTATTAACCTAGTTGATTGGAGTGCAGAGCGGCGACTCCAGCGGGAACAGCACGAGCTGAAAGCCCCACAGGAGCGCAGCGACGAGGAGATTGAAGCCGTGCCCGCGGAAAGCGTCCGCTCGGAACGGAAATCAACAGTTAGAAGAAGTTATTTATTTCAACTTATATATTAGCAACTTGTAGGACGCCTGTATAACCAATTAGTTTTCCAAAAGCCCCTCAAGTGACAAAACTAGTTATGAAATTAACCCAAGTATTACTTATAGAAATATTTAACACGACATGCCTAAATGCGCTTTTTCCAGTGAACCTGTATACTACAGATACACTCGTAATGTTAATAAAGGAGGCTGTTATGAATAATTTATATTGGTATACTTTTAGCCATAAAAACTACTTAACCTTTCCAAAGCAAACGATTGTTTCGAAAGGCTTTACACTTGTAGAAGAAAAAGTTTCGTTACCTCACTTCAAACAACTTATCTTCCAAAAAAACACTCAACAGATTCAAGTTATTTTATATGCAAGCGAAGTTCATGAAGAAATGTATTTATTTATACAGGAATGCGATGTAAAAGAGGAATTCATTTGTAATCTTAAGTCAAAGGCATTCGTAGGATTTCATCAAGATATATTTATTACTGAAGATGAACCTGAAAAAATCATACAGCAAATTGAAACTTCCTTAACCTATAGTGAGGAAGATGAATACCTACACATTTATGGACAGCCAAGTTGGCATGGTGATGCCTTTATCGTTGGCAATCGTGCAGCCTTACAAAGGTTAAAGGATACGATTGATCAAGCACTTCAGTTTGGCGAGAAAAAAGAAGTATTTTTCCCTGAAGATGAAGAAGGTTATAGTTTATATATTTCATGTACCGAAGATTCCTTTGATCTGAGCCAATTAGACCCTCCCTATCATGACCCCGACTTCTTTGAAAAGCGCAAGCCTCCTATTCAAGCATTTAAACATTACAAATTACATGACTAAATATGTTGACCACTTAGAACGTTGTTGTATCAATGTTCTAAGTGGTTTTTTTGAACCGCACGAACTTCGTTTGCTATTCACTCGTGGCATGGTTCATCCCGGCTCATTCGAGGACAGGGTGCACTTTTCACCGTCTACCCTCACTCCTTTTAGAATGCCTTCAACAAAGCGCAACAATTAAAATTTATCTAACTCACAGAATAATTCAGGTTGATAATATTTTTTTCTTGGTTATACTTGAGTAGAAGATTGATACTGATAATCATTATCAATTGTTTTTATGCCGTTGCTGTGCACTATGTGAAATAGAGATAAAGATAATTCGTATGTAAAGGCACGCATAAAAATAAAACCTAGATAGTGACCTTATCAATTCAATAATCTGTATGTCTGTAAAACTTAATACATAAGGAGAGAGGTAGAGAAATGAGGAAGTTTAAATTAACTGTCATTATGGCGATTTTTGCTTTGGTGTTGGTGGCTTGTTCAAATTCAAAGAATGAAACTGGTGGAACGAGTGAAACCGAAACCGATGGGCAAGTAAATGATTCTACTGAAGTTGAAACAGAAGAGGCAACAACGGTTGAAATCACGGATGCTCATGGAACGGTTACTGTTCCGATAAATCCTAAGAATGTAGTTGCTTTGGATAATAGAACGTATGAAACTTTATCTGATTGGGAAATTAAGTTAGCGGCTGCTCCAAAAGCTGTAATGCCTGCGGATTCACCATATGTAAGTGATGAGTCAGTTCAAGACATCGGAAATCACCGTGAACCAAATCTTGAAATTATCGCGGCTGTGGATCCTGAACTTGTAATTGTTGGTCAAAGATTTGGTAACTATTATGAAGACATAAAAAAGTTAGTACCAAATGCAGTTGTTATTGATCTGAATATTGATGTTTCTGAGGAAGCTTCTACACCGGGTGAAAACTTAGTAAATGGGCTTAAAGATGCGACAACTACTTTGGGCCAAATCTTTGATAAAAATGAAGAGGCTAAACAATTGAATGCTGATTTTGATAAAGCTATCGAAGATGCTAAGTCTGCCTATAATGGAACGGATACAGTTATGAGTGTGATCGTTTCTGGCGGAAATATTGGTTTTGCGGCTCCTCATTCTGGACGTGTTTGGGGACCAATGTATGAAATTTTTGGCTGGACTCCGGCATTAGAAGTTGACAAATCTACATCAGATCACCAAGGTGATGAAGTTTCTGTCGAAGCAATTGCACAAAGTAATCCTGATTGGATTTTTGTAATGGATCGTGATGCGGCAGTATCATCTGAATCTGATGCGGTTCCTGCCCAAGATGTTATTGATAATGCGCCTGCTCTTCAAAACGTAACTGCTATTACTGAAGGAAAGATCGTTTATGCACCAAATGACACTTACACAAACGAATCCATCCAAACTTATCTAGAGTTATTTGAAAACCTTGCAAATACGCTAGCTAAGTAATCTAAAGGAGTATCACATAGTGCAAAAGAATAGTGTTACTGGGGTTGGGAATTATTCTCAACCCCAGCTTTATAACTACAATAAGATATGGACAAAACCTTTTATATTCGCTGTGATAGTTGTTTTTATTTTAGGCATCATCTCACTGTTTACCGGCGTTTATGATATACGCGGACAAGAAGATGGAATGGATATGTTTTTCATAACGCGTATTCCAAGAACAGCGGCACTCATGCTTACTGGAGCTGCCATGTCAATGGCGGGGCTCGTCATGCAGCTTATTACACAGAATCGTTTAGTTGAACCTACCACAACAGGGACTATTGAGTGGGCTGGTTTGGGACTCCTTATTGTGTATTTAGTATTTCCTGCACCCACTTTAGCTTTACGAATGACGGGTGCAATCATTTTTTCTTTTATAGGTACGATGATTTTCTTTTTGTTTTTAAGAAGAGTTAAACTTCGCTCGTCTTTAATTGTTCCGATCATTGGGCTGATGCTAGGAGCAGTCATTTCCGCAGTTTCCACTTTTATCGGACTCCTTTTTCAAGCAACACAAAGTATTGAAAATTGGTTTGTAGGTTCTTTTGCGGCTGTCCAAATTGGAAGATATGAATACTTATGGGTAATTGTTATCGTTACGATTCTTATTTTCATGTATGCGAATCGATTGACTTTAGCTGGACTAGGGGAAGATGTAGCCACAAGTCTTGGAGTAAATTATAATTGGCTCGTCCTTTTCGCTACGGGTCTAATTTCTTTAGCAGTTGGAATTGTTGCAGCTGTGATTGGAAACTTGCCTTTTTTAGGTTTAATTGTTCCGAATATTGTTTCCATGTTCAGAGGAGATGACCTTAGAAGTAATTTGCCTTGGGTATGTGTAATCGGAATGGGTACGATAACGGTTTGTGACATCATTTCTCGAACAATTATCATGCCTTTTGAAGTGCCTGTTTCTTTAATACTTGGAACAGTGGGGGCAGTCGTATTTATTGCTATTTTATTGAGACGAAGAAAACCAAGGAGGCTTAGATGAAGATGAACGCATTGGGATATAGAAGTACAGATAGTGTCGAAATCGATTCTAGCCTTCGTCAGGAAAAGAGATCCGCTAGAGCTTTTCGTTCTAGGAAGGAGGAAAAACGTTATTGGATTTTGCTAATCACATTGATTGCTTTGGGCGTTCTTTCTTCGTATGGACTTTTAGTTTATAACAATCCGGTTCCAGTAGATTCACCTTCTTTTATCCCGGTTGTAATGAGAAGAATCGTAGCTCTTACTGCAATGATTATTGCTGCAGTTTGTCATAGTTTGTCGACCGTTGCTTTCCAATCGATTACAAATAATCGGATTATAACACCTTCACTTCTAGGCTTTGAATCACTGTACTCAGCCATTCAAACGAGTACGATATTTTTCTTTGGTGCCGGTGCATTAATAGGTTTCAGTGGTACTGGATCATTTCTGTTTCAAGTTACAGCTATGGTCTTAATGAGCTTGATCCTTTACGGATGGTTGCTTTCCGGTAAGTATGGCAATTTACAACTTATGCTTTTGGTTGGGATCATTATTGGAACTGGGCTGCGATCCGTGTCTACTTTTATGAGAAGATTACTTTCACCGTCCGAGTTTGATATTTTACAGGCAAGATTGTTTGGTTCTGTTAATAATGCGGATGCTGCCTATTTTCCGATTGTCATTCCAATGGTAATTATTGTAGGAATTTTACTTCTTACATATTCCAAGAAATTAAATGTATTGTCACTTGGAAAGGATGTCTCTACTACTTTTGGAGTTAAACATCAACCTAGTATCATTTATACACTTATTTTAGTTGCTGTGTTGATGTCAATTTCAACGGCTTTGGTTGGACCGCTTACTTTCTTTGGATTTTTAGTTGCAACTTTGAGTTATCAAGCGGCACCTACTCATGATCACAGATATATTTTTCCAATGGCTCTCGCTATAGGATTTTTGATACTAACGGGCGCATACTTTGTTATGTATCATGTGTTCAATGCGCAAGGTGTAGTTTCAGTCATTATCGAACTGTTTGGTGGAATCATATTTCTAATTGTAATTTTAAGGAAGAGGGCACTATGATAAAAATTGAGAATGCTAGAAAGTTGTATACGGACAAGGTAAAAATAGGACCTTTAGATATTGAAATACCAAAAGCCGGTTTTACTTCGTTAATTGGACCAAATGGTGCGGGAAAGTCTACGACCCTTTTGATGATTGGAAGACTTTTGGATATGGATGAAGGTCAAATTAGGGTAGCAAATATGGATGTTTCTAAATCAAAATCGAAAGACTTGGCAAAAATCGTGACTATTTTGCGACAAGAAAACCATTTTGTCACGAGGCTTACTGTTAGACAACTGGCTGGATATGGACGTTTTCCTCATTCACAGGGAAGGTTAACGAGAGAGGATGAGGCTATTATTTCTAAGTATATCGATTTTTTGGACTTGACTGATCTGGAAAATAGATATTTAGATGAGCTTTCAGGTGGTCAAAGGCAACGGGCATATGTTGCAATGGTTTTGTGCCAAGAGACTGAATATGTACTGTTAGACGAGCCTCTGAACAATCTTGACGTTGCTCGTTCTGTTCAAATGATGGAGCATTTAAGACAAGCTGCGAATGAATTTGGAAGAACGATTCTAACCGTTATGCACGATATAAATTTTGCAGCCAAATATTCTGATCGAATTTGTGCGATGAAAGATGGACAAATTGCCGCTTTTGGAACAGTAGAAGAGATCATGGACCCAGAAATTTTATCAGATATTTTTGAAACGAAAATAGAAATTATCGACAGTCCTTATGGGCCCGTAGCGATTTATTAATTATGTTGGGTTGGCAAGTAGCTACATTTTTAATTTCCAAACTACCATTGCCTACTTGCCAAATATGCCTCTAAAAGAGTGTATAAATGAATTTAACCTATGTCTTTCTTCAGTACGAGAATTGGTCTTTCATTATTTTTTGAAGTATTTTCACTCTTACTTGGTTTGCCGTTACTTATAATATGATTCTCCGAGATGTAGCCAAGTGCGGTTTTTCATGAAAAAAAGTACCTTATCCATTTCGCATGAATAAGATATTTTTTAAAATTTGATAATAATTTTCGATCTGTACGTCGCATAAGCATGTTTTTCTTAGCCTGAAAAACGTTGAAACTTTTCAACAACATTTCTAGCACTTTTATTCGCATCTACACATAGAAAAAGAATAGGACACTCACATATCCTATTCCTTTGATACATTATTCATTTAGAAATTTTGGTAAATAAATCATCACCTTAAATAAATCGCCATCTACTTGAACTAAGAACTTTCCGCGCTGGTTGTAAATAAGGCTTTCAGCAATCGACAACCCTAATCCGCTACCTTGACTTGATCTAGATTCATCGCCTCGTTTAAAGCGTTCCATTAGCTCATCAGCTGAAATATTTAATTCATAGGCTGAAATATTTTTAAGCGTCACGCGTATTTCATTGCCTAAGTCTTCAACATCAATATATACCCTTGATGCAGGCTGTGCGTACTTAAAAATATTCGAAAATAAGTTTTCGATGGAACGCCACAGCAATTTGCCATCAGCCTTCACATACACTTTTTCTGTTGGATGAGCAAACTTAAATTCTAATGCCGATGCTTCAATTTTTTCATCCATTTCTCCTATTCCTTGCGTTAGTAATGATACGATGTCAATCCGTTCTAACTGAACAGGCATACTTCCACTTGATGCTTTAGCCGCCTCAAATAAGTCATCCGTTAAGTGCTTGAGTCTTTTTGATTTTTGATCTAATACATCTACATATTCGGCAATTTTTTCAGGGTCGTTTTCAATTTTTAATAAATCGACATACGTAATGATTGACGTTAATGGCGTTCTGATGTCATGCGAAACATTTGTAATGAGCTCTGTTTTTAAACGCTCGCTCTTAATTTCACTATCCACTGATTTATTTAACCCCTCGGTAATACGATTAATGTTCCCCGCGAGTTGGCTAAACTCCCCTTTTCCGTCTATTTCAATTCTATGCTGAAGATCACCATTTTTAATGTGCTCTACGCCTTCTTTAATGCGGTTAAACGACTTCACCTTTTTTAGCGCAAGCCAGGCAGCTAGACCAATCGTAATCGGAAACATAAAAAACGTTGCCGCAACTACTATTGGATAACCAATGACAAGCAGTACGGTTTTCACGGCTAAGCTACCGCTGTCAAATACATGTTTTATCGCAAGAAATACCTTTTTAAAAATTTGATAGATGAGTGTATGCGAAAGGATTGTTTTATTTTTAATATGCTTGACGAGCGATAAAATCAGCAGTAAGGCAATGATAAAAATAGGTACCGTGAGAAGCAGGTAGATTTCACGGAACACTTCAACAATCATGACGAACCACATCGACAGTAAACAAACAACAATCGCCACATTAAGGTCATTATAGAGTTTGTCAATAACATGAAAATGAATGTCCTTATCTTTAAACGATGTTCTTCCAATCACAATCATTAAATAAATAAAAGATACAATAAGTCCTACTAAAAATGCTATGGATTCATTTAAAAGCCTTTTGGCTTCTGCTTTATCTGTTTCCCATTCTTGTATTTTTTTCTGTAGAAAAGCATCCGTAAATGCGACATATATCGCATCTGTTTGTGAATTCAACTGATCAACTGTAGGCGTAAAATAATCATAGTAGTGACTTTTCGCCACTTTAGATGGGTACATTTTTTGTTGATAATCCCCGACTAACATATAGGCATCATAGGTTTCAAACTGCTCTTTCTTATTCATTTCACTATTGGAAAATACATGTTCACCATCACTCGCATAATAGATGATACCTTCATAGGTTTCTAGTCTCTCGACTAACTGATAAAATTCCCTGACTTGCATTCGCATACGTTCTTCTTTTTTACGCTTGATCTTATCCGCATATTCTTCTTTGAAAATGCGCTTATTATCTGCTTCTTTTAGATCGTGATCATATTCATTTGAATAATAATATTCATTGTATAACTCGTCTTCAATGACTCGGCTATCTGCTTTCGTCAGTGCCTTACCACTTAAAATATAGGCCTCACTTTTATATGTTCCGATTAATTCCGTTAAGGTGTGAAACAGGCCGTAATTTTCCTTGGCGAACGACTGGCTTTCAAAATAACTATCCGTATTTACATCACTAAGTTGGACCCTATTGTATTCCAAGTCAATCAGTGCCCTCGCTATACCTGTTAAGCAAATGATTGCCACGAGAAACACAACCACTTTCGTAATACGTGCATGACTAATATTTTTCAACTTTATACCCAACTCCCCATACAACTTTTAGATACCTCGGTTCTTTCGGGTTAATTTCAATTTTTTCTCGAATCTTTCGAATATGGACTGAAACAGTGTTTTCTGGATTGATGGCCCTTTCATTCCATACCTTTTCGTAAATCTCTTCAATTGTAAATACTCTCCCGGCATTTGCTGTGAGAAGCTTTACAATTTTATACTGCACTGGTGTCAAATGAACCTCTTCTTTATCAACCGTAATGACTTTCTGTTCATCATCAATCATGAGCCCGCCCGATTGAAATACATGACTACTCACCTCAAGACTGCCAAATGTCGTATACCTTCGTAGCTGCGATTTCACTCTAGCCACAAGTTCTAACGGATTAAACGGCTTGGCCATATAGTCATCTGCTCCGATATTTAATCCGAGTATTTTATCATGATCCTCCGACTTAGCAGAAAGCATGATTAACGGAATCATATTATCTTGCCGAATCTTCATCGTCGCCGTGATCCCATCCATTTTTGGCATCATAATATCCATAATAATTAGGTGAATAGTATGATCTCGAATCAGATCGATGGCCTCTAGCCCATTGTAAGCTTTGAATACTTGATAGCCTTCATTTTCTAAATAAATACTAATTGCCCTTACAATTTCTTTATCATCATCACAAATCAAAATGTTCAACTACATTCTCTCCTCCATCTCTTTCGGTTCATGTGTCATCCCTATAGGCTTCGTATAAAGATATGATACTCATTAAATCTTAACAAACACACATACCCATTCTTAATATTTTCTTAGTGTTTATCCTAAACAACTGTCTATGCCAAATACACGCCGTGAACATAGAAAATTATATAACTCTAAATATATGAAAAAATCCGTAAACAATTTGAAAAAGCCGATTTTCTGTTTGCCCAGAAAATCGGCTTTCGTTTTGTATTCATATCTAATTTGATAAATTTAAAGCAAAAATATCACCGTGATGTATCTAAATGAGGTTTTATATAGATTTTTTAATACAATAATTATGAGTGTTGTTTCAACTAACATAATCATAATGGGCAAGCACTGAGTTTAGGAGTTTAGCTGGACGGTATCCTCCGCATTGAGATTTTCTCTTCGTACATAGTTTGATCTGCCGCTTCTAGGATTTCCTCTACAGTGGTCAGCATGCCGGGCTTATAATAGGCGATTCCATGGCTCGCTGAAAGTTCATAGGTCTTTTCCCCCGACAGATTAAAACGATGAAAATCTCGTGTAATATCCATCCATGTCTCTTCCACTTTTTCTTTATTCTTACCGAAGAAAACGATGATAAATTCGTCACCGCCCATTCGGAATAGCACATCGCCGGAGTCAATATTGCAATTAATGATTTCGCAGCTTGTCTTGATGAGATCATCTCCAGCTGAGTGACCGAAGTTGTCATTGACGGTTTTCAACCCATTTATATCAATATAACAAACATAAAATTCTTGTTGATAAGGCCCGTGAATTTTTTCTTCCAACAAAGCCATTCCGCTCCGCCTATTCATCACACCTGTCAGTGTATCGAAAGAAGCATGCTTAAGCAGCTCTTCTTCCTTTATCTTCAGGTTGGTAATATCCGTAACCCCAATTAGAATACAGGACTGATCCAAATACTCGACCAATTCCAGACTTAGCATAGCCCATTTTTTTAGACTGGGATTTACTTGATACTCCAGTTCATAATTTTTGATACTTTGATGCTCTTCAAGCATTTTTAATATAATCTGCTTTTCATAGGGACTGGCGAATAAAAATTTTCCATCCACTTTCGTCATGTCTTGATCCTGCAAATGATAATATTCAATTGCCTGATGATTGATAAGCAATATTTCATCATTTTGTAGGTTTGTAAGAATTAATGGATATGGATTCATATGAAATAGTCTTCTAAAACTATCCGTATTTCTTCTTAACTTGCATTTACTTTCAAAATCCCTTTTTCGCAGCCGATAGAGCATAAATGCAATCGTATAGGAAATTACAGCAGCCCCGGTTGAATTAATTATGTTTGTATTCAGCGAAAAGTGGTTAGGGTCCATGAAAAGCAACCCAATCAAAAAATAAATATGATTACTGCTGAAATAAATTAAAAGCGGGCCAGGATGAATAGGAAAAACAACAGAAACCCCAAGTAAAAGAATGATATAAGCATAAATATTACCATTCAATAACTGACTGTTTATAGAAGCCGTCGCGCCAATAAATAAGAATAACACGGTGTAGATATGGATAATGGGACCTATAGGCGCACTCTTGTAAAAATAATAAATGAGAATAAAAATAATGGACAGAAAAAAACCTGTAAGGTGAATAGAGGCAAGAACCCATCTATAAACCGGGTCTGTCTTATTTAATAGAAATACATCAGAGTAAAAGAAGCCGGGATAGGTGAAAATGAGCATAAAAGAAACCAATTTAAGTCGTTCAAAAAATAACTCATTTGAGTACGAAATAAAATCTTGTTGGTCGTCAATATGTTTAATTGAATAGAATCCCATTTTTCTCAAATTCCTTTTAGTGTATTTTAAGTATTTTAATACAATTAAGATTATTATACACTGTGAGTCAACAGAATAGATCCTTTTTCGTAACTAAATATAAAGAAGCCCTATTATTCACGAAGACAATAGGGCAGAAGAAATAATACGGCTCTTTCCTAAGCGAGTAAAATACTTGGAATTTGGCGGAAACGGAAGGGAATGCGGTGTTTTTCCTGCTTACTCATCACTGGACAAGTTATTTTATGAAACCGCATATAGTCACCAAAATTTTTAAAAAACCTCAATTACTTATGATACGGTTCGCCATGGTGTATCAAAATGAGTTTTTATTTTCTCTACTTTTCTATATATGTTTAATAATCTTTGTATATCCAATCATCATCATTAGTAGCAAAAAGAAAAAGAAATAATTTAATAAATAACATTAGAATACTCCATGATGCAATAAAAATAATAATTCTATTATTAATATAATTTCCATCAAACAAATAATTATATCCGAGTATAATAAAATACCAAATAGAAAAATCAACATATAACTGAGTACACTTTTTTTTGGCAATAATCCTTTCCAATGACAATATTTTAGTTCTTTCGTTATATTTCCATAAAGTATTATCAAATATATTTAATAAGATTACTAAAATTAAAGTAATTACCATGGATAAAATAAGGAATAATTGTAATATCATAATTAAGTATTCCCATGAGTAATAATTCAGATTCATGGTTATATTTTCTATGTTTTCATATAAACTAATAAAGTATACCTCATGAAATTCTTTTATATAAAAAAGAAACAACAAAGTAAATATAAGAATAAATTGTATTTTTTTCAGTGAGAAATCTTTTATTTCTTTAATATTATTTATCAAAGTAAACAAATTATCCAGCCTCGTTTTATTAAAAAACTCAAATTATTTTTTCTTTGCTATGAACTTCAATTTTTTGTGTAGCTTGAATTACCTTTTTATTTCAATGTGGAAACAAGAAGTAATCTGATTCATTTATATTAATCGTATATTCGTCAATCAAAACCCCATGTAACCGTCATATAAACTTAAACACTATTAGCTAAATTAAAGTGAACACTTTACAACTGGAAGATAGAGCGTACACATTGTCACTTTACACGGGCCTCTGTGAGCAAAATTATAAGCCATGTAGCCCCAATATACTGGCTCAGCCAAACAAGGCCATCATGCAAGTTCATACTGGAAAGTAGGGTTCAATCTTATTCAGCATTTTGAGATAAGAAAGGGTTCATTTCTACTTGTCGGTCACACCCCAAGGTTCTTTAACTTATATTCTATATCTATGCCCTCACCTCAAATACCTTTGCATTGTATTTTTACAATACACGTAATTCCTTTAATAATTTATAACTTAGATACATGTCAACTGTATTTTTAATATCCCTTGTATTCACGTATTCATCTATATCCGATGATAATTCTAATAACATTTCTTCTTCTAAATGTGAGAGCTTTTCTTTATCGTCTAGAGCAAGACTTTCGAAACTCCGCTTAAACTCTGTTGTCATTATTTTTAATTTTTCATTCTCGTTTAATGGTTCAAATTTAATACACTCTGTTATTCTTGAAAATATTGCTCCACCAACGTTTTTTTCAATTTCGGACGTAGTTAGATAATTCGACGTACATATAAATATTGAATTATCAGCCTTAGCAGTATAATTACCATCAACTATCTGACCTTCATCAAAAAGTTCATAAAATGCACTATATAAATTAGGATGTACTTTATCAAATTCATCCAATAAAATGACATTTGTTTCCCTACTCATCAAACTTTTTGCTAAACTATCCTCTTGTGGTTTTGAACCAAATAGAAATCTATACGCTTGGTCTGTTTGAAACATTGATAGTTGAAATCTCTTAATTTTATCACTTCCATATATTGCTTGTGATATTAACTTTGCAGTTTCTGTTTTACCTACACCAGGAGGTCCATAAAACATTATTACTATTGGTTTTTGTGATGACCTTACCTTCGGGATATTAAGAACAGGAAGCAGCACATTTAGTGCCTTTTCCTGTCCTATCAATCTATCCCTAAAGAGTCTTTTAAATTCAATTAAGCTTTGAACGCCAATTTTCCCGTAGTCATAATAAATAAAATCGACAACGAAATTTCTTCGTATTACCTCAATAATATTATTTGGAGGATTTTGAAAATATAAAGTGTTAAATTTCACATTTTTCAAGATTAACATTATGTTATTAATCGAATTAATCGACATTGATGAGTATTCTTGTCTATGACAGACAATGGTTTCATAAAAAAATTCTTTTGGCTCATATTCAGAGCCCTCACTTCGAATTGTAAACGAGCGGTCAATTTCAATAACTTGTAGCATAATATCATTCATTGTTACAAAAGTTGTTTCTTCAATAAACTCTTTAAATGCATTATCTGGTCCATAAAAAACCTTAACGTTCATTATTAACCACTCCAGCTAAAATGACATCATAAATATCCAATGTTTTTATAACGTCAGGTACTTTTTCTTCATCTTGTAATTCATCCTCAATAATATGAGCTACTCTACTCTTTCTTTCCGCTTTTTGTTCATTTCTTTTTTCTTCGTTAAACTCAGCTTCCCATTCCAGCTGTTCTTCTGTACACTCCCCCACTTTTATTCCAATGATTGTAATATCCATTTTAGTTAAATCATTTAATCTATAGTTATTTCTTAAAGCATTAATGTTAAATCTAAAAACCCTCTTTTCTCCCTCTTCCTGGGATATTAATTCGTAATAGCCCTTTGCATCACTAAATATTTGGTCTAATGCACCTAAATGGATTGGCATTTGTTGTTCAAATGATTCCTCTTTTATTATTTTAAGCATTGGAGAGATTGTTTTAAGAAATGTAATTGAATTTGGGATAAAAGATAAGTTGATTTTATTAAATATCCCAAAGTTACTATCTTGAACACTCTCATATACATCGTCAATAAAATTTGACAATACAGTACTACTTACTGTTTCACTAATATTAGTTTCACTTTTCCTATCATAAGCTGCCCTGCCAGAAACCCGACCTTTTATTCCTATTAATGAATCAATTATAAAAGAAAATAACTTTGGGTCGGTTGAAACCTCTAAACCTACTTCTCCTGCAAGTGTTTTAGCCCGCTGAATAATATCGGAAGAAACTTTATCATATCTTCCCCCATGCTTAGCTTCTAAATAATCTAATGCTGAACCTTCGTCAAAATATACAATTTTTAGAAAGGTGGGTTTTGAGTTAGCTTTCATTAATATAATACCTCCCCCAGAGTCTTATAAAAAAAGTAGGAGTAATCACCTCCTACTTCTCATTGCTGTCTTTACATCAATTATACCAAATTATGTGATTTAAAATTTTATTAGTAAGCTTCAGCACTATTTCCTGTTTGCCATTCACTTGTGGTACGGTTCCCCCCGCATAATCCGAAACCCTCGATACACTTGCTCCAACAGCACTAACTTCATCAACTGGTGTGGAAACGTCATCTTCGAAAACGACAATAATTCATCCGCCCGTTTGTACACACTGTCATGAAGCCCCAGTGATCCACCGATGACGAATACGACTTTGCTGCGACCGTACGTCATCAACGACTCCAGTCCCGCCGCCAACTCCTCGGATGTTTTCATTTTTCCCTCGATCGCCAACGCAATGACATAGGCATCCGCTCCGATTTTCGACAAAATCCGCTCGGCTTCTTTCTTTTTCACTATTTCCATGTCGGCTTCGCTTAACGATTCGGGTGCTTTTTCGTCCGCAACCTCCACTAAGTCGACTTTGGCGTAGGCACCAAGGCGTTTTGCATATTCGTCAATTCCCATTTTTAAATATTTTTCTTTTAGTTTTCCTACTGTCACAATTGTAATATTCACAGGTTGTCCACCCTTTTTAAAATGTTATTCACAGAAGTTATTCACATATCCACAGGCCCTCTCAACATCTTGTGCCCGATTATTCGTTCGCCACAACATATAAAGCAGGCTGTTCACAGTAGTCGCACTTTGTGGATAACTTCTCTTCTTCCGGTACAAACTTCATCTGTGGCAAGGTTTTTTCCTTGGCAACATAGACGTCTAACGCATGATTTATATGGGTTTGACAGCTCACTATCTTCATTTTACCACCTGCTTTCTTTTTCACAAAGTTATGCACAAATATTTTGATTTATCCACATCGATTGAAAACATAGCAAAAGCGGGTGAAATAGCTGTCTGTTGGCTACTCTACCCGCTGTGGATAATTATCTGTTGAAAACTATTTGTAACGTCATGACATCAGAATGAATTTCCCGATTGCAGCTTCATATCGATTTCGAGCAATTTGCCTTCCCTGTATACTTTCATGGTCATTGTATCACCGACTCGTTTCGTATTGTAAAGATGTTTACGCAAGGTGACCATGTCCTCGATTTTCTCGCCGTCCATCTCGACAATTGTATCATACTTTTGGACACCTGCCTCCTGGGCCGGGGAATTCCGAGCTACGTCGGTGACAACCACGCCATCCGTCACATCTTCCGGCAATTTCAGCACTTCCTGTTGCTGTCTAGCCGGCACGCTTCGCAAATCGAGCAGGGTGACACCCATAGTCGGGCGGTTGACAGTTCCGGTAGTCTCCAACTGTTCGATGATGGAAACCGCGAGATTGGTCGGGATGGCCAACCCAATCCCTTCGACAGTCGATTCCGTGATTTTCATTGAATTGATGCCAATCAGCTGACCAGCCATATTGATGAGCGCTCCGCCGGAGTTGCCCGGGTTGATGGCAGCATCGGTCTGTAACACGTCCGCCTGCCAATCAATGATGCCGTCCCGGTTCAGGTCGATTGGGATTGACCTGTCCTTCCCTGAAACGACTCCAACCGTCACCGAACCCGAAAATCCGAGACCGAGCGGATTCCCGATGGCAATGACCGTCTCTCCCCGTTTCAAGGCATCCGAATCACCGAATTCGACAACCGTCTTCGCATGCTTGGCATCGATTTCGATAACAGCCAGGTCGGTCCAAATATCGCTGCCGATCAGTTTCCCCTCGGTTTTCGATCCATCGTCAAATGTAATTTCCAGCTGCTGTGCATTTTCGACGACATGGTGGTTGGTGACAATGTATGCCTTATCTCCGGCTTTCTTATAAATGACGCCCGAACCGACACCCGCTTCCTGAGTCGTTTCGGTGGTCGACCAGAAATCGCGCACCGTCTGCAAGTTGGTGACACCGACGACGCCGTCCGTCACCTTTCCGACCACCTCTGTCACGTCATTCGATATATCGAGCGAAACACGCTCCGACTGGACATTGTCGGTGAGGCCCAACTTTTCATCATTCCCGCTTGTCGCTTTCTCGCCCGTCCCGCCGACATTGGTCATTAACAACCAAACGAGCAGCCCCCCGACGATGGCACCCAGCAAGCCCGGGAGAAATCCACCGCTCCGTTTTGGCGGCCGGGGAGGTGGAGTTGCGGTTTCCCTTCTCGTTTCAATTACCGGTTCGGTTTCATTCAAAGGTTGACGCTCCCGATCGTCCGGATAATTTTTGAACTCATCCATGCGCCTCTTCCTTTCCATACAGTCTTTTACTTACCTTACCCTTATTCCATTTTTTCAAAAATCGAGAAGTGTTTCAAATGGGATGCTTTTATGCGGAAGCGAAGGGTGCGGGAACCGAGGTTATGAGTGCGGCGGCGCGAACGCTTATGAGCGTGATTCCCGAGGTTATGGGCGTGGAATGAACACCTATAAGTGCGGTATCCGAAGTTATGAGCGTAGCAAGAACACTTATGGGCGCGAGAACCGACAATATGAGCGCAGCACGAGCTCTTATAGGCGTGGAATCCGACACTATCGGCGCCGCACGGGCACTTATGGGCATGATATCCGAAGTTATAAGCGCGGCACGGACACTTATGAGCGCGAAACCTGAAGTTATGAGCACGGCCGCAGATTTTTAATTCAAATAAAAACCCCACCGAAGTGAGGTTCTTATACTGTGACCAACTCGGTCGGCTTTTCTGCATCCGTGTCGTACAGATGAACGAATTCGCCAGTTCGGATGCCGCATGTCTCCAATGTCTGGGATACGCTCATCCTGGCCAAGTCCTTCATATTATTATCTTTGCTCAAATGGGACAGATAAATTCTCGTCTCTTTTTCTTTTACGACTTCGCTCATGGCGACCGCCGCGTCTTCGTTGGAGACGTGGCCGACATCGCTGAGGATCCGCCGTTTCACCGACCACGGATAACGGCCCATCTGCAACATGCTGACGTCATGGTTGCTTTCAAATACAAAAGAATCAGCGCCTTGGATAATTCCTTTCATCCGATCGCTCACATAACCGGTATCCGTAATGATCGCCAATTTCCGATCATTTTCATGAAACACGTAGAACATCGGGTCCGCCGCATCATGGGAAACGGCAAAGGATTGGACGTCCAAGGAACCGAATGATTGGACAGTATCCATGTCGAACTGGAAACGCTGTTCGAGCGGAATCGTGCCGACGAGCCCGTCCATTGCCTTCCACGTCTTTTCATTTGCATAGATCGGCATGCCATACTTCCGCGCTACGACGCCAATCCCTTTAATATGATCGCTATGCTCGTGTGTGACAAAAATACCGTCAACTTGTTTCAAAGAACGGTCGATGCCAGCCAGGAGCCCCTCCAACTTTTTCGCACTGAAACCGGCGTCAACCAAAAATGCATGCTGCTCGTTCTCTATATAAATCGCATTGCCTGTACTACCACTGGCAAGTACACTAAAGCGCATGGTTCAAAACCTCATTCCTTCTCTTCATCGGAAGCGTCCAATTGGAACTCTAGGACTTTACCTTCAATTGCATTGATGAAGTGATTTTCAATCGTTCCATCCTTCAATTCTACACGAACATTCCAAGTCGGAGCAAATACTAGCGTTTCGGTCAGCAACGTGGAATAGCCAAGTGTGACCCGTTTCACTTTCGAATCAGGTTTTATATAACCACGGTTGGACAATGAACCGATTGCTTCGATTGGAGAGAGGAGGTCCTTCTTCCGATTATAGCTGACAAATTCTTCGCACATCCGCTGCTCGTAGCTGATCACTTTGCCGTCCTTGTTCAAATAGACCGTCAGCATTGCATGGGTGCTGAAGTAAATCGGTTCGCCCAGTGCCTGTTGGAAGAAGAGGGCTGTTCCTTCCTCCTCGTCCACCTCCCACAGCTGATATTCCTTTCCATTGAGCACATACTTGCTGAGGAAATCGGTGAAATTGTAATCGCCTTTCGCATTGCGAACCGTTTCAGGGCTGTCCAACACCGACTGGAGGACCGTTTCACCTACGATGACGGCAGACTGGCCTTCCAGTTTCCCGACTTCCTCCTTGTCAAAAGCGACCGCTTTGGCTGAAATATAAGAAGCGTCATTCTGATGGGGGGGAAGGGGATCATGCGTGATATTATCCATCTTCAGCGCTTCCTCAATCGACGTTTTCCCCATCACCTGCAAGTTTTGTGACTCCATATGCCGATTGAGGTAAAGAGAGTACAAAAAGACATTCAAAATGGAAAAAATAACGATGAAGATCGTTTTGGTCTTACTCCAATCCATAATCCTCACCCCCGGTCATTTCATCAGAAAAACGAATCCACGTGCCACTTTTTAAATAAAACCAGGAAGGTTCCATCGTAAATAGCCTACGATCTATGTCCCGCTCCATGTAATAGCCTGGTATGATCTCCTCAATTTGACTGAAATCTTCATCGCTCAACTGTTTTAGCGTCTCCACGACGTCCCGGCCGGATGGAAGGAAAATCGTCTCCGTTTCGGATGTCAATGGCAAATCGAGCGTATAATACGGTCGGTCATAACGGAAAATCCGGTTATCCCCCCAAATCCCCATTATTTCCGTAGAACCGGGAGTCTCGCTGTAAACGGGCAACCCATGGATATACAATTGGAATTTTACGAAGCGGGAGTCTGGATTCATGAAAATGTAACGGTATTCCGATGTCCATCCGCTATGTTCATTGATGAAATCAATTGTCTTCTCTAATAGTTCGGAAGGGATTGCCCTCTCGGTACTTTGGGCAGCAGGGAGGACAAAACTCAACATCTTCTTCTCTGTATCAACTTTCATCTGTGCGTGATCGTCCGCGAATTCCTCCGTCACCGAATCGACCTGGCTGCGACGGACCGCGTTCGGATCGGTGAAGAGCGCATCCCGGAAGCGGTTCGGCAAAGAATCACGATTCCGGTTCGGGCTGATCTCCTCTTGGAAATATTTCGTACGGACGGTTTCCACCGGCACAGCCGGCACTGCGATAAAAGTTGCTGGATTTTCCGGATTGACGTCCGTATATTCCTCAAACTCCGCTGCCCAAGCAACAACGCTCTGTTGGAATGTCCGATAGTCATCGACCTTCCCTTTCGCCCTATAGAGCAGACCGTCCTTGCTGTTGACAAAGAAAAGGTTCAAGTCGACTCCTTCTGCTTCCGGTTTCCAATCGACAACAAGACGGTCGAAGGAAGCTTCCGGCACTATTTCCTCTTCGATGTTCAAGACTTTGTCGTAGAGCGGAATGGGAACCAACCCTTGGAAATGCAATGAGAAATGATGGTGTTTTCTCATCAATGTTGCCCATTTATCCATTCCAAAATTTCCGTCTGCCAAGGTGAGGTCCGAAATTCGCCATTTCTTCATCTCTTCCATGACAGAATCGATTTCTTCGGCCTGGGACGTTCCTTTCAATCCATCATCAAAATTAAAAACGATTTTGTATGGCTTAATGACTTTATCTATTTCCATCCGGTCGGCAATCGAGATATCAATAGTCGGCAACTCCTCAATCGATTTTAGGCGCGGAGTATACGTCCAAATGGAGAAGGTGAAAGTGACACTCAAAACGACAAGCAATAGCAGGATCACAGACTTAATCGGTTCGATATATTTCAATCCCATTCACCTTCCTCTTGTTGCTCAAATGGTAATGTGAAGAAGATGGTTGTCCCTTGTCCTTCTTCACTGTCCGCCCAAATCTCACCGCCATGGGCAGCGATCATTTCCTTGGCGATGGCCAAGCCGAGGCCCGTGCCGCCCATTGCCCTCGATCTAGCGCGGTCCGCTCGGTAGAACCTTTCGAAAATACGATTGACATTCTCTTTCGGGATACCCATCCCATCATCGGAAATCATCACTTTGATAAAGTCGCCTTGCAAACTCAATCCAAACCGGATATCTCCGCCGTCCGGTGAATATTTCAACGCGTTTGAGATGATATTGTCCAAGACTTGCGTCATCTTATCCGGATCGATTTCGACAAATAACTCAGTGGAAGGCAACAGTCTGCGAAAATGTACATTTTGCGATTTGGAGAATTCGAAACGATCGATGATGGCATTGAAGAACTGGTTGAAATCCACCCATTCCCGGTTTAGGTCATAGTCCTGGCTGTCCATCCGCGATAGTTTCAGCAAATCGTTCACCAATCGAATCATCCGCTCCGTCTCCGTCTGGGTTACATGAAGGAAAGAGGGGGCGATCTCCTCATTCTGCCAAGCCCCTTCTGCCAAAGCTTCCAAATAACTGCGCATCGTCGTCAGCGGCGTACGCAATTCATGGGAGACGTTGGAGACGAATTCCCGGCGTTCCATATCGATTTTTTCTTGTTCCGTATTATCATGCAGAACGACAATCAGCCCGTTCACAAATCCGGTCTCCCGCTGTGTAACGGAAAATGTTGCCCGCAAAATATACGGTCTTTCATCTGTACTGAAATCGAGAGCGATTGAATCCTTGATCTGGATCAGATCCTCGAATGTGTACTCCTGTTCCAGCCCAAGAATGCTCGCAATCGGGCGATTGAGCACAAGGTCGCGCGTCAAGCGGAACATGGACAGGGCCGAATCATTAATCAGGCTGACGCGTCCTTTCCGGTCGGTTGCAATGACGCCATCCGTCATGTTCTCAAGGACGGATGCCAGTTTCCGACGCTCGCTTTCTGTCGTGGACTGGGATTCTTGCAACTGATTTGTCAAATGGTTGAACGCAATCGCCAGCTGACCGATTTCATCATTCCCATACACCCGCACTTTGCGCGAGAAATTCCCTTTTGCCATCGCCTGTGCCTGCCGCCTCATATCAGAAATCGGTCGCGTAATTGTCTGGGCGATGAAAATGCCGATGATAATGGTAATGGTTAATGAAAACGCGGTACCGCCCGCAAGGATCTGAGTGACTTCATCAATCTGCTGATAGACGTTCTCGATATTCGATACTACATACAACGTCCCGATCACTTCACCATTAAACAGGATCGGTTGCGCCCGGACCATAATCCGCTCCCGCATGGTTTCATCATAGTAGATATTTTCGTAGGGTGATTCCGATGCAATCGATCTTTTAATGGTGTCATCCAACGATCGTTGACCGACCATCACTTGATTATCCAAGACCGATGTCGCCAGAATGCGGTATCTGGGATTGACGACCCTAATTTCATTGATATCATCCGAGTTAAACCCCGAAAGGACGGTCCGTAAACTCTGTTCGAGTGTCGGATCGTCCGTTGAACGCTCTTTTATTAATTCCTCACGCACGCTGAATTCCACAAGGTTCATCTTATCGGTGATTGAATTCGTGAAGTTGTCTTTCAATGTCTGCTCAAGTTTCTGGACAAAGTAAAGGCCGATAATTTGCATAGCAACCATGATCAGCAATACGTATATCAATACGAGTTTGACGTGGATCGAACGGAAGAAACCGACCTTCTGCATAGCTTACTCCTGTTCCGGATCACGCAGGTAGTAACCTACCCCACGCCGCGTCACAATCCATGCCGGATGGCTCGGAGTATCTTCGATCTTCTCCCGTAAACGGCGGATGGTGACATCGACAGTACGGACATCGCCAAAATAATCATAGCCCCAGACCGTTTGCAGTAAATGTTCACGTGTCATCACTTGACCGATATGCTTGGCCAAATAATGAAGCAGTTCGAATTCCCGGTGTGTCAATTCGATCGTCTCATCCCGCTTTAGCACGAGGTAAGCATCCGGCTGGATAACCAGATTCCCGACCGTGATTTCATTCGTCGACTCCCCTTGCTCTTCCTGAACCACTTTCATATGGCGCCGCAGATTCGCTTTCACCCGCGCAATCAGTTCCCGTGTGCCGAATGGCTTCGTCACGTAATCGTCCGCACCGAGTTCTAACCCTAGCACTTTATCGATTTCGGAATCTTTGGCAGTCAACATGATAATCGGAAAATCGTATTTTTTACGTACTTCCCGACAGACTTCCATTCCGTCGCGTTTTGGAAGCATGATATCCAAGAGCATCAGGTCAGGCTTTACTTCCTCGACCTGTTCCAACGCTTGCTCCCCGTCATATGCACAATATACATTGAATCCCTCTTTTTTCAGATTGAATTCAAGTATATCGGCAATCGGTTTCTCATCGTCTACAACTAATATCGTTTTGTCTTGCATATCCACTTCCCTTTCTCGCCATTTTGCGTCTATTTTCTATGAGATTAGATGTTGTGGTCATCCTTTAACTCTATCACTGTTTGTGCTGTTTCGCACGTGCTATCAAGACTTTTCGATGCTATTTCCCGGGCAATATTTCCCGTTTTTTGTCGAATAGTTCGCAAACGGGATGAAGGGCATAGGCTAAGACACATATCGGGGGGATAAAAAATAGGGACCGTCCTTTTTGGACAGCCCCCGCATTTTATTTCAAAACACTCATTGGATTGATGTTTTCTCCGTTTTTCAATACTTCGAAATGGAGATGGACGCCGGTGGATCGGCCCGTGGAACCCATGACGCCGATTTTCGCGCCTTGTGCCACGGTTTGTCCGACACTAACATCAATGGAAGACAAATGTGCATATAACGTTTCATAGCCATTTTTGTGGCTGACAATAATACGGTTTCCGTATGCACCGCTTGGACCCGCAGCAGTGACGACACCATTATCGGCAGCTTTGATCGTCCGGTTGGAAGGGCGGGCAATATCGATTCCGAGATGCGTCCGACCCCAGCGTGATCCCATATGGCTTGAGATATAACCACCGACTGCCGGCCATACGAACGAACCTGTCCCTCGCGAGGCGATCACTTTCGTGCCGACGACCAGCACTTTATCCGTCGGTTCTGCGGTGACTGTCTCTTCTTGGATGGAGCGCCCAACCACTTCGCCGTTTTGCTTGCGAATCAATTCGGTGACGACTTTCTCTCCGTCAACGCCTTTTTGCGTTACTTTCTTTTCCCCTTTTAATAGGGTTTTGTCCTGCTCTTTTATTGTTTTAAAGGGGATCGGCTCTTTCCGTTTTGATTCGAAATGAGCTTCCACTTCAACGAACGGCTCAAACTTCGTAACATTCAACTCATCACCCAGCTGCAGAACGGTATCCGCCTTGTAGTCCGGATTCAATTCCAATAGCTGTTTGGTCGTCATGTCATGAGCTGCCGCTATTTTTCCTAGGACATCGCCTGGTTGAACGACATATTTCTTATTTTCCAATGTCCCTTTGTTCAATAGCTGAACGGCCTTTTTCACATTCAACACATCTTCCGGTGCGGCTTGTCCTTCGTCCGCCTGGATGTCGCTGCTCATCATAATATCCGCAACGCGTGTTTCATTCTCTTTCAAAGGGGGTAAAGGTTCATTGTACGCTTGGCGTTTCTCGAATGCGTTGAGTTCCTTTTCTGTGACAGTTTGCAATTTCAGATCTCGGATCACATTTCGGTATGCATCCATGTCTTTTACATAGAGAGCTGGTTCTCCGTCAACGAGAATGCCAACCGCTTCCGCTTCGACAGCCATTTTTTCCTGTAAGGTATCCAGGACTGTATCGTCTTCGGAGCCGGTTTCAAATACTTTTTCCGGAATAACCGATAGATCTGCTACTTTCAATTGCAGGTCTTCATATTGTGTAGCAGCTTCTTCTAGTTTCTGTTCTTTCAATTGTTCAATCTTCTCTTTATCTGAAATCTTGCCTATGTATTCATCATTGGTATAGACATGATAGACTGTTGCCAGGTTGTCTTTCTCCGGTTCGTTGGCAAACCCTACGTTCAATCCAATCCCCGTTAACAATACAGCGATAAGTATGAATTTTGGAAATGCCTTTGCTATCCTATTTCCTTTTCGGACTTCCTTGGAAAACATGGATCCTCCGTACTCCTTCCATTGTTCAACCGATCTGTAACACCCTGCCGTCAGCTCATCTGACCGGGTACTTTCTATACAACTCGTTCTGTTGTAAATCCAATTACATCGGTATATCTTTTTTCACACTTCTCCAATCTATCATAGTTAGCAAGACACTTGGGCAAAACAACCATTTTGTAATGCAATTGTATCATTGCATCCAATTTTTAATAGTTTATACCATATAATTGGTTTTTTCGCAGGATAAATAGCATGAGAATTCTTTGTTATTCTTTATTTTTGTGGATAGGATAGGGAAAAAGGTGAGAGGGCACCCTTCTATAGGAACTTCGTGGCCCTGTTATAAGCGATTGAAGGGGGATTATATTATAAGTGTTTGAGGTTTTTACGGCCTTCACGACAAAAGACAAGGACTGCCCGATTTCGACAGTCCCCATTCCGTCAGCAGTTTCTTGACCGATTTGAAATCCTAAAATAAAATTCAACTAACAAACGTTTTTTCTGTTAATCTTCTATCAACAAACTCTTTCACAGTGGAGATGAATAGTTCGTATTCATCACTCATAACCATGTGACTACTCTGCTCAAAGAACACTAACTCATTATCGGGGAGTTTTTCTGCCATCTCCTCCGCCTCTTGGACAGGAGCAATCCAATCATGGCGACCCGAAATGATTAGTGTTGGAGAAGTTACCTTCTGTAATTGATCAGTGACATCGTAACTCCTCAAAAATCCTCCCTCCCGGAATCCTTCGTTTGCCGCCTGATAATTAACTTTGCATCTGGCCATGGCATCTTGCATCATCCGGATTTCTTCTTGAGTTGGGGGCGGAGCTGTTTTAATGGCGTGCGAATAAAGGGAACCAGTCTCTTCCAAGTACTTAAAGTATTCGTCGTTCGATTCGAATTTACCACCCAAAGCCTTCTCCGCAATACTTTTCTGCTGTTCGGTCCCTTTTTCCTCCAGTATTTTATAGGATCGCTCTAGGAAACGGTGGCTTGAAGATGTGGTTATAAGGACCAAGCCTGCTATTCGCTCAGGATATTTTACGGCATAGCTTAAAGCTGTGATTCCTCCGTATGATTGTCCTAAAATCACGATTTTTTCCAAGCCTAGATGTTCCCGTAGCGCTTCCACGTCTTTCACGTTATTTTCCAGCGTATACGTCGATTGGGGCCCTTCATCCGAAAAGCCGCTTCCACGATTGTCGATATAGACGAGCTGCATCATCTCAGATAGAGGTGTCAAATAAGGCTTGTATAAGGTATGATCCCCACCCGGACCTCCGTGTAGCACAAAACAAACAGGCTTTTGCCTCATAATAGGTCCATCGGGTACACTGCCCATCCCTTCGACATCAAAATAGATTCTTGTACCATTGATCTTTGCGTACATCTTCTACACCCCTTTTTGTATTTAATTCACAAACGTCTGTTGTTGGCTAGATAGAATAATTGAGCAGAAACCTTTCGCGGCAATCGTCATCGCCCGTTCATCAAAATTGAATTTTTCATGATGGTGTGGAAATACATCGGATGGGTTTTCCATTTGAGCTCCTATGAAAAAGTATGATCCAGGAACTTGTTGAGTATAGTAAGAAAAGTCTTCACTCGGCATTATTGGCGGTGTTTCAAGTACTTCCTTTACTTCTGCAACATTTTCAAGGGATTCTTTTACAATTTTTGTTTCTTCACAATGGTTCCATAGTGAGTCATATCCTCTTTCATACGAAATTTCCGCTATTGCATCATTCGCTTCCGCTACCGAGGAGGCGATTTTTTTCAGGCTCCTTTCTGCCATACTTCTTACTTCGGGGTCAAAGGAACGGACAGTTCCAGTTAGTTCGGCACTATCAGGAATTACGTTAGATGCTTCGCCTGCGTGAAAGGAGCCGATTGATACTACCAATTCTTTCAACGGATCAAGCCTGCGACTTGTAATTGTTTGGAGATTCATGGCGATTTGCGAGCCAATAATAATTGGATCTACTGTGTTATGTGGAGTAGCCCCGTGTCCGCCTTTTCCTTTTACCCGAATGGCAAAAGTATCAGCCGCCGCTTGTATATATCCTTCTCGGTAATACACGTTACCAAATGGCATTCCACTCATAAGATGACATCCAAACACGGCATCTACGCCATTAAGACATCCATCTTCAATCATGGGCTTTGCTCCCCCAGGAACTACTTCCTCCGCAAATTGATGAATAAATACAACATTACCCGGTAGACTATCACTATTCTTCGCAAGGGCTTTGGCCGTTGCCAACAATGCGGCTGTATGTCCATCATGACCACATGCATGCATAACACCTGGAACAGTAGACTTATAGGGCACGTCTGTTTTTTCCTGAATAGGAAGTGCATCAAAATCTGCCCTTAAAGCGATTGTTTTGCCAGGTAATCCCCCTTTCAAGATTCCTACAACCCCTCTTCCTCCAACATTTCGACGAACCTCCACACCCAACTCTTCCAAATAATCGGCAATTATTTTCGGTGTCCTTTCTTCTTGAAATGAGAGTTCAGGATGTCTATGTAGGTCTCTGCGAATTGTAATCATTTCTTCTTTCGTTTCATCAATCGCTTTATGAAGTTGTTTCAGGAGTTCTTTCATACCTTTTCACCCTTTATACTTTTATCTCCAAATTGCTATTTGCTTGGTGCGCAGGCGCCCGGTTCCCGCACACCTATTAAATTCATACTACTCCGCCAAATTGCAGTGCTCGAACACTGGTTTCATGTTTACCTTGGATCAATCGGTGTTGCTATGCTAGCATGTGCTTCAATAATTTCAGCTGCTTCAAATAGGGTATCCTCCCGGAATTTTCGACCGACAATCTGAACACCCATAGGAAGGCCATCTTCAACAGATGTCGGAACTGAGATTGCAGGAACCCCAAAAAGTGCTACCGCAATCATCGGCCATTGTGCTACCACTACATGGCGCGTACGCTCTGTACTAATAATATCCGCATCTTGCTCAAATGCCTGTTCGGCGGAATTTGGAAGCAGTAATAATGGATACTTCTCAAGGAACTGTTGAAGTTGAACGATAAGTGCACCACGTTGCTGATAACCGCCGAGTATATCGGAAAGTTGTGGTGCTTCTCCCCACCATTCCTCGTTCACAGTGAACCAGTTCTTTGCTGATTGTTTTATCTCTTCATCACCAAATTGTTCAACCAACGGCATAGCTTGTCTAAAATCCTCCAAACAAAGCAAATGCCAAAGCTTAAAAGCCTCGTCGAA
The DNA here is from genome assembly GCF_038003045.1 of Sporosarcina sp. FSL W7-1349. Lineage (NCBI taxonomy): Bacteria > Bacillati > Bacillota > Bacilli > Caryophanales > Caryophanaceae > Sporosarcina > Sporosarcina sp. FSL W7-1349. The sequence continues at coordinate 899,189 of NZ_JBBOOK010000002.1, forward strand.
GAGGGGCAACTCTACCTCCTCCACAATATAACCTGCATCCGATAACCGATCTGCAGCTTCATCCAAAGCTTTATTAACTGCGGAAGTTGGTGTTGCTATGCCGACATCCCTCAATAATCCTACACGGATAGGGCGGGGCAGCGGCTTACCGATTAAAGGAGCTGGTACAAAAGCCGGATCACCCGGATCAAACCTACTCATACTTGCAAGGGCTAAACGAAGGTCACCCACTGTTCTAGCTATTGGCCCTTGGACACCCATACTTTGGATGGACAGGCTGTAACCCAGACTGGACCAACTGGGTACACGTCCCACAGTAGGGCGGATAGTTGTCACTCCACACGCATAAGCGGGATAACGAAGAGAACCTGCTAAATCATTCCCATGTGCGATAGGTGTCATGCCAGTGGCTACCGAGGCGGCAGCCCCGCCGCTGGACCCTCCAGGTGTTCGCGAATTGTTCCAAGGATTGAGGGTTTTGCCATGTAGTTCATTATTTGTAAACCATCTGAACGAAAAAGAAGGTGTATTGCTTCGACCCACAAAAATAGCTCCAGCCTTCCGAAGATTTGCGACCTGCGGACTATCCGTTCCAACAACATTATCCTTAAAAGCTGGAAGCCCTTCCGTTGTTGCGTGACCAGCTTCGTCGGTATTTACCTTAATTGAAACTGGTACTCCATGTAAGGAACCAAGAGGTTTTCCTGCGCTTATCGCCCGGTCAGCAGCATCCGCGCTTGCTAGGGCTTCATCTGAAGAAACTTCCACAAGCGCGTTTACTTTTGGGTTAACTTCTTCAATACGATTTAAACAACTTAAAGTAACCTCCCGGGAGGATACCTTCTTTGTTCTAATTGCCTCGGCAAGTTCTACAGCTGTCCACTTCCATAGTTTGTCACTCCCCAATGAAATCCCTCCATTATATGTTTATAAACCCTTCATAGTGGTTGGCACTTCTTTGTATCCTTTTGATTTTATAAATCCAATGACAACTCCGATGAACAGCCAACTGAAACCTACAATATATGTCGGTGTTCCTAGACCGCTCCAAACGTATGTTAAAATACTTAAACCGACTAAAGGCATCACTAAATATTTAAAAGTGCCCTTTACATCTCTTCTCTTCTTTTTGATAAAGAAGTAAACAAATACTGTTAGATTCAGCATCATGAAGGATGTAAGAGCCCCAAAGTTCACTAGCTTCAGAACTTCCTCAACCGAACCAAATAAAGCGATGATGATTGTAATAATCCCGACAAAGATAGTTGCATTGAATGGAGTTTTGTATTTGGGATGTACTTTTGACAATACGCCCGAAAATGGAATGACCTTATCACGACTCATCGAATAGAGAACCCTTGAAATAGCAGACTGTACAACAAGTGCATTGGCAATACCAACTGCGAAAACACCAACAATAAGGAAAAGATAATATAAAAAGTTGCCGCCTATTTCTCTCGCAATATCAAAAAACGCCATATCAACATCTAGATCTTCAAAGTTAGGGTGTGCCAATGACGCCATGTAAGTCTGTGCCATAAATATTATCCCTATGATCAGTAACGCAAGGATGGTTGCCCGACCAATATTTCTAGATGGATTCTTAGCTTCTTCCGAAAGTGTACTGATTACATCAAATCCCAAAAACCCGAACACAGCAATCGAGGTGGCCGTAGCTATAAAGCCTAAATCGATTACATCGGCTTGGAAGATTGGAGCTAAAGAGAATCCTCCCATTCCATTTCCATCAATGAAGACAAACTTAATCGCAAAAACGATAAATAACAAAACGGCAATCATCTCGAATACCAAGAATATTGAATTCGTTTTAGCGGCCAGTGTGATTCCCCTAGCGTTAATGAATGTATTGATTGCAACGAATGTAATCACCCATAGGAAAACGGGAATGGCTGGCACAATGCTATTCATCCATATACTTGCAAATAGCGTAAGCAAGGAGGGAACTAACAGATAATCTATGACAATTAACCATCCCGTTAAAAAGCCTAAATGGGGATTCAACCCACGCTGAACATAAGAATAGGTTGAACCCGAGATTTGAAATTCTTGACTCATGGAACGATAACTAAACGCTGTAAACATCATAGTTATAATCCCAACCAAATAAACTAACGGAACCATTCCAAGGCTTCCTTTTGCTATTGTGCCATATACTTGAATGGGTGCTATCGGAAGCATCGTTATGAGACCGTATATGATCAAATCCTTAAGACTTAATGCACGATTTAGTTCTTGTTTATATCCTGTATCTTGGTTTAATTCTTGTTGAGCATATGATTCCACCTTTACACTTGTATCTTGTACTTGCATATTTTCATTTCACCTCTCCAGGTTATGTTGTTAAAGCTATATAACGTAATTCCAAATATTCCTCTAATCCTCTTCTTCCACCTACCCGACCAATGCCGCCTTCTTTTAGGCCGCCAAACGGGGCTTGTGGAAATGCCAAGGAGGTTTGATTAATACCTATACTTCCAAACTCGAGTTGGTTCATCATGACATTTACTTTTTGAAGATCCGAAGTAAAGACATAGGCCGCTAAAGCATTTGTAATGTTGTTGCACACTTCAAGAATTTCTTCCTCGCTGCTAAAGCTGGAAACAGGCAACACAGGGCCAAACACTTCTTCTTGAGTGATGCTCATTTCTTGAGTTACATCATCTATTAATGTTGGTTCGAAGTAATAGCCTTCTGATGTTTCCGCCGTATCAGATTTATTACCACCAACAAGAATGGACGCCCCTTTTTCTTTCGCGTCTTTAACAATAGTCTCGACTCTTAAAATATAAGACTTGTCAATTAAGGGGCCAATCGTACCTTGAGGATTGGTATGAGTATTAAAAGAAAGCCCTTCCACTTTTTCTTTTAATAATCTTACAACTTCCTCTTTTATAGACTCATGCGCATAAACAACGTTTATACCATTACAAACTTGCCCTGAGTTCTCGAATTTATTTGACATAATTTTAGCGACAGCATCCTCAATATTTGCATCCTTACATACAATTGCTGGTGCATTACCACCCAGTTCAAGCGTTAATCTTTTAATTGAATTAGAAGCTTGTGCAGCAATCTTTTTTCCCACTACCGTTGAACCCGTAAATGCAATTTTTTTGAGGCGCGGGTCGGCAACAATCCGTTGCCCAATTTCTTCTCCATTTCCCGTTACAATATTTGCAACGCCCTTCGGGATACCCGTTTTATTAAGTAATTCAATTAATGCAAGTCCGATCATCGGCGTTTGATCTGCCGGCTTCAACACGAAAGTGCATCCTGCTGCTAGTGCGGGTGCCACCTTATTTGCCAATATAGCTGCCGGAACATTGGCAGGAGTGATCAAACCTACACATCCAACCGGTTTTTGTAAAACCATTAATTGTTGGGTTTGTCCTATTGAAGGAAGAATCTCACCATATATTCTTTTACCTTCTTGGGCAAACCATCGAATGATAACACAAGTTCCCTTAATTTCACCTATTGCTTCGCTTAAGGGTTTTCCTTGTTCCAATGATAATAACTCTGCTAATGATTGCTCCTGCTCCTCTATTAGATTTGCCCAACCTTCCAAATAATTTGAGCGTTCTTCTCCCAATAGACTGGACCAATCGGGAAAGGCGGTTGTCGCTGCTTGTATCGCCTCTTCCACTGTCTCAAGATTTGCCAAGGGTACATATCCGATCACTTCTTCGTTCCTCGGATTTAAAACAGCTATTGACTCGCTAATCTCTTTTTGCTTTCCATTTATCCATAGATAATCCCAATTTCTCATAATAACCTCCACTATTCAGATATGCTCCAAGTACTTCCTTCTCTCCCAATCCGTGACCTCAAAGAAATAATCCCTTATCTCATTCTCAACAGCGGTTGTATAATGTTTCACCACGTCTTCGCCTAAAATTTCCTTGACCCTTTCACTAGTTTTAAAGCGGTCCAATGCTTCTACCAAGTTAGTAGGAAGTTGAGGCACGTTCGGGTCCACATAAGCATCAGTAGTCGTCATGGACGGCAATTCCAGCTCATTCTCTATTCCGTATAGACCGGATGCCAAACACGCCGCCATGACTAAATAAAAGTTGGCATCTGCGCCAGGAATTCTGTTCTCAACCCTGCAGGAGTTGTTTTTCCCATCAATTCTGTAGGCAGTCGTACGATTATCGATTCCCCATGTATTTGTCGATGGAGCACCACCAGTGTTTATAATCCTCTTATAGGAATTAATATAAGGGGCATATAGCACCATCAGTTCAGGCGTCAGTTCTAACATTCCGGCCAAAAAGTGTTTAGCAATCTTGGATAATCCATCTGTACTGCTTGGATCATAGAACAGATTGTTTTCACCGTTACTATCCCAAAGACTGATATGTGTATGCCCACTACTTCCAGCATCATTCGTATCCGGTTTCGCCATGAACGTTGCCAAGAGGCCATTTACCGCTGCAATCTCTTTTGTGCCGCTTTTATATATCGCTGTCTGGTCGGCCATTGTTAGGCTATCACTATACTTAAAGTTAATCTCATACTGACCTTTCCCCAATTCTCCTTTAACCGATTCGATATCAATGTCCGCCTTTTCAAACTCATTTACAATTTTACTTAAAAACCAATCATCTATATTTAAACGGGAAATAGAATAATCGATTGGATAGGGAGAGAGAGGTTGTAAGTTATTAAAGCCTTTTTCCCTTACCGAATCATGATTTTCCTTATATACATAAAACTCCAACTCCGAGGCGGCAAATGCCTTGAAACCAAGACCCTCCGCTTTTTCAATCTGCTTTTTCAATATATTCCGGGGAGCAACCGTAACCGGTTCCTGATTTTTTTCGAACAGATCCCCCAAAACGATCGCTGTTTTCTCAACCCCCGGATAAAGACGCAACGTTGTCAAATCAGGTACTAGTTTGATGTCATGCAAGCCCGTTTCCATACTACAGAAATCATAGTTATCCAAGAAGTTCAAGTTTACATCCCACGCCAAGTTTACAGCGCACGTGTAAACGCCTTCATTCATAATATCCAGAAAGTGTTTGGCCGGAATCTTTTTCCCAAATAATTTTCCCTGCATATCAATCCCAGCTACAATCATTGACTCTATTTTCTTTTCATTAATAAAATCTTTTAACGTATCAGCATTTAAATTCAATTTCGTAATCCTCCCTCGTAAGCTTTTTCGACAGGGGTGATGAAGAGCCTGATGGATTTCCATAGGAAATGGTCGAGGCTCCCTCAACCCAATCAAAAGCATTAAATTGCTGTCCAGCCGCCATCGACAAAAACGGTACTTCCCGTCATATAACTAGAATCGTCGGAAGCTAAAAATAATGCGGCATTGGCAATATCGTCTGGTTTACCAATTCGGCCTACAGGCAAACGATCTAATACCCAACGTTTCGCTTCTGGATTACTTAATCCCGACGCTGTAAAAGGTGTTTCTACCACTCCAGGTGCAATGTTATTTGCCGTAATACCGTATTGGGCCAGTTCTATTGCAATCGCTTTAGTTAATAAATTTAATCCTCCTTTTGACGAATTATAATGTGGTTGGCATTTTCCGCTACTTGACACAATTACATGAGCCTCCACAGATGTAATATTAATAATTCTTCCGCCATTACCTGCATTAATCATTTCTTTGGCAGCAATTTGTGAGCATAAAAAAGGCCCTTTCAAATTTACGTCATGAACTTGATCCCATTCTTTATCGCCCAATTCCAAAAAAGGTGTGAAACCTACGATTCCTGCATTGTTTACCAAAATATCTATCGTTCCAAAAGTACGTACCGTTTCATCGATCATTCTTTGAACTTCATCTCTCTTTGTGACATCCATTTTAATCACTAATCCATTACTCTCAGCGCCCGCTAGTCTTAAGGTTTCTTGTGCACCTTCCTCATTCAAGTCTGCAATAACAACATTTGCCCCTTCACTGAAGAATTTTAATGCGATAGCTCTGCCATTTCCTGAACCAGCACCTGTCACAATTGCTGTTTTATTTTTTAGTTTCATAAAGTTTCCCTCCTGGAATGTAGTAAAAAATCATTTAATATCTTTCTATAATTAATTAGAGATTGCACATAAACAAATTCATCTGGTCCATGATGGCCTGCTCCCGCCGGTCCAAACTCTACTGCGGAAACACCGTATTCTGAATAAAATCTTGTATCAGCCGTTCCGTATTGACCGATAAAATGGATATCTTTTTTTGTTACCTTATTAGCAATAGTCTTTAATTGATTAACAAAAATATTATCTTCATCAACCAAGACTGGTACACCCATTTTCAGTAAAGTGATTTCTGCACCTTGAACCTCAGATTTGATAAGATTGTAAATCTCTTCTGGATTTTGCTCCGGAAGTAATCGAATATCCAGATCAAAAGAGCATACATCAGGGACTTGATTGATCACCCCTCCGCCAATAATAGTGGAAAGATTAAAAGATTCCTTTGGAAAAAAGGTGTTTGTTTCCTGAAAGCATGGTAAATTTTTTATTTTTCGATAGACTTCCATCGCTTTTTCAATAGCATTGTCCCCTTGCCATGGTCGGCTCGCATGGGCAGACCTTCCCTTTACGGTAATTTTTAATTGTAAAACACCTTTGGCTTGGATGGAAATATTGTAATTAGTAGGTTCTCCACAAATTACAAAATCCGCCAAATATCCATTCTCGACTAAAAATTTACTGCCGTTTTCTCCTCCCTTTTCTTCATCAGGAACTAGAACTAAGGAAACATTATATTTGAGGTTGTCCCTCTTCGTAAGATCACTCATGACTAACATCATAGTCGCAACCGCGCCAAGCATGTCATAGCTTCCTCTTCCGTATAATTTACCATCTTCTATTCTTGGTTGAAAAACACCCTCTCCTCCTGGGACAACATCAATATGTCCATTTAAAATTACTTTTGGGAGACTTTTATTTTTATTCGGCAAGTTTGCAACAATTATTTTAAGTCCTTCATTTTCTAATACCTCAACGTTCATACCATGTTCTTGCAACCAGGCAGAACAAAAATCCATACAAGAATTGATTTCATTTGGTTTCACTGCTTTATACTTGATAAGAGTTTTTGTTAACTCTATCTCTTTACTGCTTTCCATCGGCTTACAATAATCCAATTGCTTCACCTCCCCAGATTTACTAACCATTCAAAAACAACCCCCTACTTATTATAAAAGTTCACCTCATAAACTTATATGCAAGAACTGTGCCAAGATAAATGTTCAGTTAATTCAGTAATAAATGGTGTAAAGGAATAAAAAAAGGGGATAACAACGGGATTTAATCCAATTATAATCCCGTTGTTATCCCAATTATTATTCATAATTGTGCTACTTCAATTCCTTTATTTGTTAATGAACAACCAGACCTACCTTTGCCGATGGAGATATATCCCTCCTCCTCTAGTATTTTTAATTCTTTTCTAATCCCCATCTCACTAATACTGATGCCATTATCCCTTGCTTCTTTTAATAATGATCTTCGACCAGCCGACAGTCCATACTGATTCATTTCATAAATTAATATTAACAAAAATTGTTTTATATCCTGTTTGGATAATCGACGTAGGCCTTTATCATTCTCTTCCTCTTTCTTAACCTCTTCCAAGGATAAGTTTGAAAATGGGAGATCTTTTTTATCTATTTCTCCATTGGACATTATAGATAAATATTCAATTACATTTTCTAACTCTCTTATATTACCCGGCCAGTTATAGGTCTCAAAATAATGTTTTGCTTCAGAACTGAATATCAGGCTTGCCCCTCTTTTCAACATAAAGTGATTTGTGAGGGGCCAAATATCTTCAATCCTATCTCTTAATGGTGGGATATCCAATTGAAGAACTTTTAAGCGATAATATAGATCATCCCTGAACTTTCCTTCTTGAACTAATTGAAATAAATTCTTATTCGTAGCCGCTACTACTCGTACATCTACTGGGATTACTTTGGTTCCGCCTACCCTTAGAACTTCTTTTTGCTGTAACACACGCAATAACCTACTCTGCATATTAGGTGAAATATCACCAATTTCGTCCAAAAAAATTGTTCCCTTATGTGCTTGCTCAAATAGTCCTTGTTTTCCCCCTTTTTTTGCTCCAGTAAAAGCACCTTCATCATAACCGAACAATTCACTTTCCAATAAGTTCTCCGGTAAAGCACTACAATTTACCGCAACAAAAGGAAATAGGTTTCTAGAAGAATAATTGTGGATTGAATGAGCAAATAATTCTTTTCCTGTTCCACTTTCTCCTATTATTAAAATATTAGAATCACTTCTTGACATTTTATTAGCTAGCCCTTTTAGTTTCTCTATCTTATTTGACTTTGAAATAATATCAGTAAACTTGTATTTCGCGACATGTCCTCTTTCTTTTATCTTCAAACGTAACTTGATTTCCAGTTCTTCTACTTCTTTTGCAATTTTAAAAGTAATGATACCTCCTAAATCTTTACTGTTATCTCCTTGTAAAAAAACTGCATTCATAATCACCTTTTGCTTGTTAATAAAACATACCTTATGTTTTATATCATTTAAATTTGTAAAGTCTTTACTAACAGTGCTTAGTAAGTAATCAATTTTTCTCCCTATAAGATCCCAAGAGTTTTGCTGAAAGAGATGTTCCGCCACTTTATTAAAGATGGTAATTTTATTACTTGCATCAAAAGCTACTACTCCATCTTGAACATTATTTAACGTCTGCGTTAAATAATCTGTGTTGTCCATAAGATTTTGCATTGTTGTTTGTAAACCAATTGACCTGGGAACAATTTTATCGGAATAGTCCTTCATTTTTTTTCGTAATTCGCTATTTAATAAATCGAACCGAGATAATATGTCTACAATTGTACTTGTATCTATTACTCGCTCCTTAATATTGATAAGGCTTTTTACATTCTCTGTGATTTCATTTTGTTCTCCAGGAGTTACTGCCTCACTAACATTGGGCACATTCTTCATGCCCGGATATGCTGGGATAAACTTGATATGTCTAGCTCCCAATTCATATAATAATGAAATACTTTCCACCGCGGAATCTTTATTGTCATTAATTAATAGAATGTCTTTTCCTGGAGTAAGGGAAAGCAACTTTTCCCAACTGTCTTTTAATAACGTTCTTCTAATATAAAGAATCTCAGTGTCCATATTAATATTAAGAGAACCTTTATGCATAAACATAGTTTGTGTACTTACTAAAACCAAATCAAATTTAGTCGTATTATTAGACCACTGCTCCATTGAAAAGGGGGAAAATGAAATATAATCACCAATTAAGTTCCTTAGTTGTTTTGTTAAACCCACTGCCGTTTCTTCTCTTCCAGCAATAATAGCTATGCTAATATGTCTGTTAATGATAATCACCCCAAACTTTTTATTTTCAGTAATTTAACACTGATATGCTATATTGGATTTTCAGTTTATCCCTAACGTTGCTAGCAATTTTTATAATAGGAAAAACACCTCGTTCTAATTGGAAGAGGTGTCCCTTATATGATAGATCAAAATCATCAACACAATCAACTAGGCAATACAACCCTATTAAAAAACACGAACATCCCGATCTTTTATCTGGACGTTCGTGTTTTTGCAATTTTAATACGCTGCTGGGGCATGCTGGCTCCAGTCGATATTGACAAACTTGTTATATTCCTTGGCGAAGGCGAGTGTTACAGTACCAGTCGGACCGTTCCGCTGCTTGGCTATAATGATTTCAATCATATTCTGATTCTCTGTTTCCTTATCATAATAGTCTTCACGATACAGAAACGAAACGATATCAGCATCTTGCTCGATACTTCCCGATTCCCGTAAATCCGACATCATCGGACGCTTGTCTTGACGCTGTTCCACGCCACGGGATAGCTGGGACAATGCGATGACAGGCACTTTCAACTCACGGGCGAGCGCCTTTAAGGAACGGGAAATCTCGGAAACTTCTTGCTGGCGGTTCTCTCCGGAACGACCGCTTCCTTGGATCAATTGCAAATAGTCGATCATGATCATGCCAAGGCCATGTTCCTGCTGGAGACGTCGGCATTTGGAACGGATTTCATTGATCCGAATTCCGGGGGAGTCATCGATGAAGATCCCCGCATTGGATAAGCTTCCCATAGCCATTGTCAACTTCCGCCAGTCTTCCGCCTCCAGGTTTCCGGTCCGCAGCACTTGCGCATCGATATTGCCCTCCGCACAAAGCATCCGCATGACGAGTTGCTCGGCACCCATCTCCAAACTGAAGATGGCTACATTCTCATCTGTCTTCGTAGCAACATTTTGTGCCACATTCAATGCGAACGCCGTCTTCCCGACGGAGGGGCGGGCGGCAACGATGATTAGGTCATTGCGCTGGAAACCGGCAGTGATTTTATCCAGATCCCGGAAGCCGGTCGGTATCCCGGTCACTTCACCTTTACGTGTATGAAGTAGCTCGATGTTGTCGTATGTTTCGACCAACACGTCTTTGATATGACGGAAATCACCCGCATTTTTGCGATTGGAGACTTCCATCATTTTCTTTTCTGCTTCGGATAAAAGCGCCTCGACTTCGTCCTCTCTCGTATAGCCATCCTCGACAATGGAAGTGGCTACCCGTATCAGACGGCGCAGTAAAGCTTTCTCTTCTACAATCTTTGCATAGTGGACAATGTTGGCAGCGGTTGGAACGGCATTGGCCAGCTCCGTCAAATAGGAGATGCCGCCAACATCCTCCAATTCCTTTTTAGCCGATAATTCTTCAGTTACCGTAACGACGTCAATGGCTTGGCCTTTATCACTCAAGCCGATCATCGTATCAAAAATTTTCCGGTGCGCCATCCGGTAGAAATCTTCTGGCGTGAGGATTTCCGCCGCTGTGATGAGCACTTGCGGTTCAAGGAAAATTGCTCCGATGACCGACTGTTCCGCTTCGTTATTATGTGGGGGGACGCGATCGATCATCTGGTCCATCGTACTATCTCCTTATCATTCTTCGGTTACATGGACTTTCAAAGTTGCCGTCACTTCTGGATGCAGTTTCACCGGGACATTCGTGTAACCAAGCGCACGGATGGCATCCGGCAATTCCATTTTCCGACGGTCCACTTTGATGCCTTCGCTTTTATTTAGAGCTTCCGCAATCTGCTTCGTTGTAATCGATCCGAAGAGGCGTCCGCCTTCTCCCGATTTCGCCTTCATCTCGACGGTGATATTGTCCAGCTTCTCTTTTAAGGCTTGGGCTTCTTTCAACTCTTCAGCAGCATCTTGGGCGGCACGCTTTTTCTGGCCTTCCAATTTGCTTAAGTTTCCTGGCGTTGCTTCAACAGCCACATTATTTTTAAACAGGAAGTTCTGTGCGTATCCAGGAGACACTTCCTTGATTTCGCCCTTCTTCGCTGTCCCTTTTACGTCCTTCAAGAAAATCACTTTCATCTCAATTTCCCCTCTCCGTATGATTTTGAATGACTGCTCTTAACATTTCTTCGGCCTCTTCTACTGAATCGACTTCCAATTGACAGGCCGCATTGGTCAGATGCCCACCGCCGCCCAGCTCTTCCATGATCAACTGGACATTGAATTCACCTAAAGACCGGGCACTGATACCAATCTTTCCGTCGGCACGCGGTGCAATGACAAACGATGCCGTCACGCCTTGCATCGTCAGCAAGATATCGGCCGTTTGTGCAATCAAGACCGAACCGTAGGCAACCCCATCCGCCCCGGTGGCAATGGCAATACCATCGTCGTCTAAATCGACGGTCTCAATCAATTTTGCCCGTTTGACATACGTGTCGATGTCCTCTTTCAACAGGCGCTGAACGAGAATTGTATCCGCCCCGTTCGTCCGAAGATAAGAGGCCGCTTCAAACGTCCTCGAACCTGTACGGAGCGTAAAACTCTTCGTATCAACAATGATACCGGCTAGCAATGCGGTTGATTCGAGCATTGTCAGCTTCTCATGTTTTGGTTGATATTCGATCAATTCCGTAACGAGTTCGGCAGTTGACGAGGCATATGGCTCCATATAGACAAGCATCGTGTTTTTGATGAATTCCTCACCGCGTCGATGATGATCGATGACGACCATTTTCTCGGCCTTGTCCACAATCCGTTCATCAATGACCATGCTCGGTTTATGGGTATCGACTACAATGACGAGCGATTTACTCGTCATCATCGCCAATGCCTCATCCGGGCTGATGAATTGCCGGAAAAGCTCCGGCTCGCCCTCGATTTCATCCATCAACCGCGTGACACTACCATCCAGCTCATTGAAATTGATGACGATATATCCTTCTACATTATTCATGCGAGCCATCTTCCTGACACCGATGGATGCGCCAATCGCGTCCATATCCGGCATGCGATGCCCCATGACAAACACTTTGTCGCTCCCTTGGATTAGATCGCGCAACGCATGGGAGATGACGCGTGCCCGGACACGCGTCCGTTTTTCCACCGGATTCGTTTTCCCACCGTAAAACTTCAACTTGCCGTCGGACCGTTTGATGGCGACTTGATCGCCGCCCCGGCCTAACACCAAGTCCAAACTGGATTGCGCCAGTTCTCCCAGCTCAATGAGGGAGTCCGATCCTGTTCCAACCCCGATACTGAGCGTCAGGGAAGTGCTCTGTTTCGCTGTCGTTTCCCGGATTTCATCCAAAAGGGAGAACTTCGATTTCTCCAGCACCACCAAGGTCCCTTCATTGAAAACGGCGAGAAACCGGTCGGAGGCGATTCGTTTCACGAAGATTCCATTCTTCGTTGCCCAATCATTGACCAACGAGGTAACAAGAGAGTTGAGCTGACTTCGCGTTTGGTCGTCCATTGTCTGGGCAACCTCGTCGTAGTTATCGACGAGTAGAATGCCGAGCACGGTCCGATCCGCGTCATACAACGATTCCATCTCTACTTGTTCTGTGACGTCAAATAAATAAATAAGTTTTTCTTCCACTTTATAAAAAATATTATACGAGCGATCTCCAATCGTCAGCAGGGAATGCTCGGATGTTTCACTTTTCACCAAAGGCTCGAATTGGTCGGATAAGCTGAACAATTCTTCGCCGATCAACGTTTCCATGTTGAACATCTTGGCGGCAAAAGGGTTGGCCCATTCGATCACCTGGTTTTCATTCAACAAAATGATTCCAATCGGCATTTCCAACAATGCTTCTTCGCCGACCTTTTTCATGCGGTACGACAGGGTTTCGATATGTTTTTCCGTTTCGAGGTAGGTGCGCTCTTCCGCTTTCCATGCAGCCCCGATGAAGATGGCGAACAGGACGGTGTACAAAAGACCGAACCAGAAATTGGACAAGAACAGCAACACGGCCGCCAAGACACCAAGAAGAGAAAGGGCTAGTAATGGATACCGGATTGCTCTTATTCTAAAAAAAGATGTCATCGTTCCCAGCTCCTTACTTTGTCTTGTCTCTTCCGATCCAGGCACGAATATTCACGCCCGTGTCCACAATTCCAAGGAATGTCGTCATCGGGCTTAGCAATAGCGCTAGGACCGTCAGCAGCCCGGTCACGGCCTTCGGGACCTTCATCGTGTGCATATAGTAATGGATCAACGAAATCCCTTGCAACAAGAATAGGACCCGCAAGATGATGGTCGCATTCATCGTCATCAAATAGAGGTCGGAACCCGGCTCCATTTTGACAAAAAGGGTGATCAGGATTAGTATTCCATAAACGACCGCAGTAATGAAGGGAAGTTTCATATTCCGGAATGGCGGAAATTTCGGGACTTCATGCCGCAGACGCCGAGCCACCGCCAGATTCAAGGAGACAAGGATAAATGCGACTGAAAAGATCCCCAAGATGAAAATGGCCGGGATGGTGTTCTCGTACATGGTGAACGTCGATTCCATCATCTGCTCGTAGCCCTCCGGCAGTCCGCCAAACGTCCTCATTGTTTCCGTCATTTGGTCTTGCATTTCGCGTAGGATGCGGAACAGTTCATCCACAAAGTTGAATTGGAATAAGAAAACGGCCCCTACATACATAAGGATAGTAGTAATGAGTAAAGACAAAGCAGTTGCCATGAAGATATACAATTTCGATTTTCCCAACTTGACGGTTTCTCCAATTACAAAACCGAGCAGGCCGAGGATAAAAGCGAGCGGAATCAGGAAGAGCCCCCCGACCAACATTGACAACAGCACGCCTGCAAACGTAACGAGCAGGGACGATGCCCGGTCATAGGTGAGCCGGTATAACAGGATCGGCAATGGGATGAAGAGCATCGTCACATTTCCGATAAAGGGCACATAGAGAGAGACCGCAAGCAAGATGGCAAAGAGTGCAATCATCATCGCTCCATATGTGATCTTTCTTGCATTATCTGGCATAGGTTCGTTCCTCCGGTCAGCAGCAGGGAACCTGACATTCACCTGTTCTGATTTTATTTCCCTCAATCTTTCAATTGTATCATGCTTTTTTCATTTAGACCAAAAACAGAACATACATTCCCGTCAAATAGTAAAATAAAAAGAGCAAAAAACCGCCTGTAAGCCGGATGTGCCGGACTGACAAGGCGGTCATGATGAAAGAAATTATTTATCTTCCGCTACGAAAGGAAGAAGTGCCATGATACGTGCGCGTTTGATTGCAGTTGTCAACTTACGTTGGTACTTCGCGCTTGTTCCTGTCACACGGCGAGGTAAGATTTTTCCACGCTCAGAAACGAATTTCTTGAGTAGGTCAGTATCTTTATAATCAATGTGTGTAATGTTGTTAGATGTAAAATAACAAACTTTACGGCGTCTTTTGCCTCCACGACGTGGTGCCATATCGTATTCCCTCCTTATTCACTTAGATTCGTCCGCTGCTGCCCGGTCTTAGAACGGCAGGTCGTCATCTGATACTTCAATCGGACCGCCTGTCGAAAACGGATCATCATCGGTACGTGTATAGTTTTGCTGACTCGGTTGGTGTTGTGGTTGATTTGGCTGGTAGTAAGGTTGGTTGTTCTGCGGCTGGCCGCCATAAGACGGTGCGCCTTGTTGGTACGATCCGGCTCTTTCCGTGTTCGCACTGGCATTGCGCGGTTCCAAGAATTGCGTGCTGTCGGCAACGACCTCTGTTGTGTACACGCGCTTGCCATCTTGTCCTTCGAAGCTGCCCGTCTGAATACGGCCATCCACTCCGACAAGACTGCCTTTTTTTAAAAAGTTCGCGATGTTCTCGGCCTGTTTCCGCCATGCGACGCAATTGATGAAATCCGCTTCCCGTTCACCTGACTGGTTCTGGAAAGCCCGATTGACCGCCAATGTGAAGCGGACAACGGCAATGCCTGTCTGCGTATAACGGAGTTCCGGATCTTTGGTCAACCTTCCTACTAAAACAACTCGGTTAATCAATACAATTCAACCTCCCTCATCATTTTGTAAGTGCCACTCTATTTGAATTATTTCTCAAGGCGAACAGCCATATGACGAAGGATATCTTCGTTGATGTTCGCTAGACGTGTAAACTCATCGATTGCTTCAGTTCCTGCGTTCACTTTTACAAGTTGGTAGAAACCTTCATGCAAGTCGTCGATTTCATATGCAAGACGGCGCTTGCCCCACTCTTTCGACTCGATGATTTCCGCTCCATTCGAAGTAAGGATTTCATCATAACGGTCGATCAATGCTTTTTTCGCCTCATCTTCTACCGTTGGGCGGATAATGTACATGATTTCGTACGTTCTCATCTTCAGTCACCTCCTTATGGACTTGGGCCCTGCTGTGACCAGCGGGCAAGGAGTAAGTAATGTTTATTACTCACATCAACACATTCTATCACATCTCCGTTAGGCTTACAACTTTTTTTCTTGTATAATGGTGACAGTCACCTAAACAATTTAAAAATGATTCTGAATCGTTTCAGATTTATAAAGGTGACTGTCACCTTTACAACGAGGTAGGTGGTGGGTAGGATGGATGAACAAAACAGTCCGGATCATATTGTGGAACTAGATCTGCCAAAAGTGGCGAAGTTCAGTATGCTGCTGACAGGAGTGTCCCTAGTTCTTTTATTCGTGACGAAAATATTGATCGATAAAGGCTTTTCAATCGAGATCACGCTCTGGAATACACTGTTATTTATCGTCGGTTATGTAGTATTGATCGTATTGCATGAAGGATTCCATTTGCTTGGATTCCGCATTTTTGGCAACGTGCCCTGGAAGCGGATGGTGGTCGGGGTCAATTGGAAGATGGGGGTCGCCTATGCCACTACCGACCAGTTGATGACGAACCGGGCCATCCGAAAAGCATTGCTCCTGCCATTCTGGACAACGGGAGTGGTGCCGGCCATTGCCGGGCTCGCCATGAGCAACGGCCTTCTGTTGGGGCTCGCCGCTTTCCTGATCGGCGGGGCGGCGGGGGACTTTGCCATGTACCGGGAACTGCGGAAGTTGCCGGATGAGTGGCTTGTGAAAGATGATCCCCAAATGCCTAAGCTGTATTTATTCAGACCTGAGCAAAGGAAAGTACAGGAGTGAGTTGAGGGTGGGAACTGGGGTGGTGGACGTGAATCATAAGGTGATGATGGCTTATGAGCGCGAGACACAGAGTTATAATCACAGAGCCTCGACTTATGGGCGTGGAACGCAGAGTTATAAGCACGAGACCTCGACTTATGAGCGCACCCCAGAAATTTACCAGCCTCCTCAAAAATAAAGCCCTGCCGCGGTATTCCACGGCAGGGCTTCTTACTATTCAATCAAACATTAAAGCGGAACAACATGACGTCTCCGTCTTTGACGATGTATTCTTTACCTTCGAGGCGAACTTTCCCCGCTTCTTTGGCAGATGCCATGGAGCCTGCTTCTACGAGATCGTCGTAGGCGACAGTTTCTGCCCGGATGAACCCGCGCTCAAAGTCGGTATGGATAATGCCCGCACATTGCGGCGCTTTCATCCCTTTGCGGAAAGTCCAAGCCCGGACTTCTTGCACGCCCGCTGTGAAATACGTGGCCAACCCGAGAAGATGGTAAGCAGCTCTGATCAATTGATCCAATCCTGACTCCTTGATGCCAAGCTCTTCAAGGAACATGGCTTTCTCATCGTCTTCCAGCTCCGCCATTTCTTCCTCAATCTTCGCGCACACTACGATGACTTGCGCATTGTCTTTCTCCGCAAATTCCCGGACAGCTTGGACATATTCATTGTTGTCCGCGTCGGCAATTTCATCTTCCGATACATTCGCCACGTAGAGCATCGGCTTGATCGTCAACAAGTGCATGCCTTTGACGACATTGTACTCATCCTCGGACAATTCCACCGAACGCGCCGGTTTCTCTTCTTCGAACGCCGCTTTCAGTTTTAATAAAACCGGTTCCTCGATCATGGCCTCTTTGTCTTTCTGTTTGGCCATCTTCGATACGCGGACCAAACGCTTGTCGACACTCTCCATATCAGCCAAGATCAATTCCAAGTTGATGATTTCGATATCGGCGATTGGATCGACCTTCCCGGAGACGTGTGTAATGTTTTCATCCGCAAAACAACGGACGACTTGGCAAATGGCATCCACTTCCCGGATATGGGAAAGGAATTTATTTCCCAACCCTTCCCCTTTACTCGCCCCTTCGACGATCCCTGCAATATCGGTGAATTCGAACGCGGTCGGTACCGTCTTTTTCGGAGTGACCAACTCGGTCAACTTTTGCAACCGTTCGTCTGGCACCTCGACGATGCCGACGTTCGGATCGATCGTACAGAACGGATAGTTCGCCGCTTCCGCCCCTGCCTTTGTAATTGCATTGAACAACGTCGATTTCCCCACGTTTGGCAGGCCGACAATCCCAGCTGTTAACGCCATTGTTTCCACAACCTTTCCATATATATCAATTCAATTGATTTCGTAGTCAACTCTTCCATTATAAGGACAACGAACCGGGATGTCTATCCGTTCAAGCCTCTGGTTCGGCTTTCACTAGCACTTTTTTCATCTTTTTGGAAAATTCGTTTCGTGGAATCATGACACTATGTCCGCAGCCTTCGCATTTGATGCGGATATCGGCACCCATGCGGATGATTTTCCAAGCATTCGTTCCGCACGGATGTTGTTTTTTCATTTCTACAATATCGTGCAGGCCAAATTCCTTCATCCTTCCCACATCCCTTTCCTATGAACTGGTAAATGATTTCGTGATGAGTGTCGGGTAAGGGATTTGAATCCCTTCCGAATCCAAATATTTCTTCAAGCCAACTGCAATCACGCGCGCACAATCATAGTGCTTCATCGGTTGCGTCTCCGCAATAATGCGGACTGTCATATCGGTATCGGTGAATTCCTGGGCACCGATCAGCTTGGGCGCCGTGATGAACTCTTCATGTCCGCTCGGCAAATTGGCCAAAAAGCTCTCCATCAAGCTTTCCGTCTTGTCGATGCCGGCCTCAAAAGGAATATGCACATCGACAATGGCCAATGAGTTCTCCAATGAATAATTGACCACTTGGGTAATGCCGCCGTTCGGAATGATGGACACTTCCCCCGTCGGCGACTTGACCTTCGTCGTCCGCAATCCAATTTCCTCAACCGTTCCTTCTGCCGATCCAATCTTCACATAATCCCCGACGGAAAACTGATCCTCGAAAAGGATGAAAAAGCCGGTAATGACGTCTTTCACTAAACTTTGTGCCCCGAATCCGACTGCAAGCCCAAGCACCCCGGCCCCAGCGAGAAGCCCTCTTATATCCATGAAGTAGGACAGGATTGCCAAGATAGCGGAAAAGTAAACGATATAAGACAGCGTGTTCTGCAGCAGTCGGAGAAGCGTGATTTCTCTTCGTTCCGAATGACGGAGCGGACCTTTCCATTTCAACTTGAAAATACGATTGATAAACACATTTCCCACTCTGACGACTAGCACCGCTAACAAGACAATGAGGAAAATTCGCAGAGATGTCATTCCGATTTTCTCCCAAGTCTCTGGACTGAATATGAACTTACTCGCTTTTTCTACCTCTTCAGGTATATCTACTTTTGGCAGAGCCACTAATTCTTCTCTCCCTCCCGTATAATTATCTGAAAATTAGCGTAAACTGCATGGAGGAATCTTCATGCGTTTTTAAAACAGATGATTGGAGTTTTTCTATGCATGCTATGATTGCTTCATCTCATGATTACCGGATCCATTACAAGGAAACAGGAGTCGTCTGGAAATTAAGTTCTTTGTTTCTTCAGCATATCCCGTTTACCTCCAAGGAAATCGTGTTTTTCTGTATTGGAACCGATCGTTCGACAGGCGATTCTCTCGGTCCATTGACAGGTTTGCATCTTTCGGAAAGTCCACTTTTCCCTTTTCCCGTAATCGGAACATTGGAAAACCCCTTGCATGCCCTTAATTTGCAACAGCATTTGGATGCTTGCAGGGAAGCCAATCCGGATGCCTTCATTGTCGCCATTGATGCTTGCCTTGGGAAAGGCAGTTCTATCGGACAATTGCTTTTCCATAGCGGTCCCATCCAACCCGGAAAAGCGGTAGGAAAGGAGTTGCCTCCCGTCGGAGATGTCTCCATCAAAGGGATTGTAAATATCGGCGGATTTATGGAGCATGCGGTCTTGCAAAGCACCCGCCTTCACTTGCCTTATGAAATGAGCCGGGTCATTGCTCGCGCCCTACAACTCGCTTACAATCGCAATGCTTGATTCAAAACAAAAAGACAATCGTCACGATAATCCCGACTACGAAGATTCCTGGGATTAGATTGGCGACCCGAATTTTTGTTAACCCAAGCAAGTTCAATCCGATGGCTGCAATCATCAGTCCCCCCGTCGCTGTCATTTCAGATATAAAAAACTGCAACAGCTCGTCTGGTACGATGCGACCTATTTGTGTTGAAAACAACGTGATGACTCCTTGGTATACTAATACAGGTATCGCTGCAAATGCAACACCGATGCCTAAAGTCGAACTGAGGATAATCGAAGTGAATCCGTCAATAATCCCTTTCATGACGAGGACATCATGATCATTGCGGAGACCGCTATCGATTGCCCCGATAATGGCCATCGATCCGACAACGAAAATGAGAGTGGCTGTCACAAAGCCCTGTGCAATTCCCAGCCCTTTCGTATCCGATGCTGGCATTTTAGATTCAATCCATTCGCCCAGTTCATTTACCTTCTTGTCCAAATCAAGCCATTCCCCTAGAACCGCTCCTACGACTATGGAAATGATGACAATTAATACTTGCGTACTTTCAAAAGTCATCTGTAATCCAATCGCCACGACAGCTAGTCCGATTCCATACATAACCGTTTCTCTCATCTTTTCGGGGATATTATGTAGAAACCTTCCGATCAATGCCCCGATCAGAATTAAAAAGAAGTTGACTAACGTTCCAAACAGCACCATTACTTCCATTCACCTTCCAACCAATTACGTCTCTTTTTGCACCACCGTTGCCTTCCACTCCAAGCAACTGGAGTCACCACGTACAAATCATTTGTTCGTTCAATACAGTTACATAGTAAATTAAAAATAAAACCTATTCTGCCCATATCGCAAAATAGGTACAATACTCACTCATTTAGTAATTCAAGAATCCGGTCCAAGTCTTCTTCTGAGAAAAATTCAATTTCAATTTTCCCTTTGTTCTTCGTCTTTTTAATGGTAACATTCGTCCCGAAGTACTCTCTTAAATTAGTTTCTTGCTCTACTAGGAAAATATCTTTCTTTTTATCCTGCTTTGTTTCACGTGGAACATCTTCATTTAATCGTTGCACGAGTTTCTCAAGTTGCCGGACATTCAGGCCTTCTTCGATTGTCCTTTCCGCAACGGGGAGTATTTGTTCTTTCCGACGGAGGCCTAATAATGTTCGGCCATGTCCCATGGAGAGCTTATGGTCAGTAATATAGTTCCTGATTTTCTCGGGTAACGACAGAAGTCGGATATGATTCGCTATATGAGGCCTGCTTTTTCCGAGTCTGAATGCAAGCTGCTCTTGTGTCAAATTTAAATTATCCATCAAGTTTTGATAGGCTTCCGCTTCCTCAATCGGCGTAAGGTCTTCTCGCTGCAAGTTCTCGAGAATTGCCAGTTCCATCATTTCAGTATCCGTCAATTCCCGAACAACAGCGGGCACTTCTTTCAGACCTGCCAATTTAGCTGCCCGAAAACGTCTCTCTCCGACTACTATTTGGTAGGTCGTCCCCATCTTGCGCAAAATGATCGGTTGAAGGATACCGTGTTCTTTAATGGAGTCGCTCAATTCCTGTATTGCCGTTTCATCGAATTTTTTTCTAGGCTGGTACGGGTTTACTTTGATACTTTTCACATGAACTTGTTCAATCGTTTCCCCTTTTGCCATAGACTCGCCGGGGAATAAAGCATTTAATCCTCTTCCAAGCCCTTTAGCCATTTTGTACCACTTCCTTTGCCAACTCTAAATAAACTTCTGCTCCTCGAGAACGTGCATCATACATAATAATCGGCTCGCCATGACTCGGTGCCTCACTTAGCCGTACATTCCTTGGAATGATTGTCCGATAAACTTTGTCTTGGAAATACTTCTTTACTTCCTCAATGACTTGGATTCCTAAATTCGTTCTGGCATCGAACATGGTGAGTAATACGCCTTCAATCATGAGATGTTCATTTAAATGCTTTTGTACGAGGCGAATTGTACTTAATAGTTGACTAAGCCCTTCCAAGGCATAATATTCACATTGGACCGGAATGATAATGGAGTCCGAAGCCGTCAAAGCATTGATTGTCAATAAACCGAGGGAGGGAGGACAGTCAATCAAGATATAGTCATACATCGATTTAGCTTCCTGGATTGCATGCTTCAATCGGACTTCTCTTGAAATCGTGGAAACCAGTTCAATTTCAGCCCCTGCCAATGAAATTGTAGCGGGAATGACGTCCAAATTTTCTACTTTGGTCGGATGAATTACTTCCTTAATATCAACGTCATCAATTAAAATATCGTAAATACAGTGATGCACATCGCCTTTATTGACGCCTACCCCGCTGGTGGCATTCCCCTGTGGATCGGTATCAATTAAAAGAACTTTTTTGCCGATATGGGCAAGGCAAGCACTTAAATTCACGGATGTCGTCGTTTTTCCGACTCCCCCTTTTTGGTTGGCGATTGCTATTATTTTGCCCACGCTTGCACCTCTTTCTATCTGTTTAAAAGTTCATTTTCCATATTCCTAGTTTATCAAAGATACTTGTAGAAGTGTGAGAAAACCTTAGAAAGGGAAAGGTTAACTGCCGAAACTTTAAAAAAACTCCTGCTTTCGTCCAGCAAGAGTTGATCGATCTATTTTTTCTTTGGTATTTTTACCGTAATGGTGTAAAAATCTTCCGTGTCTTCTTCTTCGGTTTTGACGTGAATCCCGCTTTTTGTGACGAGCGCCAACGATTGCCGGATCGTGTTGACTGCAATGCGGACATCTTTGCTCACGGACTTGCGGCGTGGCGCCTTGTTTTTTTCTTTAACTTTCTCATCTGGATTCAATAATTGCTGGATTCTTTCTTCCACCTGTTTGACATTCAGTTGCTGTTCCACTATTTCCTTGTAGACGAGTAATTGCAACTCAACCTCTTTTAATGGAATCAGTGCGCGTGCATGCCGTTCGGATATTTTTTTTTCCATAATGGCCTTTTGGATCTCTTCCGGTAGTTTCAGCAATCGTAATTTATTGGCAACTGTCGATTGCCCTTTTCCCAATCGCTGGGCCAATGCCTCTTGTGTGAGCGAATGAAGTTCCAATAATTTTTCGTAGGCGTATGCTTCCTCGATTGCTGTCAGTTCTTCCCTCTGCAAGTTCTCGATGAGTGCGATGGAGGCGGTTTCCTTATCATCTAAGTCACGGATAATAGCAGGCACTTCTGTCCAACCCAACTTTTTCATGGCCCGATATCGGCGTTCCCCAGCGATGATTTCATACTTTTCTTCGCCGGTTCTCCGTATGACAATCGGTTGGATGACCCCATGTGTGTGGATTGTTCTTGCTAATTCCTCAATCTTCTCTTCTGAAAAGATTGTCCGAGGTTGATATTTATTTGGTTTAATCCAATCTATTTTAACTTGCTCAATTTTCTCTTGATTATTTTCTTCATTCACTAAACTAGTTGATTCTTTGTCTCCGCCTCCGAAAAAACGTGAAAAAGGACTTTTCATTCCCGGCACCACCTTTTTTTGACTGCTCTCTAATCCAATAGTTCGTCATAAGAATAGTATATCCCTTTTATTGTTCCACGTGAAACAAATTATTGAATTGGGGATTTATTAGGAACTCCGGGTTTACGGGGATATTTCTTCGGAGTTTTCCCTTCTTTGACAAATACGGAAATATTACGTTCACTCTCTTCAACAGGCAATGTAAAACGGAATTGCTCTTGGAGAGAAGCACCCAAAACGGAGAGTGCTTTTTTTGCATCAGCCAATTCTTCTTCTGCGGCAGCGCCTTTCATGGAAATGAAGATCCCGCCTGATTTCACAAGTGGAACACATAATTCAGCGAGCACCGATAACCGTGCAACGGCACGCGCAGTCACCATGTCAAATTGCTCCCGATATGCTGCATTTTGACCAAAATCCTCCGCTCGGGCATGGACAAAGTGAACATTCTGTAGTTGCAATTCCTCTGCCAAGTTAGTTAAAAAGCCGATTCGTTTGTTTAATGAATCAACTATTGTCACATTCAACTCGGGAAAGCAGATTTTTAACGGGATGCTAGGGAAGCCCGCCCCAGCCCCGACATCACATAACGTCTTCTTCCCTGTGAAATCGACGTAAAAAGCTGCGGAGATGGAATCATAAAAATGTTTGAGATACACAGATGGCAAATCGGTAATCGCCGTTAAGTTCATCTTTTCATTCCACTCGACAAGCAGTTCAAAATACCGCTTGAATTGATGAATTTGGGTTGGATTCAATTCAATCCCTTGCTCCGTAAGTGCTTGGAGAAATGTCTCTTCGTTCACCAATCTTCCCTCCTATACTAGACATGGATTTCCTCAAAAAAAGAGGTGCGGAGATTTGATCCGCACCAGCTTGGAATTTAGCCTGATATTTTTGCAATTTTCCCTTGTTCAATATACACAAGTAGAATTGAAATATCAGCTGGATTGACGCCGGATATACGAGATGCTTGTGCAATGGACAAAGGACGCACTTGGTTCAAATTAGCTTTTGCTTCCTTTGCAATTCCTGATATTGCATCATAATCGATATTTTCCGGTATTTTCTTATTTTCCATTTTCTTCAATCTTTCGACTTGCTGCATCGATTTTTGGATATAGCCTTCATACTTGATGAAGATTTCCACTTGCTCCGCCACTTCTTCAGAAAGTTGTTCCTCTGATGGAGTGATGCGGATGATATCATTGTATTTCATCTCTGGACGTTTCAAGAGGTCTGCTGCTTTGATGGACTCCCGAAGTTCCGTTCCGCCTGCCGCACGGATGATTTCTTGGATTTCTTCGTTCGGTTTGATGGAAATCTTACGTAGCCGTTCGATTTCTTCCTCGATTTGTTGCTTTTTCACAAGGAATGCTTCATGCCGTTCTTCGCTGATCAATCCAAGTTTATAGCCGATTTCCGTCAAACGCATGTCGGCATTGTCATGGCGGAGAAGAAGACGGTATTCGGCACGGGATGTAAGGAGTCGATATGGCTCGCTTGTCCCTTTTGTAACAAGATCATCGATCAAGACACCGATATACGCATCCGAACGGGCGAGGACGCGCTCCTCTTTGCCAAGCACCCGGCAAGCTGCGTTAATGCCCGCCATCAGACCTTGTGCTGCCGCCTCTTCATACCCGGACGTGCCGTTAATTTGACCGGCTGTGTACAGGTTGCGGATCCGTTTTGTTTCTAAGGTCGGCCACAATTGAGTTGCGACGACTGAATCGTACTCGATGGCATATCCCGCACGCATCATTTCCGCTTTTTCAAGTCCCGGCACACTCTCGATCAATCTCCGTTGCACATGTTCCGGCAAACTGGTCGATAAACCTTGGACGTATACTTCGTTCGTATTCCGCCCTTCCGGCTCCAAGAAAATTTGGTGGCGGGATTTATCCGCGAAGCGTACGATTTTATCTTCGATCGATGGGCAATAGCTCGGCCCTTTCCCTTTGATCATTCCCGAATACATCGGGGATAAATGAAGGTTTTCATTGATGATCTGATGGGTGGTCGGGGAAGTGTATGTCAGCCAGCAAGGAAGCTGGTCCATGATGAATTCTGTTGTTTCATAACTGAAAGCCCGGGGTACATCATCGCCCGGTTGGATTTCCGTTTTACTGTAATCGATCGTTTTGCTGTTGATACGCGGAGGAGTTCCGGTTTTGAACCGGACCATTTCAAATCCAAGTTCCCGGATATTGTCCGCCAAGCTGATGGATGGCATTTGGTTGTTCGGACCGCTCGAATATTTCAAGTCCCCGATGATAATTTCACCACGGAGGAAAGTCCCGGTTGTAATAATGACCGTTTTCGCTCGGTAGATTGCCCCGATTTGAGTGATGACGCCTTTCACTTCATCCTCTTCGACAATCAATTCTTCAACGACGCCTTGCCGCAGAGTCAAATTCTCTTGCGATTCCATAATACGTTTCATCTCTTGTTGATACAGCACTTTGTCCGCTTGCGCACGGAGAGCCCGTACGGCTGGACCTTTCCCTGTATTCAACATCCTCATTTGGATATGTGTTTTGTCAATCACTTTCCCCATGGCACCGCCGAGCGCATCGATTTCACGTACGACGATCCCCTTTGCAGGACCGCCAAGTGACGGGTTACATGGCATGAAAGCGATCATATCTAAGTTCATAGTCAACACTAATGTCGATGCACCCATCTTTGCTGCAGACAATGCCGCTTCTGCGCCGGCATGGCCAGCTCCGATGACAATACAATCGAACGTGCCCGCTTCAAATTTCGGCATGTTCGTTCATCCTTCCTAATTTATAGAATAATGTCCTTCGACATTTTATTTATTTTCCAAGGCAAAATTGCGAGAACAATTGATTGATCAAACTATCTTGAACGGTATCCCCGATTATCTCCCCGAGGATTTCCCATGTACGGGTGACATCAATTTGAATCATATCGACCGGTACACCTGCTTCTGCTGCATGAAGGGCATCCTGTATCGTGGCACGTGCCTGATGCAGCAAGGCGATATGCCGAGCATTAGAAACGTACGTCAAATCTCCCGTTTCAATGGTACCTTCAAAGAACAAGCCGGCAATCGCTTCTTCCAGTTCATCGACGCCTTCTTCCTTCAACAGGGAAGTGGTAACGATTTTTCCGGTGCCGGCGAGTTCCTGCACTCGATCCATATTGATTTTTTGCGGCAGATCGGTTTTATTGATGACGACGATCGTATCCATTCCGGCCACCGCTTCGAAAAGCCGCTCGTCTTCCTCCGTCAGGTCCTCGGAACTATTCAGTACGAGGAGGATTAAATCGGCTTCCTTCAATACTTGTCTCGATCGCTCGACCCCGATCCGTTCGACGATATCCTCTGTCTCCCGGATGCCCGCCGTGTCGACGAGACGGAGTGGAACACCGCGAACATTGACGTACTCCTCAATAATATCACGGGTTGTCCCCGCAATGTCGGTGACAATCGCTTTATTTTCCTGAACGATGCTGTTCAATAAAGATGATTTCCCGACGTTCGGCCGTCCGATGATGACAGTGGAAAGCCCTTCCCGCAGGATTTTCCCTTGGGAGGAAGTTCGCAACAGCTTATCGATTTCGTCCCGTACCCAAGTACTTTTTTCAATCATAAGCGGGACCGTCATTTCCTCTACATCGTCGTACTCCGGGTAGTCGATATTGACTTCCACCTGGGCTAACGTTTCGAGCAGCGCCTGTCGCAAATCCCCTATCAGCCTGGATAATTTTCCTTCCATCTGGTTCAATGCAACATTCATGGCCCGGTCTGTCTTGGCACGGATCAAGTCCATGACCGCTTCCGCTTGGGAAAGATCGACCCGGCCATTCAAAAAGGCACGTTTCGTGAATTCTCCCGGTTCTGCCAATCGGGCCCCTTCCTTCAACACCAACTTCAAAACGCGATTGACCGCGACAAGGCCTCCGTGGCAATTGATCTCGACTACGTCCTCTCTCGTGAAGGTCTTTGGCGCTTTCATCAAAGAAACCATGACCTCTTCCACGATTTCTCCTGTAGCCGGCTCTGCCAAGTGGCCGTAATGGATCGTATGGGATGGTTCGTTCATCAGTTGCTTTCCTGATGGCGAACGGAATATTTTATTTGCAATATGGATAGCTTCGTCCCCACTTAGCCGGACGATGGCGATTGCCCCTTCCCCCATTGGAGTCGAAATGGCAGCTATTGTATCAAAATGCACGCTCTTCATCCTTCCTGGCCAGTTACTCACATGTGGATAACATCGTTAGATTCAACTATCTAACATAATATAGTATCACAAATCGGTCATTTCTCATAGCGTCCAAGATCAAAAAAGTGTGGATAAGTTACAACATTATATGCTGTCATGTTATCCACATTTTGAGCTATCATCCTTATGGATTGACAACTCAGCCGGGAAGTTTCATTTTCCGCGGCTCGCTTTCCCGGCCGAGTTTCCTATTGTAACCTAACAAAAAGAAGGCTATCCAGAGAATCAGCTTTCACTGATTCTGGATAGCCCTCAGTTATTACATTATTTGATCGGTTCGATGACGAGATATCGGTGCGGATCCGCCCCTTCCGAATAGGTCTCGATATCGAGCCGGTTCGATAGGGCATGATGGATTACTTTACGTTCATGGGAAGGCATTGGTTCGAGTTGCACTTTCCGTCCGTTACGTACAGCTTTGTCAGCCATCCGTTCGGCAAGTTGTTGCAATGATTGCTCCCGGCGTTCCCGATAATTTCCGATGTCAATGCGGACTACTTTAAACTGATCGGATGATTTATTGGCGACTAATTGGGCCAGCTGCTGCAAGGCGTTCAATGTCTGACCCCGTTTTCCGATCAGCATGGCCGCTTTCTTGCTATCTAATTGGAATGTAACGTATTTGCCGTTGACCTCATGGGCCACCTGCAAGTCATCGATTTTCATTTCTTTGGCAACCGATTGCAAATAGGCTTCGGTTGTTTCGACAGCCGATTGATCGTCTGCAATAGGTTCCAAATTTGGTTCCTCTTCCAAAGGTTCTTCTTCTAAAACCTTCGTAGAATCAGGCTCTGCTACATCCACTTCTTCTTGTTTCAGTTGCGATTCGTCGATGATCGGTAGTTCTGAGACGGAAGGTTCATTCACTTCATTTACGGTAACGGTCACTACAGCCTCTTTGGCACCGAAACCGAGAAATCCTTTTTTCCCTTCATCGATGACTTCGATTTCCACTTCATCACGTGATACGTTAAGTGCTTGTAATGCTGCCGAGATCGCCAATTCCACAGTGGCTCCCCTTCGCGTCAAACTTGTCATTTCCGCTTCCCTCCCGCTTTAACAGGTTTATTACCTTGCTTTTTCACAGGTTCATTTACAGGTTCCACTTCTTTTTTCTTGAATGGTTTATAAATGAAGAAGTTTTGGACAATGGAGATGATGTTCCCGATTACCCAGTATAATGCCAAAGCTGCTGGCAAGAACGTACCGAAGACCATGATCATGAACGGCATAATGTACATCATCGTTTTCATCTGCGGATTATCAATTGCCGGCCCGGTTCGTAGGACGAGAAACTGCATGAGTCCCGCGAGGATGGCTAACGTAATGCTCGGTGCAGCCAACTCGAACCAGAAAAAGTTGCCGAGATTGATTTCCGGTGTAGCGTTCATCCGGCTGATTGCATGGTAGAATCCGATCAGAATCGGCATTTGAATGAGAATCGGCAAGCAACCCGCAGCCGGATTGATCTTCCGCTCTGTCATGACCTTTTGCATTTCTTCACGGTATTTCTGTTGAGTGACCGCGTCTTTTGACGCATACTTCTCTTTCAATGCCTTCAATTCCGGCTGGATTTCCTGCATCCTTTTGGAGCTTTGTGTCTGTTTGATCATCAAAGGCAACAAGATGAGCCGGATGATGACCGTCACTGCAATGATTCCCAGACCGTATGTCCCAAGCAAATCTTTAAATGTGACAATTAGAGAGACGAGAGGCCAGACGATAAAACGGTTCCAAAACCCTTCGCTCTCCGCGTAAATCGGCTGATTAAATTCCGAACAGCCTGCAAGGAACACCGACACGGCGGTCAGCAAGAGGAGCAATGTCAGTTTCTTTTTCAAATTTTTTCCCCCAAATCATTTCTACTCTACTTCTTACTTTCCGTACCCCATCGAGCAGACGGGCTTGTCCACTGGATCGGACAGAAAGATCTTATTTTCAGTCTATCATTTTCAAATGTGTCATTCTACTTATTCTTCCTTAGAACTCGTGCGATTCGCAAAACATGTTGTAAACTTTTTTTCGTCTCATGAAAATCAAGACTGGCCGCCTGATGTCTGGCGATGATGATATAATCCATGTCATTTCGCACTTCATCCCGCAATTCGAGGAACGTTTGCCGAATATAACGTTTGATGCGATTCCGTGTTACGGCATTCCCGATTTTTTTTCCGACGGATAGGCCGATCCGGAACTCATTTTGCTCTTCCTTCCTATAGGAATAGACAACAAATTGCCGATTGGCAAATGACTTTCCCTTTTTGAAGACTTGCTGGAATTCTTCATTCTTTTTAATCCGCTGGCGTTTATTCAACCTCTGCACCTGCCTTGCTTCCTCATAAATGACAGCTCTTCTTCCATAAAAGGCTGCTCTTCAAACGGGCATTTCCAGTGACGGACACCGCTCAAGAAACTACCTATTCATCTATCTAGGACAAGAAAAAAGACCACTGATGTCAGTGGCCTTATGCTGAAAGCACTTTTCTTCCTTTGCGGCGACGTGCTGCGATTACTCTACGTCCGCTTTTCGTGCTCATTCTCGCACGGAAGCCGTGAACTTTACTACGTTTACGTTTATTTGGTTGAAATGTACGTTTCATCTATAGACACCTCCTGGATAATTGCCTGTTTCCTGTGTGACAGTCTTGAATAGTATATCCGTCATCCCGACGATAGTCAACTTTTTTTTGTGAATTCACGGACGAATCCCCGGTTGGCGGGGGAAGTTATGAGCGTTATTATGGACGCTTGGGAACGAGTTATCAGCGGTTCTATGGAATTATCGTCGCTTGGCGTAAGGTATCAGCAGTTCTCCAAAATTATCAGCACTTGACACAAAATATCAGCAGTCCCCCGGAATTATCAGCCCTTGATCCAGATTATCGGCGATTCTCGAGAAATATCATCTCTTGGCATCAGTTTGACCCGCTATTCAGATCCAACTAAGGAACTCCACGCAATTTCACCGGTCCGCGAAATCTATATCCGATTTTACCAAATTCCGAGTGCATTCTTTTTTCTTTTCCCTGTTCGAAAGTTATCAACAGCCCTGAGATTTTTTCGGAGGATGTCTCTGTGAATTGTTCCCTTGTCCTATTTTTTTATTCACATCGTTTATCTACAGGTTTTTCACATACCAAGCCCTGTGGATAAAGGTTTCATCCACATGAATGGATGATGTGGATAAGTCGTTTGACTCCTTGTATTGCTTGTCGTTTCCTGTTACAATGTAATGGATTTTGTTGTTCACACATTTTTATACATGTTTAGTTATCCACAATTGTTGATAGGTTGTGGATAATTTTTTCAACATAATTTGATAATTGTTATCCACAAGCCTGGAAATTGTGTATAATACATATCTTCGGCTTTTTTATTATTTGCAAAGGAGGCGCAGGCTTGGAACATTTTGAGGAACTATGGAATGAGGTTTTGGCGAAAGTCGAGAAGAAAATTTCGAGACCCAGCTTTGAAACATGGTTGAAATCGACAAAATTGATGTCCTATGGTGATGAGATTGTCACGATAGCAGCCCCCAATGCCTTTGCTCAGGATTGGTTAGAAAATAACTACGTACACCTGATCACAGGCATTCTTTCCGAATTGACCGGGGAAGACCGGATCATCCAATTTTATGTACCGGAAGATATGGAGTCGAATGATTTTGCGATGCCTAAACCATCCGTGAAACCGCCGGTAGAAAAAGGGCCATCGATGTCATCCCCTGCCATGTTGAATATGAAATATACCTTTGACACTTTCGTTATCGGATCAGGAAACCGATTCGCCCATGCTGCATCACTCGCTGTCGCCGAGGCGCCTGCCAAGGCCTATAACCCGCTCTTTATCTATGGAGGAGTCGGGCTCGGCAAGACCCATTTGATGCATGCAATCGGCCATTATGTCCTGGAGCAGAATCCTTCAGCTAAGGTTGTCTATTTATCATCCGAAAAGTTTACGAATGAATTCATTAACTCTATACGGGATAACAAAGCTGTCGAATTCCGCAATCAATATCGGAACGTGGATGTCCTTTTGATAGACGATATTCAATTCCTTGCCGGAAAAGAACAAACGCAAGAGGAATTTTTCCATACATTCAATACACTACACGAGGAATCCAAACAAATCGTCATTTCCAGTGATCGGCCGCCCAAAGAGATCCCTACGCTGGAAGATCGGCTCCGATCGCGTTTTGAATGGGGATTGATCACAGATATCGCCCCTCCGGATCTGGAAACACGGATTGCCATCCTACGGAAAAAAGCGAAAGCAGATGGGCTTATTGATATCCCGAATGAAGTGATGTTATACATCGCCAACCAGATTGACTCGAACATCCGAGAGCTGGAAGGCGCCCTCATCCGAGTCGTGGCGTATTCTTCACTCGTGAACACGGATATTAATATCGATTTGGCAGCTGAAGCACTGAAAGACATCATCCCGAATACTAGACCGCGCGCTGTGACAATCTTGGATATCCAAAAATCCGTCGGAGAACATTACAATGTCCGTCTGGAAGATTTCACTGCTAAAAAGAGAACTCGTTCCATCGCCTTCCCTCGGCAGATTGCGATGTTTTTATCGCGGGAACTAACGGACGCCTCATTGCCCAAAATCGGCTCTGAGTTCGGGGGCCGCGACCATTCCACCGTAATTCATGCCCATGAAAAAATTTCAAAAATGTTAAAAGACGATGAAGCGCTGCAGCAAGATCTGCAAGAAATCAAAAACGCGCTTGGCCGTGGCTGAGGGCTGTGAATAACTTGGGATAACGTGTACCACTTCGTAAACAGGTTATACACATGTGGAAAACCTTTGAATTTCTTAGTTGAAATCACTTATCCACATATCCACACGCCCTACTACTATTACTATTACTTTATTTAATTAATAAATATATAAGCGAGGTAGAACATGAAATTTGAAATCATGCGTAATCGACTGCTCGACGGAATCGGAGATGTAATGAAGGCGATCAGCCAAAAAGTTGCCACTCCGATCCTGACGGGGATAAAAATCGAAGTGACGGAAAATGGCATTACGATGACAGGAAGCGATTCAGATATAACGATTTGCACGTTTATCCCTGCTGAGGAAGATGGGGAGCAGATCATACGGGTTATTGAAAAAGGTTCGATTGTCATGCAAGCAAAGGTATTTAGTGAAATTGTCCGGAAGTTGCCGACCAATGATGTTACGATTGAAGTTGCCAATGGACTTCAAGTACATATTCGTTCCGGCAAATCGGAATTCCATCTGATCGGATCTGATGCGGAAGATTATCCAATCCTTCCTGAAATGCGGGATGAATATCGTTTTACGTTTCCAGCAGATTTGATGAAATCCATTATTCGCGAAACGGTATTTGCTGTATCCCAACATGAAACAAGACCCATTTTGACAGGGGTCCACTGGTTATCGAAAGATGGAAATTTGGAATGTGTGGCGACGGATAGTCACCGTTTGGCCCGGCGGATCACTTCTCCGGAAGGTCTTTCTGACGTGCCGTTCAGTGTCGTCATTCCAGGGAAAAGCCTTCAGGAACTGAGCAAGATCTTGCCCGATAATGCAGAACTTGTGGATATCGTCATTGCGGATCACCAAGTTTTGTTCAAAACGCGTAATGTATTGTTTTATTCCCGGCTATTGGAAGGGAATTACCCAGATACTTCCCGTCTGATCCCATCGGAGTATCAAACTTCGGTGAAAGTGAACGGTAAACTGCTATTGCAGGCGATCGATCGGGCTTCTTTGCTCGCACGCGAAGAGCGGAATAACATCGTCCGTTTCGTTGCTGACGAAGGAAAAGCGATTGAAGTCTCCTCCAATTCTCCTGAAGTAGGGAAAGTCGAGGAACTGATCGAAGCACTTGACATTTCCGGGGAAGATCTGAAAATTTCATTCAGCGCTAAATATATGATGGATGCGCTGAAGGCAATCGATGGACAAGATGTCGTCCTCCATTTCACAGGAGCGATGCGCCCGTTCATCTTAAAATCGGTTGATGACGATTCGATCCTTCAACTGATCTTGCCTGTCAGAACCTACTGATTTTGTCTTTATTCAGCGGGTATCCAAATGCTTGCTGAGTATTGATAAGCCACCAGCGTAAATAGGTCAGGATAGTCATTCAAAATGACTATCCTTTTTACTTACCGCGAAAACTCCTGTAAAATAAGGATATACATTAATTGTGAAGGGTTGAGAGTCGATGGAATTATTGAAAATCGATGCTGAATTTGTAACGCTTGGCCAATTGCTGAAAATGACCAATGCAATCAGTTCAGGCGGCATGGCCAAATGGTTCTTGGAAGAGAATATTGTCTATGTGAATGGCGAAGAAGAACGCCGTCGTGGCAAAAAACTTCGGCATGGTGATATCGTCAATGTACCAGGCATCGGTAAATTTAAAATAGATGGATTGCCCGCTGGACAAACGGATGTACATTGAACGTTTGGAACTGACCGACTACCGGAACTACGCTTCTCTCGATTTATCTTTTTCTCCTCAAATTAATGTGCTGATCGGCGAAAACGCGCAAGGCAAGACAAATATCATGGAGGCGGTCTATGTTTTATCGATGGCGAAATCCCATCGGACTTCAAATGATCGTGAATTGATACGCTGGGATCAAGAACATGGTAAAATAAAAGGGGACATCCAACGGAAATACGGTAAGGTGCCGTTAGAGTTGACCATTTCAAAAAAAGGGAAAAAGGCGCGTGTGAACCATCTGGAACAGAATCGCCTCAGCCTTTATATCGGTCAATTGAACGTTGTCATGTTTGCGCCGGAAGATTTGAATCTTGTAAAAGGAAGTCCGCAAGTGCGAAGGAGATTCTTGGACATGGAAATTGGCCAGATTTCTCCGGTTTACTTGCATGACCTTCTGACATTTCAAAAAGTCTTAAAGCAACGGAATGCAATTCTGAAAGACAATCGGGGCAGGCTAGACTTCACCGATGTCATGTTTGATATTTATACAGAGCAGTATATTCAAGTGGCCGTACAAATTATTCGTAAACGGTTCTACTTCATGGATCTCTTGCAGAAATGGGCGGAACCTATCCACCGGGGAATTTCCCGGGGAATGGAGACGCTTGAAGTGTCATATGGGACTTTAAAAGAGCTTGAATCCGGGCAGACTGTGGAGCAAATGGAAGAAATACTCGCAAAGCGTTTGCATGAAGTGAGGAGGCGGGAATTGGAACGCGGCATGACGCTTGTCGGTCCGCATCGGGACGATCTCCATTTCTTCGTCAACGGCTATGACATCCAGACGTATGGCTCGCAGGGGCAGCAGCGGACGACAGCGCTGTCCCTTAAACTTGCGGAAATCGAGCTGGTAAAACAGGAGATCGGCGAAGCGCCGGTCCTTCTGCTCGATGATGTATTATCCGAATTGGATGATTATCGGCAATCCCATTTATTGAACACGATCCAAGGGCAAGTACAAACCTTCGTCACCACGACGAATATTGCCGGGATTGACCATGACACCATCCGGCAAGCCGAAATTTTTGAAGTATCGGCAGGCAAAGCAACAAAGATCACATAATGATCGGTTTATTGATATATATAGGTTTTTGTCCGGAAATGACTTTGATCAATGTTCGGGGAAGGAAAGGTGAACAGTTTGGCAATGGAAGAAAAAGACATGCAAGTGGCCTATGATGCGAATCAGATCCAAGTTCTGGAGGGGCTGGAGGCTGTCCGCAAGCGGCCCGGCATGTATATCGGGACAACAAGTTCCAAAGGTCTTCATCATCTCGTATGGGAAATTGTGGACAATAGTATTGACGAGGCACTTGCCGGCTACTGTGACCATATTGAAGTGACTATCGAGAAGGATGATTGGATCCGAGTCGATGATAATGGACGCGGAATCCCGGTTGGTATCCAAGAATCGACGGGTCGGCCCGCAGTTGAAGTCATCATGACGGTTCTGCACGCCGGGGGGAAATTCGGTGGAGGCGGTTATAAGGTCTCCGGCGGGCTCCATGGCGTCGGGGCATCTGTCGTCAACGCTCTTTCCGAGAAGACGGAAGTCTATGTGAAACTAGATGGAAAAGTTCATGCAATCGAATTTGAACGTGGAAATTTGACGAAGGAACTGACTGTCATCGGTGAAACGGATGAAACTGGGACACGAATTCGCTTCAAAGCCGATCCGGAAATTTTCACAGAAACGACTGTCTATGAATATGACATTTTAGCGAATCGTCTTCGTGAGCTTGCCTATTTGAACCGCGGTCTTCGCATTACGATTACCGATGAGCGCGGCGTGGAAATCCGCTCGGATATTTTCCACTACGAAGGCGGCATCAAATCATATGTCGAGCATTTGAATAAAAATAAAGAACCGATTCATGAGGAACCGATTTTCATCGAAGGCGAGAAGGATGGGATTTCAATTGAAATTGCCATGCAATATAACGCAGGATATGCAGAAAATCTGTTTTCATTCGCCAATAATATCAACACGTATGAAGGCGGGACGCATGAATCCGGATTTAAAACGGCATTGACCCGTGTCATTAATGATTTTGCGCGTAAAAATGGCATGCTGAAAGAAGCTGATCCCAACTTGTCGGGGGATGATGTGCGGGAAGGATTGACCGCTATCATTTCCATCAAGCATCCGGACCCGCAATTCGAGGGACAGACAAAAACGAAACTAGGGAACTCTGAAGTGAGCACGATTACCAATTCCTTGTTCTCAGAAGGATTCCAACGTTTCTTGTTAGAGAACCCGAATGTCTCACGTAAAATTGTCGATAAGAGCTTGATGGCGGCACGTGCACGGCTGGCAGCGAAAAATGCACGGGAGCTCACAAGAAGGAAATCTGCACTTGAAGTGTCCAGCCTGCCTGGGAAACTGGCGGATTGCTCCTCACGGGACCCGGCTATCAGTGAATTGTATATCGTTGAGGGAGATTCGGCGGGAGGCTCCGCAAAAAGCGGACGGGACCGCCATTTCCAAGCAATCCTCCCCCTTCGTGGTAAAATATTGAACGTCGAGAAGGCTCGGTTGGATCGGATTTTAGGCAATGCAGAAATTCGCATGATGATCACTGCGCTTGGCACGGGGATCGGAGAAGAGTTCGCACTGGAGAAGGCACGTTATCACAAAATCATCATCATGACGGATGCCGATGTGGACGGAGCGCATATCCGTACGTTGCTTCTGACATTCTTCTTCCGTTTCATGCGGCCGCTCATCGAGGCGGGGTACGTCTATATCGCACAGCCTCCTTTGTACCGCGTGAAATCAGGAAAAAATGAAGAATATTGCTATAATGAAGAGGAACTGCAAGAAATCATCAACCGGTTGCCGGCGTCTCCGAAACCCGTCATTACCCGCTACAAAGGGCTTGGGGAAATGGACGCGGAGCAACTATGGGATACGACGATGGATCCGGAGCAACGTACATTGCTGCAAGTCCAGCTAGAGGACGCGTTGGATGCAGATGCCACATTTGAGCAACTGATGGGTGATGAAGTCGAACCCCGACGCAGATTCATCGAAGATAATGCACTGTATGTGAAAAATTTAGATACGTAATACATGGTAGATGAGAAGGTAAGGCCGTAATACTGTACGGCCTGCTTTTTCCGTTTAGACGACTTCTGAAAGGAGCTTAACAATATGGCAGATATGCCGAAACGTGGTGTCCAAGGCATCAATATCAGTTCTGAAATGAGAACCTCATTCCTCGATTACGCAATGAGCGTCATCGTTTCCCGGGCGCTCCCCGATGTCAGGGATGGGTTGAAGCCGGTACATCGCCGTATTCTCTATGCAATGCAGGATTTGGGGAATACGGCGGACAAACCACATAAAAAATCCGCGCGTATTGTCGGCGACGTCATCGGGAAATATCATCCGCATGGTGATAGCGCTGTGTACGATACGATGGTCCGGATGGCACAAGATTTCAACTATCGCTATATGCTCGTCGATGGCCACGGGAACTTCGGGTCCGTAGACGGGGACTCGGCAGCCGCGATGCGGTACACGGAGTCCCGTATGTCCCGTATTGCGATGGAATTATTACGTGATATTAATAAAGATACGATTGATTACCAGGATAACTATGATGGTCAAGAAAGAGAACCGATAGTCCTGCCAAGCCGGTTTCCGAACTTGCTCGTCAATGGAACGTCCGGGATCGCGGTCGGAATGGCGACTAATATCCCTCCACACCATTTGGGGGAAACGATTGACGCGGTTTTGGCATTGGCCGACAACTCCGCCATTACGACGGAAGAGCTGATGGAAATCGTACCCGGACCTGACTTCCCGACAGGCGGGATCATCATGGGACGAAGCGGAATCCGCAGAGCCTATGAAACAGGCAGAGGTTCTTTGATTATCCGCGGGAAAGTGGAAATCGAACAGCAAGCGAACGGCAAGGAGACGATCATCGTCACCGAACTGCCTTATCAGGTGAATAAGGCCCGTTTGGTCGAGAAGATCGCGGAGCTGGTCCGCGAGAAGAAAATCGACGGCATCACACATTTGGCGGATGAATCCGACCGGACAGGCATGCGGATCGTTATCGAAGTCCGACGAGATGCAAACGCCAATGTACTATTGAACAATTTATATAAACAGACAGCCCTCCAGTCGAGCTTCGGTATCAATATGCTGGCACTCGTGGACGGCGTTCCGAAAGTGCTCGCATTGAAAGAGATCCTCTATCATTATTTGGAGCACCAAAAAGTCGTCATCCGGAGACGGACACAGTACGACTTGAACAAGGCGGAAGATCGGGCACATATTTTGGAAGGTCTGCGAATTGCGCTTGATCATATCGATGAAATCATCGCCTTGATCCGGGGATCCAAAACGACGGATGAAGCTAGAAGCGGTTTGATGGAACGTTTCAACTTGAGCGAACGCCAGGCACAAGCCATCTTGGACATGCGACTGCAACGATTGACAGGTTTGGAACGGGATAAGATTGAGGACGAATATCAGGAGCTTCAGTTGTTGATTGCTGAGCTTCGCGCCATATTGGCAGATGAAGAGAAACTGGTCCAGATCATCCGGGAGGAATTGCTGGAAGTGAAAGAACGTTTTTCAGACAAACGTCGGACGGAAATCACTTCAGGCGGTGCTGAAATGCTCGAAGACGAAGATCTGATCCCTGTCGAGAACTCTGTTTTGACACTTACACATAACGGGTATATTAAACGGTTGCCGGCCAGCACATATCGTAGTCAACGCCGGGGCGGGCGCGGAATTCAAGGAATGGGCACGAATGACGATGACTTTGTGGAGCATCTCCTGAATACGTCGACGCATGATACGATCTTGTTCTTTACAAGCCGGGGCCGTGTCTTCAAGACGAAAGGTTACCAAGTACCGGAATTCAGCCGGACTGCGAAAGGTTTGCCGATTATTAACCTGTTAGGCGTAGACAAGGACGAGAAAGTAACAGCGATGATTGCGGTACCAGAATTCGATGCTGATAAATATCTGTTCTTCGCAACTCGTAATGGAATCGTAAAGCGGACACCGGTAGCTGAATTCGCCAATATCCGCTCCAACGGACTGATTGCTCTTACATTGCGCGGCGAAGACGAATTGATCGGCGTGAAAATGACGAATAGCAAAGATAATATTGTCATTGGAACGAGAGAAGGCATGCTCATCAAATTCAATGAAGAGGATGTCCGTTCCATGGGTCGTCTTGCAGGCGGAGTCATCGGGATCCGTCTGCGTGAAGGGGATTATGCAGTCGGCATGGATACGGTCCATGAAGGCGATGAAATTCTGGTCGTTACAGAAAAAGGATTCGGTAAACGGACACCGGAAGACGAATACCGGATTCAGACCCGTGGCGGGTATGGATTGAAGACATTGCATGTCACCGATCGGAATGGCCTGCTAGTGGCGATGAAGACGGTAGACGGGTCGGAAGACTTGATGCTGATCACGATCCATGGGATTTTGATTCGGATGGACGTCCATGACATTTCCATCATTGGTCGGAGTACGCAAGGTGTACGGCTGATCCGGTTAGGGGAAGATGAACTGGTCGCCACTGTTGCGAAGGTTGAAAAAGAAGTGTTGGAAGAGGAAGAGCATGAAGAAGATCTCATGCCAGAAGATGAAGATGAAATGAATGATGAATGAACTGAAGTTATTGAAACGTCCTGAGTGGGCGTTTCAATAACTTTTTTTATTTAGGGCGGCAAATTATTCCCTATCGTCAATGTCCAAAATTTGGAGTATGATTAAGGAAGCAAAAAGGATTGAAAGCGGGGGAAAGCGATGGTAGAAACTTATACAGACGTTAGTGATTTGCGTCCGGGTTTTATTTTAAGTGAGGATATATTCGTAAATACGAAGGATCCCATCGTCCGTAAAGGGACGATGCTTGTACTGGAGCATTTTGAAATTCTCCAAGCGTTCGGTATACGTAAAGTCAAAGTGGAAGAACGAGTGCAGATCAATAAAGAGGAGAACGTGTCGGCTGGAACCCAGTCCTTGAGCCCGGATGATGTGTTGGCAATTATCCCGATGGAAAAGTTGAACTTGCAGGACCGCTATGAGTCGGTCGTTCAAAGTTTCCGAAAAGAGTTTCAAGGTTGGCGTGCGGGAGTAAAGCCGGATATTGCAAAAGTTCGTACACTTGCTCTTCCACTGGTAGAAACCTTCATTGAACAGAAAAAAATGTTGACTGTCCTGAATGAGTTTTCCAATTCAAAGGATTATCTCTATCATCATTCCATTGCGGTCGGTATCTTGGCAGCCATGATCGGTAAGCAATTGGAGTTTCCGAAAGGACAAGTCTTGCAATTGGGTCTTGCCGGAGTTCTGGCGGATTGCGGCATGGCCAAAATCAACCGGTCGATAACAGAAAAAGCT
Organism: Sporosarcina sp. FSL W7-1349; assembly: GCF_038003045.1. NCBI lineage: Bacteria > Bacillati > Bacillota > Bacilli > Caryophanales > Caryophanaceae > Sporosarcina > Sporosarcina sp. FSL W7-1349. The sequence continues at coordinate 939,468 of NZ_JBBOOK010000002.1, forward strand.
TCCTTTCTAACGAAAGATGAATTCAAAGAAGTAAAAAAACATACCGTCTATAGTTATCAAATGGTACAAGAAACTCCATTTCTACGCCCAGAAATGAAAATAGCGATCTTTCAACATCATGAACGGCTAGACGGTAGCGGCTATCCAAAAGGTATTAAAATGAACGACATTTCCATCTTCTCGCAAATTCTTGCCGTGGCAGATGTCTTTCATGCAATGACATCGGAACGTGTCTATCGAAAACGAGAGTCGCCCTTCAAAGTGATTGAAATGATCAAGGAAGAGGAGTTTGGCAAATTCGATATCAAAGTTGTCCAAGCATTGCATGACCTTGTCGCCAATATTACGATCGGCACGAAAGTCAAATTGACGAATGGCGATGTTGGGGAAGTCATTTTCGTTCACCGTGATGCCCGGCTACGACCGATGGTGAAGAAAAACGATGATGAATCGATTATCGACCTCACAACCAATCGTCACTTAGCTATCGAAAGAGTGTTAGAGTGAAGAGGAACAGCTACGGGCATATCAGCTCGGTAGCTGTTCTTTATCAAAGAAACAACTTTTTTTAATTTAGGGGTTGCAAAGTAGAAGACATCGGAGTATAGTAGAGAACGTTGCGCTTCACATAACGGCAAACAACGAAAAAAGAAATTGAAAAAAGTTGTTGACATTATGAATGCAGCTTGGTATGATATAAGAGTTGCTGCGAAACACAACGGCAACGAAATGAACCTTGAAAACTGAACAGCAAAACGTCAACAAATAAAGTTCGGAAGCCGACCCCGTCGGTGAAACGAACAAAACGAATCTTT